>NZ_JADDUD010000002.1:0-389308 GCF_015159725.1 Microbacterium sp. R1 | reverse complement strand
TGGCATTTGACAAGTGCACGCTGTTGAGTTCTCAAGGATCGGATGCTCCCACGACCCAGCCATCACAGCCAGGCCCGAAGGGCAACTTCTCTATCTTACCGATCTCGTTTCCGTTGTCAAGTCCGAATTTCTTCGGCCTGACCGTGGGAACGGATCAGCACCTTCGTCCTGTTCACTCAGTGAGTGTCTGGGATTCGGGAGGTGTTAGCTGCTTGACGGGAGCCGGTCCGAGGACCTCCGCTCAACCGTTTGGGGCGAACAAGTAATAAGTTACGCGGATCCCGGGGATCGGGCAAATCAGGGCTGACCGCCGGGCGTGTCGCGCAGCGGCGCCGCAGATCCGCGCGTCGCCCCCGCTGTCTTCGTGAGTCACTCGACGGTCATGAGCGTGGTCGTGACGTCGATGTTCCCGAAGGGGAAGGGACTGAAGACCGTCCAGGAGCCGGAGGTGAATCCCTCCATAGGGATCAGGAAGAACCAGACGAGAGAGACGATGATCGCGAGGCCCACGAGCGCCGAGACTCCGATGGCCGCGCGGTTCAGTGTGGTGAGAGCGGTGTGTTCGTCGCTCGCCTTCATCACTCGTCCGAGGGTGATCAGCACCATCGCGGCGATGCCTATGTAGACCAGGGGGCTGGGGCTGAGCGTCAGATCGATACACACAGGCGCCTGGTCGGTCGGCCGTCCCGATGAGTCGATGAAGCCGCCGCTCCCGTCGACGCCACCGGGGCAGTAGCTCCGGCTGGCGACCATGAGTGAGGAGTACACGAAGACGGCGACCAGGGTCGTGATCAGGACGCGTCGGATCTCCGCGATGATCGCGACGCCGGGGAGACCTGTGGTGGTGGTTGCCGGCGTGGTCGATGCGAGCGACAAGAGGGCCTCCTGGGTGGCTGGTCGTCTCATGATGGCGCAGGCAGTGGAGAGAGGGAAGGGTGCGTCTGCTGGCCCCCGAGACAGGACTCTCCCTTGCTCGCTGGAATATCGGTAGTGTTCGGCCAGAGCCTGAGCAGAAGGACGGCAACGATGCCCGCAGCACCTCAAGGTTGGTACGCCGACCCCGAACACCCCGCACAGCAGCAGCGCTGGTGGGACGGCACCCAGTGGACGATACACACCGCGCCCCTGGGGCAAGCACCGAATGTGGCTGTCGCCGTGACCCCCGTCGATGCCGCTCCCGCCCAGGTGAAGTCCTCTCGGATGAAGGTCGTCCTCATCGGGGGAGCGGTGGTGCTCGCAATCCTCCTGCTCACCCGCAGCCTGGGTGTGATCATGGTGCTCGCCGGGCTGGTCCTCTTCTTCGTCGCCATCTACGGGATCGTGCGTGGCTCGGCGAAGCTCTTTCGCGTGCGCTCGCGCGGGGCGGCTTGGGCTGCTCTGGGGATCGCGTTCGTTCTGATGTTCGCGGGGTCTGGAGCGAACGCCGCCCTCGGCGGACCGGGTTCCGACACCACGAGCTCGGGGTCGTCGTCGGATGCCAAGCCGTTCGCCTCCGCGCAGACAGAGAAGCCGACCCCCTCTCCCAAGCCCACCACCTTCGAGGAGGTCGAAGAGTCGACGGTCGTTCCTTTCGAGCGGACGACGGCCGACGATCCGCAGCTCGACGTCGGACAGACCGCCATCACGACAGCCGGTGTCGACGGAACCAAGGTCACCACGTACCGCGTGACCTACGTCGATGGTGTGGAAGTGTCGCGCGAAGTCGTCGGCGAAGTCGTCACCGTTGCGCCGGTGAACGAGGTGACGTCGAACGGAACGCGACAGCCTGCGCCGGCACCGGTGCCTCTGGTGCAGCCTGCGGCCGAATGCCACTCGAGCTATGCCGGGGTGTGCGTGCCGATCGCCTCGGACGTGGACTGCGCGGGCGGGAGCGGAAACGGACCGGCATATGTCCGCGGGCCGCTGCAGGTCGTCGGGCCGGATGTGTACGACCTCGACCGCGACGGTGACGGGATTGCCTGCGACTGAGACGGGGCCCGCGCAACCACCTCTCGATACGCTAGTCCTCAGCGGGGGCGCGACGCCTCGGGGACCGAGGCTACGGCCTCAGAGGGAGTGCGCAATGACGGGTGAGACCTTCTCTGAAGACGAGTTCCGCAGCCAGTGGAAAGAGCAGGCGGACGAGATCGGCCGCTTCAACCTCGCCATCTTCGGCAAGACGGGCGTCGGGAAGTCGACGCTGATCAACGCGATCTTCGGAGAGGAGGTCGCTCCCACCGGGGTCGGCGAGCCCGTCACGATGGACGAGCATCTCTACATCCACCGTTCCGGCTTCCTCGGCCTGCTCGACACGCGTGGCCTCGAGATCGGCAAGGACACCGATGAGCTGATCCGCGAACTCGGCGACTATCTGAAGAAGATGCGCCAGCGGCCGCTCTCCGAGCAGATCCACGTCGCCTGGTACTGCGTCCGGGCGACGGACCGGCGGTTCGAGGACACCGAGGCGGAGTTCATCCGTCGCCTGCACGAGCTCGGCCTGCCTGTCGTCGCCGTTTTGACACAGGTGCCGTCGCGGAACGGCGAGTATCACGCCGACGCTCTGACCCTGGCGGACCACATCGCGGGACTCGACCTACCGATCGTGGGAGGCCGCCCGATCTTGGTGATGTCGACGGCGGATGAGTTCACGGGTCAGGTTCAGCACGGGCTCACGGAGCTCGTGGATGCCACGTTTCGCGCAGCTCCCGAGGGTGTTGAAGCAGCGTTCGCAGCCGCCCAGAAAGTCGATCTGGCACGAAAGCGCAAGCAAGCTCAAACAGCTGTCCGCGCGGCTGCCACGGCGGCGTTGACGGTCGGGGCGATCCCGATCCCCGTTGCGGACGCCGGAGTGCTCGTCCCCATTCAGCTCGGGATGATGGCGAGGGTCGCGGCGATCTACGGCGTCAGAGTCGAGACCGCCACGATCGCGGCAACTGCAGCGACCGTCGCTGTCTCCGCTGCCGGACGAAGCGCGGTCGCAGGGCTCCTGAAGTTCATCCCTGGAGCGGGAACGGTGGTCGGTGGTGTGATCTCGGGCACCGTCGCCAGCACGTTCACCCTGGCGATCGGATACGCGTGGGCTGTCGTCTGCGGGGAGCTCACGCAGGGCCGACTGCGAGGCGTCGACGGTGCGCTCGACAGCAACCTGGTGCGCGAGCTGTTCCAGACGCAGGTCGGCGTGTGGTTCAAGAAGGTGAGCGGCGGGCGGGACTGAACCGCGGTCCGTTGCGTTGAGCAGATCTACCCGGGTAGATCAGGCGGGGCGCTCGATCGCCCTGCACTGAGGCTTCTGCCTCATCCTCGAGGCGCCTTCCCCTAGAGCTCCATGTCTGCAACGACGGTCGATGATCGTGCCCGCTATCGGGCGAACCCCTCTGTCCTGACGGCGCCGAAGAGTCCGCGGATGCTGATCCGCGAGGTGCTGGCTGGCTCGTCGTAGGACTCGCACTCATCCCCGAGGCGATCTCGTTCTCGGTGATCGCGGGCGTCGACCCGAAGGGGCTGTTCTCATCGTTCATCATGGCGGCGTCGATCGCGTTCCTCGGCCGGCGACCGGTGATGGTGACCGCGGCGACCGGAGCCGTGGCGCTCGTGATCGCCCCGGTCGCGCCGATGTACGGACTGGACTACTTCATCGCGACGGTCATCCTCGCCGGCATCTTCCAGGTGATCCTCGGGGTTGTCGGCGTCGCGAAGCTCATGCGGTTCATCCCCGCAGCGTGATGGTCGGGTTCGTGAACGCGCTGGCGATCTTCGTGTTCAACTCGCAGTTCCCGCAGCTGATCGATGTGCCGTGGCTGGTGTATCCGCTAGTGGCGCTCGGAATCGTCGTGATGCTGGTTATGCCGAAGATCACGAAGATCGTGCTGGCGCCGCTGGTGTCGGTGATCATCGTGACGGGCGTCGTGCTCGCGTTCGGCATCACCGTGCCGACGGTCGGCGATCAGGGCGAGCTGCCGCGGAGCCTGCCCGAGCTGTTCATCCCGAAACGTGCCGCTGACTTGGGAGACGTTCACGATCATCGCGCCGTTCGCGCTCGGGGTCGCAGTGGTGGGGCTGCTGGAGTCGCTGCTCGCCGCGAAGCTGGTCGACGAGATCGGGGATCTTCGGCGCCATCGGCGGCTGCGCCGTGATCGGTCAGACCATGATCAACGTGAAGGCCTCGGGTGCGCGGACCCGCATCTCGACCTTCTGCGCCGGTCTGTTTTGTTCGTGTTGGTGGTCGTGTTCGGCGACTTCGTCGGGACGATCCCGATGGCCGCGATCGTGTCCGTGATGATCATGGTCGCGATCGGGGCGTTCGACTGGCACAGCATCCGTCCGTCGACGTTGAAGCGGATGCCGAAGAGCGAGACGTTCGTGATGGTGTCTACGGTTGTGTTGGTCTTGGTGACGCACAACCTGGCGGTCGGGGTTGTCGGTGGGGTGCTGGTCGCGTCGGTGCTGTTCGTGCGGCGGGTGGCGCACTTCGTGACGGTTACGCGGTCTGTCCCTGGATCCGGGGATGTGGCGACGTATGCCGTGGAGGGGGAGCTTTTCTTCGCGTCGAGCAATGACCTGACGACGGTGTTCTCGTACTCATCGGATCCCGATCGCGTTGTCGTCGATCTGTCGGGGTCACATGTGTGGGATGCGTCGACCGTCGCCGCGTTGGATGCGATTGAGACGAAGTATCAGGCGTTGGGGAAGACGGTGGAGATCGTCGGGATGAATGAGAGCAGTTCGCGGATGCGCGGGCGGTTGACGGGTGGGTTCGAGTAGCGACGAAGAGTGCTAGGCAACGGCCTGAAGACCGTTGCCATCAACATTCTGCCGGGGTGGCCAAGATTAGTTGTCCCAGACTACGGCTAGCCACTCAAGCGCGTGACGGGCGTCACTCCGTGGGGTCAACCCACAGATCAGGCCAGTCGGACGGGGTGCCCGCTTCTTGAACAAACCCGACCTCACGCAGCAGACGCGCGGCGTCAGCTGGGCCGAGGTCGAACATGCCCTCGAAGTCACGCAAGTTGTAGTTGTCGTGCTCATTCACCATCTGAGTCAATTCAAGGCTAGGGCTACCATCACCGCCCACCAGCCACTCTCGAGCTGCACGCCGCTTTCGCCTGTAAAGCGCCGACGCATATACCGCATTCCCTTGCTGAAGCAAGCCAACTATGCCAGCTAACGTGAGACCCGCCTGGACGAACTCCCACATCGATGTAAGCAGACCGCCGCCACGACCCGCGTTATCAATCAACAGGTGAGAGCCTTCGGCGAAACGCTCCATCTGTCGTATCGATACGCGGTCGTCGAGGCCGGCGAAGAGAGCTAGATCTCCATTGGCGTCGTAGACAACAACTGAGAAGAACCTCTGGTCGGGATCTGGCATCTGCTTCAAAAGCCTCAGCAGCGCGGCGAGAAAGGCATCCCCATCTTCTCCTCGTACGACGAAATCTTCTGGGTCGGCGTGACCTGCTTCATTCCAAGAATCCCGAAACCTCACATCAACTCGAGCCATGAGCGAATCGTACCTACTGCGGCGTCCGATGACCGGATCGGGCCTTCGCCGCCGCACGGCCTGTTCCCCCTACCCATCGCTCCAGGGCGAGGGACCCATCCGCGCTGGCCCCGACGAAAGATTCGCAACGGCGGCCTCGGTGCGCGTGCCCGCACCGCCGAGCCCAGTCTCTGATCGCTGCGCGGCACATGGGATCGCAACGAATATGGCAGCCCTCGTGGCCGTAATGATTGTCTTGCTGCCACACTACCTAGCGGTCAGGGATGTGGGTGGAGTACTGGTACTCAGACGATTCGGAGCGGGGTGTCGTCGATCTTTCGGGGTCGCATATCTGGGATGCGTCGACCGTTGCCGCGTTGGATGCGATCGACACGTGTCGGATAGCATCGCTCGGTGAGCACCAGTCAACTCTCCGCTGAGCAGGTACGCCGCGCTTTGCTCGATCAGAACTATGCGCCCCGAGCATCTCGGCGCGGCGACGACCTTCCACCGAGCGTGTGCACTCTCGGGACAAGTCGGGTGTCATCGAAGATCGTGGCGAATCACACCGACGGAAAGCACAGACCACGTCGGACTGAGCGCACATTAATGGGCTATTCGCTCGCGGATGTACGAGTGGCACACTACCGGTGGAATCCTCGTCGCATCGAATTGCCACACCCAGTTGCATATTCGAATTTAGTCGAAACCATCGGACGATTGTGGGAATCTGACATCGCGCCCGCCATAAACACCGATGTGGCGCAGTTCACCGTTCGACAGCACTCAGACGGCCGCATCGCATCAATGGAGCAGTCGCGACCACATCTTCGTCCGGGTGTGGGACGACGCTTTCGAGTACGCGCTGACATCGCGGCGTTTTATGATTCGATCTACTCCCACGCAATTCCGTGGGCTTTGATGGGCAAACCCGAAGCCAAGTTGAATCACAGGCTGAGCGTCCCGGCCAATGAACTCGATGCTGCTGTGAGGATGGCTCGCCGCGGCGAAACAACCGGCATCTCTGTCGGCCCTGGATCTTCCTTGATCATCGCGGAGCTCCTACTAAGCAAAGTTGACGCTGCGCTTGAGCGATATCGATACGAGCGATTTCTTGACGACTACGTCGCCTACACCAGAACGGAAACCGAGGCCGAGGAATTTGTGCGTGATCTCGATACGGCCCTGCGGGGATTCGGACTACAGCTCAATGGGCGAAAGACCTCTGTCGAGTCATTGCCTGCCCCAGAAGACCCGGGCTGGCTCCGCGAACTGCGCCAGACGAGTTCCACCAGACCTCGTGAGCTGATCGATCGCGCGCTGGAGCTATCTCGAACGGATCCCCAGGCGAGCGCGATCCAATGGGCTCTGTCTAGATCCCAAGGCATACTCATGGGTCTTTCCAAGGAAGATCAGCAGCATTTTCTCCAAAGGCTCGCGGAGCTGTCCTTCTCATATCCCCACACCACGCCTGTCCTGGCGCGCTCGCTGCTCGCGACCGGAATCGACCTGCCACAAGAGGACTTGGACACGCTCATTCAAAAGCACGCATCGGACAGCCAATCGAGCGCGGTGTGCTGGCTCCTGCATCTGGCCTGGGAGACTAACGTTGCCATCTCGGAAAAAAGTTGGGAGGCCGTTCGCGTTACTAACGACTCCCTTGGGCTTGCTTACCTCTTGCAGTCACGCTCGGCAACCCTGTCCACGCAGCAGACCGCCCTCCGAGCCGATCTCCGAGCCGCGGGGGGCGACGCCTACACGCGCGACGAGGCATGGCCGGTTCGTTACATCGCTTATCTCGAAGGGGTATCAGAACTCCAGGACCCGGGATTCGAGGAGCTTCGCGAGGGCGGTGTGGCTCTGCTTCGAGACCCCAAGGAGTTCGCGTCCGCCGCCGCCGAGCCAGAGGTTGACGACGAGTTAGGTGACGATAACGATGACGACATGATTTGGGGAGGCGGTTCAGGCTTCAGCGGCTAGCGCAGCTGACCGCGTGTGAAGGACAGCGCTCGAGCCGCGTGTGAAGGACAGCGCTCGATCAGGGGCGTGAGATACCCGTGGTGGTCCGAGTCTTCGCCCGTGGGCTCAGCAACTGCTCAGCCGTGGGAGACCTGGCGGAAACCGGTGTCTCGGTGATCGCGAAAGTAGCCATGGCGGATGACCAATACGTCGGTGAGGTCAATGCCCGCGTCTAGGAGAAGCGGCTTGTGCGTTAAGGCCGTCCTTCGCCGTCCCCGCTGCTACTCATCCAGCCGGGCACGCCTGGCATCGTCAGTCTCCATACCGCCGCACTGCTTCACGAATTCCATCCGCGTGCGAATAGATCTCATCGAGCTCTTCGATCGAGTGCCGCGTCTCGACCTTGTCCTCGTCCAACAGCCCCATGTACTTCTGCTTACCGTTGAAGTGAAGACGCGCTACGGGCTTCCGGTTGTTGTCATCGAGCAGCACTGCGAAGTAACTCTTCGCCTCGCGGTGCGTGACGCGCTGCGGCTTGACCTCGCCACAGGCGATCGCTTCACGATCTGGTAGCCCTCTAGCTCTTCGAGAGTGGTCTCAATCTCGGTATCGCGATCGAGATCTGCTTCCGCGACCTCTGCACTCGTCGCCGGCGACGGGTCCGAAGTGTGCGTGATTCCGCTCACGCCGAGGGCGGTCTTCAGGCGATCATTCACGCGCTCGTTCAAGAAGTGGTGTGCAGCCTTGCCGACCAGCCCTGTGAACTGCTGCCGCACTTTCTGCGTGTACGAACCGTCGTATACACGCGTTGCGAAGAACTTGATCCACTCGTCCGTCGGCTCGCGGAACTGGCTCGCGATCTCTCGCTTAAGGGCACCAATGTACTTGAGCTCCTCGGCCGCGCTGATGATCGAGTCGAGGTCGAAACTCTCCTTGCTCAGCTTCTGAATCTCCGGGATCAGAGTCTCGTCGGTGTCGAGCAGGTCGAGCACGAGGAACGGCTTGGCGTCCATCCGGTTCGGAGCGTCGAGGTCAGTGTAGAAGTGCCAGACGACGCCGTTCGTCAGAACAGCGATGCGCGGGTTCGTGACGGCGAAGAACGGAAGAGCTGCGGAGCGTGCTCGATTTTGAGCGACCCCATCGATGGCTTGCACTCGATGAGGATCTGAACCTCGCTGTCGCGCATGATGGCGTAGTCAATCTTCTCCCCCTTCTTCGTGCCGACATCGGCCGTGAACTCGGGGACGACCTCGAGCGCGTCGAAGACGTCGTAACCAAGAATCGTCGAGATGAACGGCATGACGAACGCATTCTTCGTTGCCTCCTCGGTCCCGATCGCCGTCGCCTGGTTTTTCACCTTCGTTGAGAGGGAATCGAGACGCTCTGAAAACTCCACCGTTACTCCGCTCTTCGTTGAACACGCTTTAGTCCAGGCGATAGCGGACCCGATGAAGTCGCGCCGCTCGCGCGGCGTTCTCGACGGTGCGAAGTCGTTCCGACCTGAGCCCGTCGCGTCATTCGCCAAGTCGGCACCCTCGCCAGCCAGTTCAGAACGACCCACGAGAGATGCGATAGCGTCTCGAGAGTGAAGAGGACCACGCCGGGGCCCGGAGCCACCTGCACCCCAGACGAGCGGAAGAGCCTGACTGCAGAGTCGCACGTGGTGCAAGCGGCGAGCGATGACATTGCGCTTCAAAGCGTCTGGAACTGGCTGAAGGAACGCCCCCTGTCTCAGAACTTCACGCGAGCAGTCGACGACGCTGTGAAGTATGTCCTCGATGGAGCACGTACCGGACGCTTCGACTTGCTCAGCCCTGATGTCGATTCAGACGAGAGGGCATCCGTAGGCACGAAGCTCCAGTACCGGGTTCTGAACGAGCTCGACCTCTACAAGGAGCCGCCGCTGGATACACGCATCCTGGGGATCCCCGTTGAGCTCAAAGCCACCGTAAGAACGAACTGGATGATTCCCACTGAGGGTCAATGTGAGATAAGCATTCTCACTCAGGTCGATATGGCCCGCAGACGTCACCGCACGTTCCTCATGCGCGCCCACCGAGTCTGGCTCAACGATGGAGCGAACAAGGATGGAAAGCGAGGAGTCGCCGCCGACGCGCTCGCCCGCTTCTCGCTACCTTTGCTCGATTGGACTGACCTTCCGGAGGAGCCCCTCGCCCGCCTCACTCCGGAACAGCTTTCAGTTGTCTTTGCCCCGAGAGTTGGGCAAAGCTCTCGTCTTGCGTCGCTCTTCGGGTTCCTTCCCGACACCGTGATCCCTAGGTCTTCCATCGAAACAGTATGTTTCGGCAACAAAGATCCGATGCGACGTGCACGCCAGGCGAAGGAGGCGATTCGAGCCGTGTCGGGCTTGGAGGTGCTCGTTTGGTCTTGGGTGCCCGACCGACTGAGAGCGAAGGAGCTCGGTTTCCAACTCGAAGTCGGCGACTGGGTGGCAGTGAGCTCGACGCGCACGCGAGCGTCGACCCCAGGGCTGGTGCCGCAGCTCGAGATCGAGTTCGAACCTAACGCATCCGGCTAAGCAACACTTAGTTCGCGGTCTTCCGACGCTTCAGATGCGAGAAGACGCGGCTTGATCTGTTGCGCGATGGCTCGCGCCAACCCCGACGGAACTGCGTTTCCGATCTGACGGGCAATCTGGATCTTCGTTCCAACCCAGCGATAGTCGGCGGGGAAGTCCTGGATAAGCGCGGCCTCGAAGTGGCTGATGACACGATCAACCGATCGGACCGGGTCGCTGCGGTGCTTGCCGTACTCCTCTACCCAGTCACCAGCCTCCCATTGCGGATGAAGGTACTGGCCCTTTTCAGGCTTGAAGAACTCAGTTCGGATGGTGACTGAGGGCATATCCCAACGGAGACGCCCCATCACGTCGGTGGTTCCAGTCGGCTTGTTGGCCCAGCAATTCGGCAACAGTGCGACAGGAAGATCGAATCGGCCTCCCCCTGGCGGGACGAAACTGTATCGGTCGAGGCTTTTGCTGGTGGGCGTCCGCCGGATATGCAGGTCCAGGCCACAAAAGGTGCCAGGCATGGACTCACCGAAGAGCTCCGACGTACGAGCAGGAAGCTCGGTTGTCGACGGGTGCGGAGGAACATCGCCTATGACATCGCGAACCGTACGCCACGGGAGCAGTCCCGATCCTGCTTCCGGTTCCTTCGCATGAGTCGCAGCGGGAAGTTCGATCCGCCCGATGCGAGAACCAATGACGATGGTCCTCTTCCGGCGCTGCGCGACGCCGTAGTCGGCGGCGTTCAAGACAGCGTGCTGAAGTTCGTACTCGACCAAAGCCCCGTGATCGGCTTCGGCGAGTAGCATCGCGAATTCGGGCGACTTTGCGAACCGGTCAACGTTCTCGATCACGAAGACCTTCGGACGAGCGTGCTTCACAAACCGCATGAACTCACGCCAAAGCTGGTTCCGAGGATCGTTGATGTCCTTCAACCCCAGGTTTGAGAAGCCTTGACACGGCGGCCCCCCGATTACAATGTCAGCTTCGGGAATCGCGTCGTCAGACACTCCCGCGATGTCTCCCGCGATCACATGGTGCTCGCCAAAGTTTGCCGCGTACGTGGCGGCGGCCGCTCGGTCCCACTCGACTGCGAGCACAGGCCTGAATCCTTCGCTCGCAAACCCTACTGTCATACCCCCGCAACCGGCGAACAGGTCGATCATGCGGAGGTTCTTCGTCATACATCGATCGTAAGCTTGGCATCGGACATCTGGGCCCACCCCCGCCGAAATCGGATGAGCACATCGGCGCGCTGCCCAGCATTGGAGAGGCGTTCCCTCAACTCGCTGGCACTCGCACGAGAGTTGCCACGAGATCCTCGTAGTCGCGGATCCGGCCCTGCTGGAGTAACCGATCAAAGGTGCGCTTCGGCGACCAGTTCGTTCCCTTGGTCGAAGCCACCGCCTCGATCGCACGGGTGAGCGCGGGCAGGTCGAGGTGGTAGACGCAGTCGATGGCGCCCGATCCATCCGCCAAGATTCGAAGCATGGCTGGTCTTGGTTCCATGGTCAGCACGGCGAAATGAGGCATCGGGCCTCTCCTCTGCGTTGCGAGCCTTGCCCCCTGCGAGATGCAGTCCTGCGCGCGATCAGTTCGGAGCGACCACTTCGCAGACACCCCGACATGCATGTGCAGGTCAGCGTCTGCCAAGGGCGCTCCGACCGTGAGATCTACCTTCAGAATCGCTTCCTCCGGCATCTCCACCAGCATGCGCTGCGTGATCGCATCCTGTTTCGCATAGGTCGCCGACTTGCGAGCTAGTGCCGCTCGAAGCCTCTTTGCTTCAGCAGACGGAGGCAGACGCGTCGCGAGCTCGCGTAGCTCGTTCATGGCCTTCGAGACAGGTTCGTAGGTCCTCCTGAAAGTCGGGAAGACGGCCAGGTGTCGATACTGCGAGAAGTCAGCGACTGAGCGGGAACGAGCAATCTCGAGGTCGGGTCTCCGGGAGGCCAGATCCGCCCTAGCGGCTTCCTCCAAGGCGCTGCCCGGGTCGGAGGGCCCGGCTTGCCCAGCGACGACTCCCATCTGTCGAAACAGTTCGATCCCGAGTTCCTTCGACTGAGCGTCATTGTTGTCGGATGTGTTCGGAGCCCCTGAAGCCCGATAGCCACAGAGTGAAGCTGCAAAGTTTGCTGGCACAATGTCACACTGTGCCACGAGCGACCTTCAACTGCTAGCCAGACAATAGCCAGGCGCCGAATCAGTCTGTCGCGTCGCACGACTTCGGAGCCTCCCAGGGAGCTGTACCTGAACTACGGACCATCCGCCTGATGCCCGGCGACGACTCTCCCTCGTCAAGACGTAGGCTGCCACCATGTCATGGGCGAGCACGGAGGGATCACGACGTTCGATGCGCGGAAATCGACGCCGCGACACTCAGCCCGAGCTGGCCGTCAGGAGGCTCCTCCATGCCGCTGGACTCCGCTATCGCGTGGACTTTGCTCCGCTCGGCGACCGGTATCGCGCCGACGTCGTCTTCACCCGTGTGCGTGTCGCCGTCTACATCGACGGATGCTTCTGGCACGGCTGCCCGATTCACGCGACCTACCCAAAACGCAACAGCGACTATTGGCTTCCCAAGCTCCGTCGCAATGTCGAGCGCGATCGCGAGACAACCCTGCGTCTCAATGACGCAGGGTGGAGGGTGCTGAGATTCTGGGAACATCAGCTGCCCGAAGACGTAGCCGCGACGATCGTGGCAGAACTCGGCGCGCTTCCCGCCAGCCGGACGCGGAGGTCAGCAAATCGGGAGAGCGGTGAACGCCCTACTCGTGATCTTCCCCAAACCGTTCTCCCGAGCTCACCTGCTGCGCCACCCGCCGCAACGCCAGCAACAACGGCTCCACCAACACCGACCCCAGCACCACGTACCGCACCGCGGCTTCCGCAGAGTCCTCCGGCACCCCCGAGATCTCCGCATCCGCAATCTGCCGCGCGCTCGCGAGGTACTCCGCCATCGCCGCATCCGGAACGGTGAACCCGACGCGCTCCAACCCTTGCAACGCTCGCGCCACCGAGTGCAGCACTGCCTCGTCGCACATCCCCGGCTTCCACCCGAGCCCCGCGACGAGCGCCTCCGCGTCCGTCAGATCCAACGAATCATCCACCGGCGGAGTGATCGCCGCATGGGCAGCCCCGAGCAGCTCGTGCGCACTCGCCGGCGGATCATCCAGCGCCCCCAGCACCCGCCGCGTCTCGGCGATGCTCACCCCCGCGTCGAGCAGCGCGCGGATCACCCCCAGCCGCTCCACGTGCTTCTCGCCGTATGCGGCCTGAGTCGCAGACGAACGCTCACCCTCGGGCAGCAGTCCCTCGCGCAGGTAGTACTTGATCGTCGGCACGGTCACGCCGGTCTGGGCTGACAGTTCGGAAATTCTCATGGCCACCTCTTGACTTCGATAGTAGCGCTATCCATTATGGATAGTGACGCTATCCAATCAAGGAGACATCATGTCGAAAGTCATCACGGGCCGCATGACCCACCGCCACGAGGGCGAGCTCGTCGTGTTCCACATCGGGATGCAGATCAACCGCTGGTGGCGCCCCGACCTGTGGATGCCGGCCTTCTTCGCCATGCCGGGGATGCTGCGCGAACTCAGCACCGACCCCGACTCGGGCATGCTCGGCTACCACCTGCTCTTCGGCTCGGGCGGACCCTACGTCGTGCAGTACTGGTCATCCGTCGACAAGCTCTACGCCTACGCGTCCAGCCCGAACCAGTTACACCGCCCCGCCTGGACCGCCTTCAACCGCGCAGCCCGCAAGGCTCCGGGAGTGGTCGGCGTCTGGCACGAGACCTTCCGCGTCGACACCGCCGAGAGCGTGTACGTCTCGACGAAGCCGATGGGTCTGCCCAAGGCCACGGAACTCGTGCCCGTCGGCAAGCGTCACGACCGAGCGCAGGCACGGTTCGCGGATGGGCGGACGGGAGCGCCGACCTCCGAGCCTGCGCAGTAACCCTCCCCTAGCGACCGGTCGCACCGCGGAACCCACTACCCTCGCACCATGCCCACCGATCGCCCTCGCGCCTGGATCTTCGACGTCGACGGCACCCTCGCCCTCATCGGCGACCGTTCCCCGTACGACATGCGCAACGTCTCGATCGACACCCCGAACCACCCGGTCGTCATCGCCGCGCAAGCCTTCGCCGCCCACCCCGACGTCGACGCGCTCATCGTCGTCTCGGGCCGCGACGAGACCGCTCGCCGCGCCACCGAGGCCTGGCTGACGTTCAACGAGATCCCGTTCGACCGCCTTCTGCTCCGCCGCACGGGCGACCAGCGCGCCGACAACATCGTCAAGGCCGAGATCTACGACGCCCACATCGAACCGCATTTCACGGTCATCGGCGTCGTCGACGACCGCCGCAGCGTGGTCGAGATGTGGCGGTCTCGCGGGCTCGTCTGCTTCCAGGTGGCCGAAGGGGACTTCTGAGGCGCACCCGTCCGAGTTCAGAGCATTGAGGCACGATCCATTTTCGGATCTGTGTCCTGCAGGCTGGTGGTCGTCCGTCGTCTGGGTAAGTAGATGTAGAAAGACCTGGAGGAGAACACACATGCGCTACGTACTTTTCATCTGCACCGACCCGACCGCCGAGCCCTACGTCGAGGCCGAGGACAACGCCCGGGAGTGGGTGGCGTCGCTGCAGGACAGTGGCTCCTACGTCTTGGGCGACCGCCTGCGGCCTGTCGAAGACGCCACTACTGTGCGCGTCCGAGCCGGCGAGCGGATCGTGGCCGACGGACCGTTCACCGAGAGCCGCGAATGGATCGCCGGGTTCGACGTGATCGACGCCGACGACCTCGATGCCGCGATCGAGATCGCCGCCGCACACCCGATGGCCCGGTTCGGCCTGGTGGAGGTGCGCCCCGTGTGGCCGCTCGGGTCGACGATGTGACCACACCGGAGGAGCCGGCGGGCACGTTACCGGATGCCATGGCCGCCGTGCGGCACGTGGCATCGATCGAGTACGGCCGCGTGGTCGCGAGTGTCATCGGCACTGTCCACGACTGGGCTCTCGCCGAAGATGCCGTGCAGGACGCTCTGGCTCGAGGAGTCGAGCGGTGGCCAGGCGACGGGGTTCCGGCGAACCCCGCCGCCTGGGTCACGACCGTCGCGCGCCGCCGCGCGATCGACCTCGTCCGTCACGCTGACGCCGAGCGCCGTGCGGTGGCTCGCCTGGAGAACGAGCCGCACGAAGGCACCGACATCGCCCCGGGAGCCGACGACCACGACGACGCGTTCCCGCACGGGGACGAGCGGCTGAAGCTGATCTTCACCGCCTGCCATCCCGCGCTGACCTTGGAGGCCCGCGCGGCGTTGACGCTCCGCACCGTCCTGAACGTGTCGATCGAACAGCTCGCCGCGATCTTCGCGGTCGCACCCGCGACGATGGAGAAGAGACTCGTGCGGGCGCGGGCCAAGATCGCGCACGCGAACATCCCGTACCGCGTTCCGGATGCCGCGCAGCTCGACAGTCGAAGCGCGAGCGTCTGCGAGGTCCTGTCCGCCCTGTTCACCATCGGCTACTCCGATCCGACGCTGCAGCCCGATCCCGGCGCCGAGGCCATCCGGCTTGCTCGGCTGTGCCGGCAGCTGCTCCCCTCGGATTCCCCGGCTCGACTCGAGTTCACGGGTCTTCTCGCCCTCCTGCTCCTTCAGCACTCCCGCCGCGCGGCACGCACCACGGCCGACGGCCTGTCCGTGCCGTTCGACGAACAGGATCGCGGACTGTGGGATGTCTCCGAGATCGAGGAAGGGCTGCGGCTGCTCGATGACGCCGTGGAGGAGGCGGCACGGGCGGGCATCCACGGCGGACGGCACCTCATCCGCGCCACCGTCGCGGCCGAATACGTCCGCCCCGCCCCCGGGACGGAGATCGACCACGCCCGCATCGCCGACATGTACGGGGTGCTGGAACAGGTGGATGCATCGCCGTTCGTCCGCCTGAATCGTGCGGTCGCCGTCGCGAACGCGGGACGACAGAACGAAGCTCTCGCGCTGACGGAGGCACTCGAAAGCTCGCTGGGAGGACACCACCTCTACTCGGCGGTTCGGGGAGATCTCCTGCAGCGCCTCAAGCGTGTCGAAGAAGCGAGGTCTGCCTTTCGCGATGCCGCACGCGCCGCCCCGACGGAACGCGAGCAACGGTCATACGCCCAGCACGCTGACGACATCGCCTCGGCATCGACCTGACCTGCGCCCTCCGGCTCCTTGAGGGCTTTGATCGCCACAGCGATGGCTCTCCGTCGCGGCACCGATGACGAGAAGTCGGCAACGAGGTTGCGCGACGCCCTCTCAAAATATTGCTTTTGTCCTCATATGTGTTCTTCCATGGGATAGGCGGGTCAATTCTGACATCCAGGAGGACTCCTCGTGAGACATCATCGAACCACCGCACTAGTCGCTCTCGCTGCTATCAGCGCCATGTCGTTCACGCCAGCCTCCGCTGCCATCGCAGACATAGGCAGCGGTAGTGACCAGGCCGATGACATCGCTGCCGTAGTTACGGAGGCAGCCCCCTTCATGAACGGCGGCATAGAGCTCGAGACGAGCCCAACAGAAGCCACGGCGACTCTCGACGGTGGCGGCGAGGCGATCCTGGCGATGGACCCCGCCCGGGGCGTCCGCATAACCTCCGCCGATGACACGGACTCGATGTCCTTCTCACTGCCCGGCGCATCCGGGCTCGACGACGCTGCTGTCGCCGGTGACGGATCGCTGAACTACGTGGGCGATGCGACGACGCCGTCGATCAATCTGATGACCGGGACTGAATCGATCCGCGTCAGTGTCGTCATCGACAACGCTGCCCAGGCTGATCGGTTCGACTACAACTTCGGACCCGACGCGACTGTCGAGATCCAAGACGACGGCAGTGCAATCGCGTACGTCGTCGAATCCACCACAGACCCGGCGACGGGAGGTGCGGCCGCGACCGAGAAGATCATCGCCAACATCGATGCCCCCTGGGCCAAGGACGCCAACGGTGTCGAGATTCCGACCTACTACGAGGCGTCCGGGTCGCAGCTAACTCAGTTCGTCGACCATCAGGACAGCAACTATGCCTACCCGATCGTCGCCGATCCGACGCTCGATCGGCCAAACGTCTTCCAGTACCGGTTGCGATTTAACCGAGCGGAAACGGCGACCATCGCGTCAGGAGGGGCGGGCATCATCGCCTCAGTAGGCTGCGGCGTGATGGCGCCCGTGTGTGTCGTGGCCGGCGGCTCGGTCTGGTGGAACGCGAGTGTCGCCCAGAATTCGAGCCCGAAGCGCTGTGTGCAGGTCACGGCAACACAGCCTTACATCTACCCCGGTGTTCTGTGGTGGGTCGACACGTACAGCGGAGGACCCTGTAGATGAGAAGCGAACCTCGGACCTGGTTCGGCGTGATCACGGAACCCGGCCGCCAGCTAACGATGACGGTCGCCATGGGCTTGCTGATCGTGGCGTCCACGGTATTGTCTGTCCGCTTCCCCGAGATCGGCTCCTGGCTCTTCATTGCGACAGGACTCCTCGCCGCCACTTGGTACGCCCACATGATGAAGCGGTGGCGAGCTGCGCGTGGTGATGAAGATGTCGTTCCACCGGAGGAGTGATTCACTGAGCGGCAGCCCGACTTGTCGGGCTGCCGCTCACACTCCAGCGACTCGACGCTCGGCGGCCTGACGTAAGGTACAGCGACGTCTTGGCCGCAGGATGCAACCCTTAGGAGCGATTGTGAAGCAACGAGCGAGACGAGCAATGGTCAGCATAGGATTCGTCGGCGCCGGCGTCATCATCCTCGCCATCGTCATAGCGGTTGCTGAAGGCTACATCTCAGACGCAGAGCACACGACGGGGAACCTCGCACCTGCTGCTCTGACCGGTCTGCTTGGCGCATGTCTCATGCTCGTCGGCTTCGGGAGCATTCTCTTCCGAAAAGAGTGACTAGGGGACTACAGCTCAGCTCATTCGGCCCCGCTACCCGTCAGGGTGACGGGGCCATCCCCTGCCCGCACACCGTTCGTGGCGCGGCGATCCGCCCCGAATCGGGCTACGGTACCCAGATGGACGAGTCGCCCCTGACCATCGAATCGCTGCGCGAACTCACGGACGCGGACGCCGAAGCAATCGCATCGCTCCTGGTGCAGCTCTCCTCATCCGCAGCATTCGATCGCGCTCGAACCGAAGCGGTCATCGCACACGAGGCGACGGAGCTCTTGGTTGCACGTGACTCTGGGCGCATCGTCGGCACCGCGACTCTCGTGACCGCACCATCCCTGACCGGACTGCGCGGCCATGTCGAAGACGTCGTGGTCGACGAGGCGGCACGCGGGCGCGGCATCGCGCGGCTCCTCCTGGAGCACATGACGCAGCTCGCGCGACAGCGCGGACTCCGGACGCTCGACCTCACATCCCGCCCATCCCGAAAATCCGCACTGCGGTTGTACGAGTCTGTCGGGTTCCACAGGCGTGAGACGAACGTGCTCCGGTTCACCCCTGCCACGGACTAGTTACGCCGCAACTCCGCAAGAGCTCCACGATTCCAGCCCTCCGCGCATGGCTCAGATCGCGGTCGTCGTTGATCCGTCGGTCAACCGCCAGGGCACCGGGTACTCCGCATACTTGAGCCCATTCGGAACCAGATGCTTGGCCTCTTCGGCGTAGCGTTCCGCGTCGTCAGCGTTGTCGAAGACGCCGTAGATGTCGAGGTCTCGCTCCTCATCGTTGAACACGATCCAGACTCGCATATCCTCATCCTCACTCACCCCCGACCTTGACCGATCATCCGGACCGCAGGAGACGTCCGTTCCGGCGTCTCCTCGCACAGCCACCAGATCGCTACCTTTGCTGAGCACGACGTGAAGGCTCGCGTCGAGTGGTGAAGTTCACTCCAATGAGAAACGCGAACAGCCCGACCAAGAGGTAGGCAGGAAGAGCGTCTCCAGAGGAGGGATCGGAGGCACCCGACCAGGTGAACCACGCGAGAACCCCGACCCACAACAGGACGGGGACGGTGGCGAGAAGAGTGCCCAAATTCCGACCCACTCGCCCGACCAAGGCACCCCAGAGGAGGAGTGCTATCCCGATGGCGGTGTAGACCATGTTGTACGTCCTTCACAGTCGGCAAGCGAGCTCGCGGGATCCTGCGCGTTCGCATTCTCAATGATGCGAATTCGTCGAGGGGAGAACACCAACACGGCTCGTTGTACGAATGATTCCTCACTCAATGCAGGTAAACGAGCCAGCTCCAATGCCCCCGTCACCACCCTCATTACGAGAGCCGCGAACACAAAGATGGGTCCAATCCATGGCGCCTCCGATCCGAACAGGAATCCCCCAGCGACAACGCCGCCCACGATGACCACGTTGACGATCGCTACGACTACTCCCAGACCTCGAGGGAGGGTCATCCCGGAACTGATACCGATGCTGACCCCCAGAGCGCAGACGACAAGGTAGACAGCGAGCTCGCCGCCGATTTCCAAGATCATTGCCATCGCTCCTTCGTCAGCACGTCACTCTCATGATGACCCCTGGCACCGGCGCGGCAGTGAAGAACAAGCAGGTCTTAGGGTTGTCTCCCTGAGCGATATGCGCCTGAGCCACAATGTATGAGCCAAAGACGGCGCACGCCTGGAACACCCTCGGCAGCGCCTTTCCGAAGATTCCGCACATCCCGACCGCAGCCGTGTAGTCCCGGACCCGCGAGGTTTCAGCACGCGTGAGCTTCATTCCCCAGATCGGGCCGTTCCAGATCCAGCTCGGATCAGCCACTACCGGATACGCGGTTGTGGCGCTCGGGGTCACAACCTGGAACAGCTCATCCCCTCGCACCTCATACCGCGTTTCCACCGCGGCACCATTCGCGTCAGTCGCCCACGGAGCCGCAACGGGCACATAATCTCCGGACTCGCCCAAGAAGATCACTTCACCCGTGTCACTCTGGTACGGCTGATAGCCATCCATGCGGTATCCGAATTCGTGTGGGCTCTCGGCACCGCCCAACACGGTCTGGATGCGCGTCGATCCGTCGGCGAGCGTCTGCACAGCAACTGCATCACCCGAACGGTCGTCGGCAGTGAAGACGACAGTGCCATCCTCAGCCACCACGCCATCGCTGATGGGGATTTCGTCGGGCAGCTCGATGGCCCGACTCTCCGCCTGGGTGCCTCCATCGATCGGCACACTCACAACAACGTTCTCTTCAGCCGAAAGGGGTACTGCTGCTGAGATCTCCCCCACCGTCGTGCTCAACTGGCCACCCTGTACCACCCCCGGCTCAGACAGAGTCGTTGTCGGGGTCGCCGCCTCAATGGTGGCCGAAACAGACTCCACGTCATCAACGTCGCTGTCGGATGCATGAGCTGGTGAAGCCATCGTTGCCGTGAGGGCAAGGGTGGCGGCTATCGCGACGATGAGTTCGCGCCTTCTTTGCAACATCTCTGTGGTCCATTCACTCGTAGCGGCCCGCCGATAGTTGGCCTCACTGCCGGGTGAGGCCACATGAGCAATGAAAGCACACAAATGAGGACGCTATTGATATTCTGCGTCCGCCCCAAGCCGCCCGTCACGTGCCCGCGAGCACCTCACACCTCGTCGGGCAGGCCGATGAGCGCGGTGCCTCAGAGACCAGACGCCGCGATCCCCCGCAGCAACCGCACCACGGTCTCCTCCACCCGCTCCGCGCTCAACGGCTGCCCGATCAACGCGGAGTACGACGCCATGGCGATGAACTGATCCGCGATCGCGCCCGCATCCACGTCCGCCCGCACATCCCCCGCGCCTCGTCCGCGCGCCACTCGCTCCGACACCCATTCGCGAATAGGCGCCGCCAGCCTCTCGTTCAGCACCAGCCCCAACTCCGGATCAGCCGCCGTCACCTCGATCAGCGCCCGCGCCAGTGACACCCCCTCGGGTCGAGCCAGCCCCGCGGACACCGCCGTGAACCATGCGCGCAGGTCCGCGCCGAGGTCGTCCGTCATCGGCACGACGACATCCGAACCAGGGACGGTCCCCTCGAGCAGCGCTTCCCCGAGAATCGCGGCCTTCGACGGCCACCACCGGTAGATCGTCTGCTTCGACACCTCCGCCTCAGCCGCGAGGCCCTCGATCGTCACGGCGTCGTATCCGTCTGCGGCGAGCGCGCGCCGCATCGCGTCCAGCACGGACTGGCGGGCTTTCTCACTGCGAGGACGAGGCACCCGTCCACCGTACTCAGGCGTACACTGGAACATAAGTAGACGCACCGTTGCGAAACTACAACGGCACCCGAGCAAGGAGAACGAGCATGGCCCTCACCGCACACTCCACCATCGGCGACTGGATGAACGACCCCACCGGCGGCCCCCTCATCCGCGGACTCTTCGAGCAGACGGGCGCCGACCCCGAGCTCCTCACCCCCGTGCTGGGCCTTCCGCTTCAGCAGCTGGTCGCGATGAGCCAGGGCCAACTTCCCCAGTCGGTCGTCGACGACCTCGTGCGCGCGGCCAACGACGGCGAGATCCCCGAAGACGACGCCTCCGAGGGCTGGACCGAGAAGCCCACCTCCGGCCGCTTCGCCGGCAAGACCGTCATCGTCACGGGCGCCGCCTCCGGCATCGGCAAGGCCACCGCCTCGCGCATCGCCCGCGAAGGCGGACGCGTGATCGCCAGCGACATCGCCGCCGAGAAGCTCGACACCCTCAAGGCCGAGCTCCCGGATGCCGACATCGTCACGGTCGCGGGCGACCTCACCAGGCAGGACGCGATCGACGCCGTGCTCGCCGCCGCGGGCGACCGCATCGACGGCCTCGCGAACGTCGCCGGCATCAACGACGACTTCTCCCCTGCGGGCGAGACCCCGGACGCCGTCTGGGACCGCGTGATCGCGATCAACCTGACCGCTCCGTTCAAGCTCATGCGCGCGGTCATCCCCGTCATGGAAACAGCCGGTCGAGGTGCGATCCTCAACGTCTCGAGCGAAGCGGGCCTGCGCGGCAACGCCTCGGGCAACGCCTACACGGCCAGCAAGCACGGCATCATCGGGGTCACGAAGTCGGCCGCCTTCATGTACGGCCCGAAGGGCATCCGCGTGAACTCCGTCGCCCCTGGCGGCGTCGCCACCGGCATCCCGATGCCCCCGAACATGTCGGAGTACGGCTCCGGCCGCCTCGCCCCGTTCCAGCAGGCGATCCCGACCGTCGCGACCGCCGAGCACCTGGCCGCCTCGATCACGTTCCTGCTGTCGGACGACGCCGTGAACATCAACGGCGCCATCCTCGCCTCCGACGGCGGATGGTCCGTGCAGTAAGCCCGACCGCGAAGCCGACGCCCCCGCCGACCCGAACGGCGGGGGCGTTTCGTATGCCCGAGGGGACGGGGGGCAGCTCGACTATCGAACGTCGAGGTCAGGGCTGGTCGACACATCGGCGCCTTCCTCGACACCCCCTCGGTCCAGCTCGCGCATCTTCGCATCCGTCACCGCCGTCCAGCCCCAGAAGGCGAAGAGCGGAATCACTGACAGCGGCCCGAGCCACGCAGGTTCGCCGCCGTTGCTCATGACAATCCCGTTACTGATCACCCAGAAGATGATTGCGACTATAGAGAGCGTCAAGCGCAAGGGAGAGAAGAGAATCCGGACTCGCTTGCGGAACGAATTGACATACGACTCCGGGTTCAGCGACATGAGTAGGTTCCGTACCAAGGAACGATGAGGCTGACGCCGGGAACGTAAGTGAGAAACCCTTCGAGGCAGCGCTTGGGCTTCGAGTTCTGAGCAACGCCTGCGGTGTAGATGGCGGGCGCGGAAGTCGCAAAGCACCCCGCTGCGAAAGCGGCAGCCCCGGCGGGGCCCGCGACGGCATGTCCCGCGGGTCCGCAGATTGCCGCCATACCGGCACTTCCCCACCCACCGCCTGCAATCGTCGCAGTCTCCGCCCGGTTCCATCGCACGCGGATCTGAATCGCGCTCATGAATCCCCAGGTCGGATCGGCGACGACTGGGAAGGCTGCGTCCGTCGTATCCACTTCCTGCGTCAGCATCCCGTCTGCGATGACGTACGCCGTGGGCACCGCGACTCCGTCCGCATCAACCGCCCATGCAGGTTCCACCTCACCGATCACCTCGGCGACGCGCGCGGAGCCTTCGACCGCGCGAGTGAGCATCACACCGCCGTCTGGTTGCAACTCGGCATCGACGCCCTCCGGCAGCGGGTAGCCGAAGCTCGCCGGGGCAGACTCATCCCAGAGCACGGTCGAGATTCGCACGCCATCTTGCACGGGAGTGACCGTCACATCTGGTCCGCCTTGTTCGCCGCGATACACGGTCGAGCCATCCGCCGCCGTCGCCCCGGCACCGGTCGGCACTCCGACCGGCGTGGACACGGTGAAGGTCGTCCCGTCATCCGCCTGAACAACGACGCCTTCGGATGCCTCCTGCGGGACGTTCACCACGGCAGAGCCCTCAGCCGCGACCGCGGCGGGAGTTCCTGCGGACTGTGCTGCTTCGGCGACCAATGCCGAGACCTCATCCGGCGACGCGTCGCCTGGCGACAACGTGTCATCAGCGGCCGCGGGCACCGCGAACGATGCGATCCCCGATACAGCCAGCGTCACCAAACTCGCCGCCGTCAGACACCTTTTCGCGCGAATCATCGTATTTCTCCGATCGTGACGTCACCCAGCGGCGACATACGGGGAGAATCGCATATTTGACGGCATAAAGCATTCATATGGATCATCGCATGCCGATATTCCGACTATCCGAGACCCTTCAGCGGTCATACACTCGACGTCATGCTGAAGCTCGTGTCGATCGTGATCCGCGTGACGGACCTCCCCGCGCAGTCCACGTTCTGGAAGGCAGCTCTCGACTACGTCGAACGCGACCCCGCGGACGACGACTGGGTCGTGTTGAAACCGCGCGATGCCGACGCTCCCTGCATCGCTCTCGACGCGCACCACTCCGAGCGCATACTGCCTCCGCGCATCCACCTCGACATCTACGCCGAGGATCAGGCCGCCGAGGTGCAGCGGCTCCTCGCTCTGGGTGCGCGCGAGGTGCACTGGGACGGACGCCCGGCCGACGCCGACTACGTGATCATGGAAGACCCTGAGGGCAACCGCTTCTGCATCGTCGACCGTCCCGACTGGTCGGGGTGGGACCGCGCAAGCGGAGAGTGAGGATTAGCCGACGTCGGCCAACATCCGATCCACCCACACCGGATGCGGCAGCGTGGCGATCTCGGCACGCGTGAACCACCCGACCTCGACGACCTCGTCCTGATCGGGCACCGGCGGATCGAGCAGTTCGCACGCGAACGCGGTCGACACGTACGACACACGATCCCCGTTCGGATACGTCACGACGAGCGATTCGCCACCGAAGGCGCCGACGATCCCGGTGATGCGGATGCGCGCGCCGATCTCTTCCTGCACCTCACGGGTGATCGCCTCATCCGGATCCTCCCCCGGCTCGACCCCACCACCGATCAGACCCCATTCCTCCGAGCCCGCCGTGCGGGCGAGCAGGAAACGATCGCCCTCGCGGATCACCGCGGTCATGCCCGGCAGCAGCAGGAGGTCATGACCGATCCGCGCGCGGATCGATCGGACGTATTCAGAGAACGGCATGCCGGGAGTCTAGGTTCCGAGACTGCGCGTAGGCCGTCACTCCGGGCCGGGCCGTCGTTCTCGGGCCGTCGCCTGCCGGTGCGACGCGAGAGCCGCGCGCACGGCCGAGTAGATCACCAGCCACACGACAGCGATCCCGATGAAGACGTACGCGAGATTCGCGAGAAGGACGAGAAGAAAAGAGCCAGAGAACATCGCCCCAGGATGCCGCACCCCGCGCACCCGCCCGGTCAGACTCCCCGCATCCGCGCCACGGCCGCCCGCACCAACGCGGCATTGCCCGGAGCGGTCGCGCCGTCGGGGAGCAGCAGCGTGTCTTCCAGACCGATGCGCGACGCCAGCCCGAACTCGACGGCAAGGTCGAACACCGGCCACGTCGAGCCCTCCTCGCCGTGCAACAGGATCGGGAGGTCGGGCTCCTCGAGCTGCACGTGGGCGATCATCCCTTCAGCGTGATCGCGCAGCACATCGGTCGGTTCGTCGGGGAGCTCGATCAGCACCCGCAGGCACTGCCCGCGAACGGGCGACCGCTTCCACACCTCGAAGCCGGCCGCGTCCCACAACCCGGCCTCGACCGCGACGCCGCGCCTAAGCAGCAGCGCGGCCACCTCATCGGCGCCGGCCTCGTGCCAGTTGACCGACGCGTGATCGGGTAGCTCCGTCCACGCCTCGATGGCGGCAAGGCGGCGCTCGACGTCGGGCTCGGCCCACGCTCCCGTCGTCACGCCGACCGGCACACCGGGGCTCGCGGAGCGCACCGCGGCCACCCATCGGGCGACATCGTCGGCGGCGAGACTGTCGCGACCCGCCTCGTCTTTCGGGTGCACATGCACCTCGTGCGCTCCCGCCACCACAGCACGCGCAGCATCGTCGGCGACGACCGACGCATCCGCACTCAACCACGGGTGCTCGACCGCATCACGAGCGCCGTTCACGCATGCCTGCAACAGCATCCGACGCGGAGGCCGGGCGGGCGGGTCCGAGTCCGGCGCGGTCATCGGCCGATCAGCTCGCGGGGGTGCAGGTCATAGGGAGAGGAGTCGGTCGACGGGCCCTCTTCGGCGCGCACCGTGTGCTCGACCTGACGCGCCACCGCCGCGCTGCGGCCGACCTTGACCGCCTCGGCCTC
The DNA here is from genome assembly GCF_015159725.1 of Microbacterium sp. R1. Taxonomy (NCBI): domain Bacteria; kingdom Bacillati; phylum Actinomycetota; class Actinomycetes; order Micrococcales; family Microbacteriaceae; genus Microbacterium; species Microbacterium sp. R1. The sequence goes on along the minus strand of NZ_JADDUD010000002.1, from coordinate 363,637 downwards.
GCTCATGAAGCTGCTCCCCAACGTCTGCGATTCCCCCTCGATGCGGTTGAACCAGATGCCGTTGCGGTGGAACGTCTCGATGTCGCCTGCAGCCATGGCGGGATCCCTTCTCTCGCATCCCTTTCTACGTCAGACCACCGACACGACGGAGGGGCTTGACAGCCTCCGCCCCATCGCCCGAGCGAGACCGGTTCAGACCAGAAGACCCGCCCGACGCACGGCATCGCCCATCGCCGCGAACGCCTCTTCCAGGATCGGACGGGGTGTCGCGAAGACCACCCGCACGTGACCCTCGGCGCCACGCCCGAGCAGCCGTCCCTCGGTCAGCACGACCCCCGCCTGCTCGCGGAAGAACTCGGCGGGCGGCCCCGGAATCCCGAGCGCCGCCGTGTCGATCCACCCGATGTATGTCGCCTCGGGCACGTGATACACGGCTCCGGGGAGGTGCTCCTCCACCAGCGTCGCCAGCTGCCGCCGGGAACCGTCGAGGTAGTCGGCCACCTCCGTCAGCCAGGGCTTGCCCGACCGGTATGCCGCCGTCGAGGCCACCACCCCGAGCGTGGCCGCACCGTGCTGCACCGCGAAACCGAACCGCTTGTACAGCTGCTGGTCGGCTTCGTTCGAGGTGATCAGCTGCGCCGTCTTCAACCCAGGGATGTTCCAGGCCTTCGAGGCGCTCGTTCCCGTCACCGTATGCGCGGCCGTCACCTCCGACACCGACGCGTACGGCACGAACGACGCACCCTCATAGCGCAGCGGGGCGTGGATCTCATCCGCGAACACCCGCCCGCCGTGCCGCTCGACGATCTCTGCGATCGCCTCCAGCTCATCACGCCCGACGATCGTGCCGGTCGGGTTGTGCGGGTTGCAGAGCACGAGCGTCCTCGCGCCGGCAGCGAACGCCTCATCGATGCGCTGCAGATCGTGCTGCCAGCGCCCGTCGACCTCGATGCCGGGGACCTCGATCACCGGATGTCCGATCGCCGGCAGGTAGGTCAGGAACGGCATGTACGCGGGGGTGGGCACGATCACGGGCGAACCCGCTGGCGCATACTCCTGCACCGCGACGCCGAGGGCCGCCATCACGTCCGAGACCGGATGCACACGCTCGGGATCGACCGCCCAGTCGTACTCGTCGCGCATCCACTCAGATGTCGCCTCACCGAGCTCCGCGGCCTGCGGAGGGGAGAGGTATCCCAGGTTCTCGTCGTCGATCGCGCGATGCAGCGCCTCCGCGATCTCGGACGCGACCCCGAAGTCCATCTCCGCCACCCAGGCGCCGATGTGTCCGGGGTGCAGACTCCACTTGCGGCTCTGCGGCCGGTCGAGGAACAGACGGGTGCGGGCATCGAACGGATGCACGGGGGAGGCGGAGGTCATGGTCTGGGTCCCGCCGAGTCAGTCGGCGGCGTCGATACAGGAAAGACGCAGGACGCGGATCTCGGACACGGGGAACTCCATTCGCAGCGGGACCAGTCCAATCTACGGACGGCCCCGCTCCCTCGCATCTCGGGTTTCCCACCGTGACGGCGGTGGATGCCTCCGCAGAACCGGAGGGGCGCTGGTAACGTTCCCTTGATCGACGGCACCACATTCGGAGGGCAGTGATGAGCGAACCAGCGCGCCGCCCGACCGTCAAGGAAGTCGCGACCAGAGCCGGCGTCAGCCCCATGACCGTCTCCCGCACGCTCTCCGGCGGACTCAACGTCAAACCCGACGTGCAGCAGCGCGTGATGGAGGCCGTGGCCGAGCTCGGCTACCACCGCAACGAGAACGCACGCAGCATCCGTCCAGGACACTCGAGCGGCCTCATCGGCGTCGCGATCACGAACATCGCGAACCCCTACTACTCCACCTTCGCGCTCGGCGTCGAAGAGGAGGCCGCCCTCACCGGTCGCCGCATCCTGCTCGGCAACACCTCGGAGGACCCTGCGCGCGAAGCCGACCTCGTCGGCGACTTCCTCGGCCGCCGCGTCGACGGGCTGATCGTCGTCCCCGCCGGCACGACCTCCGCGCACCTCGCCCATTCGCAGAACCAGGGTGTCCCCGTCGTGCTCGCCTCTCGACGCATCGAAGGACTCGCCGTGGACAGCGTCGTGCTCGCCGACGACGAAGGCGCCCACCGCGGGACGACGGCGCTCATCGATCGCGGACATACCCGGATCGGCTACCTCGGCAATGCGCTGTCGATCTTCACCGGCGAGCGCCGCTACGCGGGCTTCGTCCGCGCCATGCAGGAGCGGGGCCTCACGGTCGACCCGCAGCTCGTCGCCACGAACCAACAGACCGTCGATCAGGCGCGCGAGGCGACGCGAACGCTCCTCGCCGCGTCGCATCCGCCCACCGCGATCTTCTGCGCCAACAACCGCAACGCGATCGGTGCGCTCAAGGAGATCAACGGCCAGCTCAACGCCGGGTCGCGCCCCGCGTCGGAGTTCCCCGAGATCGTGAGCTTCGACGACTTCGAGCTCGCCGAGCTCTCCCCCGTGCCGATCAGCGTGATCGACCACGACCCCCGCGAGCTCGGCCGCACCGCCACGCGCCTGCTGCTGGACCGCCTGGACGGCGGCGAGCGCGACAGGGAGCACCGCGAGCTCGAACTGCCCGTGTCACTGCGCGGCGTCCGCTGACGCGCACGGGCGCGGTTCCCCACCGCACTGCTGCTTCCCGGCTCACATGCATGACCCGCCCCCGAATGCATGAACCATTCCGCGCCGCGGCTCATGCATCCGTCCGCCGATCATGCAAGTGAAGCGGCCTGGGCGGGGCGTACGCAACGTGTTGACACCTCACCTCCGCGTTGATAACGTTACCAATCATCGACGAGGAGGCCGGATGGAGCTGTGCATCGATTTCGGAGGCACCGAGATCAAGATCGCCCTCACCGACGGCAGCCATGTCGTCGGCTCGCGCAGCATCCCGGTCGAAGGCACCCCCACCGACCTCGACAAGGCCGCCGCTCATGCCCGCGCACTCCTCGATCAGACCGGCCGCGCAGCCGACGCCGTGGGCATCGCGGTCCCTGGCGTCGTCGACCCCCGCAGCGACCGGATGCTGCACGCCAACGCCAAGTACGACTTCCTCGAAGACATCGACCTGCACGCCTGGGCGCACACCGAGTTCGACCTGCCGTCCGTGGTCGAGAACGATGCGCGCGCGGCGCTGATCGGCGAGACCTCCTCGGGCAGCGCGGCCGGTGAACGCGACGCTGTGCTCGTCACCCTCGGCACCGGCATCGGGACCGCGGCGATGATCGACGGATCGCCCCTGCGCGGACGCACCGGCCACGCCGGGATCCTGGGCGGACACCTCACCGTCGACATCGACGGCCCCACCTGCCCGTGCGGGAACATCGGCTGCGGCGAAGCACTGGCGAGCACCAGGGCACTCCCCGAGCACGTTTCCATGACGCAGGTCTTCACCACGAACGCGCACCCCGACCTGCGCGACCGCTTCCTGCACGTCTGGGGCGCCGTCGTCACGTCGCTCGTGCACTCCTACGACCCCGCCGTCGTGATCCTCTCCGGCGGCATCCTGCGCGCGGGCGACGCCGTGAGCGCACCGATCGAGGACTTCGTGCGCGAGCACCTATGGCCATCGCTGACCCCGCCGCACTTCGTCGTCCCGCCCGAGCCCGAACTCTCCGTCGTCCGCGGGCTCAGCACCCTGATCCATACCACCCACACCGCCACCACCCACACCGCCATCCCGCAGGAGGAACAGTGACCACGCCGATCAGCGACATGCATGAAGGGCACACCACCCGAGGTCGCTACGACACCCAGCCCACCGTGGCACTGCCCGCCGGGGAGCGCATCCTCCGCGGCGCGCACGGTTGGACGGCGGCGGCCGAGCTCGCCGAAGCCTGCGCCCGGGTGACCGGCACCGCCCCCGTGCTGCTGATCGACACCTACCCCGGAGTGGACGTCGAGGCCCTCACCACCCAGGTGCGCCAGTCGCTGCCGGAGTGGGCGGTCGTCGACGTCGAGGCCGCCGCGCGGCCGGTCGCCGAGGTCGAACAGTTGATCGCCCCGAGCCTCACCGACGACCGCGTCTTCGGTGTCATGAGCCACTTCGCCCTCACCGACTTCTACGACACCGCGAAGCTCGACGCCCTGGCAGACACGGTCGTCGAGAACCCCACCGTGGTGATCGGCTGGGGCGCGGCCCTGCTCTCCCCGCGCCTGACGGGCGACGCCGTGACGGTGCTCTTCGACATGGCCCGCTGGGAGATCCAGCTGCGCCAGCGCAAGGGCGCGACCAACTGGCGCGCCGACAACGCCTCGGAAGACAACCTCCGCAAGTACAAGCGCGGCTTCTTCGTGGAATGGCGCACCGCCGACCGTCACAAGCGCGCCCTGTTCGACACGGTCGACTTCGTGCTCGACGGCAATGCGATCTCGCCGGCCGAGCGGCATCCGGATTCGCCGGAGGCGGGGATGATCACGGGAGCCGCCTTCCGTCAGGCCCTGAAGGACGCCGCGCGTCGCCCGTTCCGCGTCGTCCCGTTCTTCGACCCCGGCGTGTGGGGCGGGCAGTGGATGAAGAACCTCATCGGCCTCGACCCCTCGAAGGACAACTACGCCTGGTGCTTCGACTGCGTCCCCGAGGAGAACTCGCTGCTGCTGGAGGGCGAAGGCGGCGTGATCGAGATCCCCGCCCTGGACCTCGTCTTCAGCCGCCCTGTCGACCTGCTGGGCGCGAAGACGTTCTCGCGATTCGGCGCCGAGTTCCCGATCCGCTTCGACTTCCTCGACACCATGGACGGCGGCAACCTCAGCCTGCAGGTGCACCCGCTCACCGATTACATCCAGAACACGTTCGGCATGCACTACACGCAGGACGAGAGCTACTACATGCTCGATGTCGGCGACGACGCGGTGGTGTACCTCGGGACGAAGGAGGGCATCGATCCCGCCGAGATGCTCCAGGAGCTGGCGACGGCCCAGGACGGCGAGCACCCGTTCCCCGCCGAGAAGTACGTCAACTCGTTCCCGGCCCGCAAGCACGACCACTTCGCCATCCCCGCCGGAACCGTGCACTGCTCCGGCGCGAACTCGATGGTGCTGGAGATCTCGGCGACGCCGTTCATCTTCACCTTCAAGCTCTGGGACTGGGGCCGGGTGGGACTCGACGGGATCCCCCGCCCCGTGCACCTCGACCACGGCGCCAACAACATCCAGTGGGACCGCGACACCACCTGGGTCGGCGACAACCTCATCGACCAGGTCGAGACCATCCGCACCGACGGCGACGTGATCGAGGAGAGCACGGGCCTGCACGAGCTCGAGTTCATCGAGGTGCGTCGACACTGGTTCACCCAGACGGCCGACCATGACACCGAGGGCACCGTGAACGTGCTCAACCTCGTGGAGGGCGATGAGGTCGAGGTGGTCAGCCCCACCGACGCCTTCGCTCCCTTCGTGATCCATTACGCCGAGACGTTCATCGTCCCGGCCGCCGTCGGGGCCTACCTCATCCGGCGCACCGAGAACTCGCGCAGTCCGCGCTTCGCGACCGTCAAGGCCTACGTGCGCGGCTCGCGCTCGAGCGACAGCTGAAGACGCCGCACCCGACGAGGACCGCACCCGAGAAACCGCACACCCGACACACACCGCACACCCGAGAAATACGAACAAGGGAGTTCAGAATGATTTCGCGACGCACGATCGCCGCCGCCGCGGCCGGTCTCCTCCTCGGCACCCTGGCGCTGGCCGGATGCTCCGGCGACTCCGGATCCGGCGGGGAGGGCGAGGTCACCGGCACGCTCGATTTCTACACCGACAAGGCGGCGTGGAAGCCCGATTTCGAGTCGCTCAACGAGGTCAGCGGCGATGCCGTCGACATCACCCTGAAGACCACGGGCTACTCCGACGCCAACCAGTACGACGCCTTCATCAAGCAGTCGTTCCGCACCGACAAGTCGCCGGGACTGTTCACCTGGCACACCGGCGAGTCGCTCAAGCAGCTCGTGGACGAGGGTCTGGTCGCCGAGACCACCGACATCTGGTCCAAGGCGGTCGACGAGGGCTGGGTGAGCGAAGACCTGCGTGACAGCTATACCTTCGACGGTAAGCAGTACTGCGTGCCGATGAACATCGCCTACTGGATCATGTTCTACAACAAGGCCGCCTTCGCCGACAACGGCATCGAGGTGCCGACGACCTGGGACGAGCTGAACACCGCCGCCGAGACGCTGAAGGATGCAGGGGTCACCCCGTACTACCAGACCAGCGTGCTGTTCACCTTCCAGTGGTTCCAGCACCTGGTCGCCGCCACCGACCCCGACCTGTACGCCGGACTCACCACGGGCGACGTGAAGTACACCGACCCCGAGATCGTCGACATCATGAACGTCTGGCTCGACGAGCAGAAGGCGGGCTGGTTCAGCGACGCGGGCAGCACGACCGATCCCGCGGTCGGCCTCAAGCAGGGCGACTACGCCATGATCAACTTCGGCACGTTCTTCGCCGGCAACCTCGAAGGCGCCGGCATGACCACCGATGACTACGGCATGTTCGCGATCCCCGCGGTCAGCGACGACCTCGATGCCACACCGGTGGCCGTGGAGTCGGGCCCGATCTGCACCGCCGAGAACTCGAAGCAGCGCGACCTCGGCCTGGCCTACGCCGAATGGTGGATGTCGCCCGACGCACAGACCGCGTGGAACGACGCACACGGTGACGTCGCGTTCAACCCGAAGGCGAAGGTCTCCGACCCCGCACTGGCTGAGATCGGCGAGCAGATCGCCGGCGACGACTACATGCTCTACGACCGGTTCTTCGAGGCGATGCCCACCGAGATCGTGACCACCGCGATCGAGCAGTTCGGCGCATTCAACGCCAACCCCGGCGACCCGATGCCGTTCCTGGAGAAGATCCAGGCCACGGCTGACAAGTACTGGGCAGAGCAGGAGTAAGCGGGCGGATGACGCATCAGAAGACGCCCTACCAGTGGTCCGCCCGGGGCTTCATCGCCCCGGGCGTGATCCTGGTCGCGGTCCTGCTCTACCTCCCGCTGCTGTGGACGGTGTTCCTCAGCTTCACGAAGTACAACGGCCTCGGCAGCCCGAAGTGGATCGGGCTCGACAACTACGTCGAGATGTTCACCGACGGCGACTTCGTGGGCTCGGCGATGAACACCGTGCTCTGGGTGATCGGCACCCTGATCATCCCGGTCGGCATCGGCCTGGCGATCGCGCTGCTCACCTGGAACCTCGGGGGTGGTATCTGGCTGCGCCTTCCGTTCCTCATCCCCTACGCCCTCTCCGGCATCGGCGTCGGCGTGGTCTGGTCGTTCATCCTCTCCTCGGGCGGAGCGCTCGATCAGGCCCTCGCCGCGTTCGGCATCACCGACCCACCGCGCTGGCTCCTCGACGCTCCGCTCAACACGGTCGTGATGATCATCGCGTCGTCGTGGCAGGGCGTCGGCGTGAACGCACTGCTGTTCACGATCGGCCTGCAGGCCATCCCCAAGGAGCCGCTCGAGGCCGCGCGCATCGACGGCGCCGGCGGGGTGCGTCTGTTCACCAGCATCCTGTGGCCCATGCTGCGGCCGCTCACCGCCGTGGTCGTCGGGCTCTCGATCGTCGCGAGCCTCAAGACCTTCGACATCGTATGGGGCATGACCAAGGGCGGACCGGGCACCGTCTCGGAGACCCTCGCGCTGACCATGTACAAGGAGACGTTCGTGAACAGCGACTACGGGCTCGGCTCCGCGATCGCGGTGTTCCTCACCGTGATCACCCTCGTCGCCTCGGTCCTGTACCTGCGCCAGCAGCTCTCCCCGAAGAAGGAGATGTGATGTCGAAGATCATCCGCACCACCGTGCTCGTCGTCCTCGGGATCGTGTGGCTCCTGCCCGCCTACCTGCTCGTCGTGAACGCGATGAAGGACCCGACCACCTTCACCTCGAAGGAGTCGTGGATCCCCACCGACTTCCACCTGTTCGAGAACTTCGGTCAGGCGCTCGAGCTCTCCGGCATCGGCGACAGCATCGTCAGCACGCTCATCTATTCGATCGTGTCGCCGACCATCGCCGTTCTCGTGGGCGCCGCGGCCGGCTTCGCGATCGTGGCCCTGCGCCTCAAGCGCGGATTCCTATGGTTCGTCGTGATCTTCGGCGGCACGGTCTTCCCGCTGCAGATGGTGCTGCTGCCCCTGTTCGACGCCTACTCGCGCACCGGGCTGTTCGACACCCGCGTCGGCATGATCATGATCTACACGGTGATCTCGATCCCGTTCTCGGCGTTCGTGATGCGAAACTTCTTCACCGGCGTCGCGCACAACGTGTTCGAGGCCGCGGTGCTCGACGGTGCCACGACCTGGCGCATCTTCGTGCGTCTGTACCTGCCGATGGCGTCGAGCGCGCTGGTCGCGATCTTCATCCTGCAGGCCACCTTCGTGTGGAACGACCTGCTGCTCGGACTCACGCTCAGCCAGTCCGACGACATCCGCCCCATCATCACCACCCTGTCGGGCATGCAGAGCACCTATGGCGGCGCGCAGATGTCGGTCGTGCTCGCTGCGGCCGTGCTCGTCTCGCTGCCGACCGTAATCCTGTTCCTGTGCACCCAGCGGTTCTTCGCCAAGGGCCTCGCGCTCGGACAGTACTGACCCCCAACCTGCCTCGAAAGGCATCATGAATCCCCTCATCCCCACCGTCGAGGATCTGGTCGCCGATGCGGTCACCCATCACTACGACGACATGATCGCGCCCACGGGCCTCACGAACATGCTCGGCACCGTGCGCGTGGACCACGACCTGACCGCGCTCAGCGCCGTGCAGTTCCCACCGGTGTCGCAAGGACTCACGCAGACCGCCGTGCTGTTCGTCGACGGCCGCCTGTTCGCGTCATACGGCGTGCCCGTCACGCACGAGTGGCGGCCCGACGGGGTGGTGCGGCGCGCGAGCGTGGGTGAGCTCGAGATCGAGACCACGACCGTGTGCGTGCCGGGGAAGACAGCGGTGGCGATCGACATCGCGGTGCGCAACTCCGGTGCGGGCGAGCGTGAGGTGCGGATCGGCCTGTCGTCTGCGGCCCGCGTGACCCGGTCGACCGAGGCCTGGCTCGACGCGGAATCACCGTCGGAACGCGACACCGCGACCGTCGACGGCGGGTGCCTCGTGTTCGGTTCGACCGATGCCGCGGCGTGGAGCGTGCAGGGCCTGATCGGCGGGACCGCGACCCTCAGCGATGTGGCCGACCTGCCCGATGCATTCGACACCGGGATCGGCGGCAACGGCCGCGGCGGCGAGCTCGCGACCACGCTGACCGTGCCCGCCGGCGGAACCGCGCGCACCGGCTTCGTGCAGGCGATCGGCCTCGACGAGTCCGACGCGAAGGCCACCTGGGCTGACGTCGCCGGTGACATCCCCGGTGCCGTCGCCTCAGCCGAAGAGTTCTGGAACCGACAGCTCCGCGCCGCGTTCGACCCGAGCGACACCGAGTTCTCCGGCGCACTGCCCGTGCTCGACACCGCCTCCGCACCCCTGCGCCGCCTGTACTGGTGGGCGGCGCTGGGCGTGATCTGGTTCCGCCGCGACTTCGCCGGCAATGTGCTCGGGCGGTCGTACGACACGCTCATGCCCAACTACTGGGGCACCACCACGTTCATCTGGGACTACAGCCTCAGCTCGGTGAGCCACGCCCTGCTCGACCCCGACGAGATGCGGACCCAGGTGCGGCACTGGATCTCCCTCGACATCCACTCGCACTTCGGCACGTCGTCCCTCACCGGAGGCCCGGTCGGCCGCTGGTACTCCGTGAACGACTACGCCATGACCCGGCTCGTGCACGACTACGTACGTTTCACGGGTGACGTCGCGTTCCTCGACGAGATCGTCGGCGACCAGACCGTGGCCGCGTCGGTGCGGCAGTGGGCGACCGCCTGGAAGGATCTGCGCCGCGATACACCCCTGGCCGACTACGGCGAGATCGACAATCTGCTGGAGTGCGTGAGCTCGTACACGCACGAGGTGGCGAGCCTCAACGCCGCGAACGTGTGGAGCATGCGCACCGCCGCCGACCTGGCCGACCTGCGGGGCGACGAGACCGCGGCGAGCGCGCTGCGCACCGAGGCCGAGGCGCTGCTCCCGGCCGTGATCGCGCGCTATCGTCCCGGCACCGGTGTCTTCACGGCAGGACAGCCCGACGGCACGCAGCTTCCCGTGCGGCACTGCTACGACTTCAGCGTGGTCGGCACCACGATCGCCGAGGATCTCGCCCCGGGAATCCGCGACGAGATGGTCGGCTTCTTCCAGCGCGAGCTTCAGACCGACAACTGGATGCGCGCACTCTCACCCTGGGATCCCGACGCCAGCTACAGCCCACGGCCCGACCACCAGTGGAACGGCGCCTACCCTGCCTGGCCCGCCGACGCCGGACGTGCGCTCTCCGCACTCGGAGCCCCCGAAGTGCTGACCGGCTGGATCGAAGGGCTCTCCCGTACTGCGAACCAGGGGCCGATGGGGCAGGCGCACTTCGTGGAGGAGGCCGTGCCCGGCATCAACGGCGGAGCCCGCAAAGCGCCCCCGCAGCTGCCGTACATCATCGACTGGTCGTGTTCCTCGTCTGGGGCCTGGATCGAGCTCGTGATCGAAGCCCTGTTCGGTGTCTCGGTCGCCGCCGGCGGCACTGTGCGGGCGGCCGGATGCGTCGCCGCCCTCGACCCGGGCGCGACCCTGCGCGGCCTGCGCGTCGGCACCCGCACCTACGACATCGACGCCTCCGGAGGAATCACCCCCGCCCCAGGCCGCTGACCCGCACCACCCGAGCACCACCGAGCACCACCCGAACACGAAGGAGTGATCGACATGAGAAGACGCACCATCGCGGCGACCCTCGCCGCGGCATCCCTCTGCGCCGGCGCGCTGTTCGCCGCCCCGGCCACCGCAGCCGTCCCGACCGGAGGGAACCATGGCGGCGGAGGACACGGACCCGGCCAGTGCTCGCTGGTCGACAAGACGCTCACCGCCACGGCGAACGTGAAACAGGGCCTGACCGAGCAGTTCACCGCCTACGGGAACACCGGCGGCGCGTGGACCGGCGGCGACAGCACGTACTCCCTGCCGCTCGGGAAGGGGAAGACCGGATGGTTCTTCTCCGACACGTTCCTCGGCACCGTGAACCCCGACGGCTCGCGGCCCACCGACTCCCCGTTCGTGAACAACTCCGTCGTGGTGCAGGACCGCCGCGGCGGGTTGACGACCATCACGGGAGGCACCCCGGAGGAGCCTGCCGCCATCATCCCGCCCGAGCCCGACGGCAAGTGGTACTGGATCGGCGACCCCACGCCCGGACGCGACGGCACGGTGCAGGTGCCGCTGCTGCAGTTCGGGCGCACGGGCAGCGGCCAGTGGGACTTCGCGTGGACCGCGAACCGCCTTGCCACCCTCGACGGCCAGACCCTGCAACTGGAGTCCATCACCGACCTGCCTTCGGCGACCGGGATCAACTGGGGGTCGTGGACGCTGGAGGAACGCGGCACCACGTACATCTACGGCATCGCGGATCCGGGTGGAGTGCGCTCGGCCTACGTCGCCCGCGCGCAGGACCGCGACGGCGTCAAGGGCGCGTGGACGTACTGGAACGGCACCGGATGGTCAGCTGCCGAGACCGATGCCGTCCCTGTCGTGCCGTACGTGGCGAACGAGTTCAGCATCGCCCCCTTCCGCGACGGCTACCTGCTCGTCACGCAGGACACGTCGGAGCTGTTCAGCACCCGCATCGTCGCCCGCACCTCGTGCTCGCCCACCGGCCCGTTCACCGATCCGGTCGAGCTGTACCGCACTCCCGAGACCGGGGCACTGGGCAGCTACGGCGACCCCGATGTGTTCACCTACAACGCGCACGAGCATCCGCAGCTGCGCCAGGGCAACCGCATCCTCGTCTCCTACAACGTCAACACCTTCGACAACGTGGGCGACGTGTATGACGACGCCTCGATCTACCGTCCGCGGTTCATCGACGTGCAGCTCGAGGTCACCGGGTGACCGACGACCGTGCGGCGCTCCGAGGGCTTCTCGCCTCCGGAGCGCCGCTCACCTGGGTGCTCACGGGCGACTCCATCACGCACGGACTCATCCATACCCGCGGTGCCCGCAACTACGTCGACCATCTGCACGAGCTGATCCGCGGCGACCTGGGTCGGGTGCATGACACGGTGATCAACACCGCGATCACGGGGTGGCGCGCCGACCTGATCCTGGCGGACTTCGAGGGGCGCGTGGCATGCTGGCGCCCCGACGTCGTGACGCTGCTGATCGGCACGAACGACTGCACCACCGAGTGGCTCGATCCCGTGATCGAGGTGTCCGAGTTCGCCGACTCGGTCGCGGGGTTCGTGCGACGGGTGCGGGAGCTCGGCGCGGTTCCGGTGCTGCAGACACCGCCGCCCGCCGACCTGTCTCACGCTCCCGACCGCGCGCGCATCGGCGAGTTCGCGCAGGCGATCCGCGACGTGGCCGCCGCCGAAGAAGCGATCCTCGTCGACCAGCACGAGGCGTTCGCCGTGTTCTCCGCGGGCACGGGGCCGGGCAACGAGGGCACACCGTGGGGGTTGCTCGACGACGCATTCCACCCGAGCGCCTCAGGTCATGCCCTGCTCGCGCTCGGCCTGGCCGGGGCGCTCGGGCTGGCCGGGCCGCTCGGACTGGACGCCGAGGACTCCCGGGTGGTCACGGACCTGCGGGCACGGGTGGCCCTGGCACGGCATCCGCACTGGCCGCCGGCCTGACCGGCGTCCTGGGGCGACACGTCTGTCGGAGGATCGGACGGGTGCAGGATCACTCGCAGTGATTCCTCCTGCATCCATCCGATCCTCATGCATCCGGTCGGGAAGAACGGGCCATCGGGCTCAGGCCGCGACGTCGAGCGCCCAGGTCACGCCGAAACGGTCGGTGAGCATGCCGAAACCGGCCGACCACGCCGATGCTGCCAGTGACTCGATCACGGTCGCGCCCTCGACGAGCCCGTTCCAGTAGCGCTGGAGCTCATCGAGCGAATCGGCGCGCAGCGACTGAAAGAACGTGCGGTCGGTGAGGGTCGCTCCGTTCTCCCGGTGCGTGCTGCCCGCGGTCGCCGCCGGGTTCGAGTCGTCCTCACCAGGGATGTCGTACGCCATCAGGCGCACGACACCGTCCAACTGGCCGAACACGATCTTGTCGAAGCCCGGAACGCCCTCGGGCATGCCGAACTGTCCATAGGTCGCCGCGGTCACCTCGCCGCCGAACACGGACTGATAGAAGTCGAGCGCCTGCCGGGCCGTGCCGCGGAAGTTCAGGTGGGTCGTGGTGGTGATGGTCATGCTCTTCTCCTCGTCGCGAGCCCCGCCGTTCGGGACCTCTGACGACAACGATCACAGAGGTAGAGGTCAGTTTCCGTCCTCTACTTCGGGCAGACTGAATCGCATGACCGGGAGTTCTTCACGCATGCTCGCGCTGCTGTCGCTGCTGCAGACCCCGCGCGATTGGCCGGGGTCCGTACTGGCGGAACGGCTGGAGGTCAGCCCCCGCACGGTGCGCCGCGACGTCGACCGGCTGCGCGCGCTGGGCTACCGGATCGGTGCGATCAAGGGACCGGACGGCGGCTATCGTCTCGCCGCAGGATCGGAGCTCCCGCCGCTGCTGTTCGACGATGAGCAGGCGGTCGCGATCGCCGTCGCCCTCCAGAGCGTTTCGGCGACGGGAATCGACATCGATGAAGGTGCCGCCAGAGCCCTGGCCACCGTGCGCCAGGTGATGCCGTCCCGGCTACGACATCGAGTGGACGGCATCCGCTTCACCGGCACCGAGAACGCGACCAGGGTCGATCCGACGGTACTCGAGGCGGCGAGCGCCGCCGTCCGCGACCGGCAGGTGCTCCGCTTCGACTACGCCTCCACCCAGGACCGCCCGGCCCGACGCACCGAACCGCACGCGGTGGTGGCGCGAGAGGGGCGCTGGTACCTGCTGGCGTGGGATCTGGAGGCTGACGACTGGCGCACGTTCCGCCTGGACCGGATGCGACCCCGCATCCCGACCGGACCGTCGTTCGCCACGCGCCCGCTGCCCGCCGTGGATGCGCAGACGTATCTCGCGGCCCGGGCCAAGGGGTCGACGACCGAGGACCGCTGGCCCTGCGTGGGTGAGGTCGTGATCGCGCTCCCCGCCCGCGACATCGCACCCTGGGTCGGCGACGGGGAGCTGGAGGAACTCGCTGACGGGTCGTGCCGTGTGACGATCGGATCGTGGTCGTGGACGGGGGTGCTCGCCTCGGTCGCGCGTTTCGATGCGGCTTTCACCGTCATCGGCCCTCCGGCGCTGCGGGAGGCGGCGGGAATCCTGGCGCAGCGTTTCGCCGCGGCGTGCGACTCGTCCTCCTGAATCGTCGAGTTTCACGCCCTTTCCCCATTTTGTGGAACGAGGCCGGGACGGGGCGAAATCGACGGCGCAGTCACCCACTATCTCGGCGAGGCAGGGCCACATATCGCGATCGCGTTCATCGATGATCTCCAGCACGCGGTGGGTCGGCTCGCTGCGCATCCCTCTCTCGAGTCGGCGCGCTTCGAACCGGTGACCGAGATTCCCGAGATCCGCGCCTTCCCTCTTCGGAGCCACCCGTACCTCATCATCTACACCCACGACCCTGATGCTGTGCGAGTGCACCGCGTGCTCCATACGCGGCGAGACATCGCCGCCGTCCTCCGCGACCGACTCTGAGTCCGCAGCCCGCGGGAGAGCCGCCCCACCCGCGCCGGTAGACTGAACTTGCCCCGCCGGCCCCTTCCTTTGGAGTGCGCGTGACCACCGCCCCTGCACCTTCCCCCCAGCACGTCCCCGACTCCGTCGAGAACGCGATCGCGACCCCCGAGAAGGAGCAGCCGTACGGCGCCCTCGGACTCAAGGACGACGAGTACGCGCGCATCAAGGAGATCCTCGGCCGCCGACCCACCTCGGGCGAGCTGGCGATGTACTCGGTGATGTGGTCGGAGCACTGCTCCTACAAGTCGAGCAAGAACTACCTGCGCCGCTTCGGCCAGAAGGTCTCCGATGAGATGAAGGAACGCCTCATGGTGGGCATGGGCCAGAACGCAGGCGTCGTCGACGTCGGCGAGGGCTGGGCCGTCACCTTCAAGGCCGAGTCCCACAACCACCCCTCCTTCATCGAGCCGTTCCAGGGCGCGGCCACCGGCGTCGGCGGCATCGTCCGCGACATCATCTCGATGGGCGCGCGTCCCGTCGCGGTCATGGACGCCCTGCGCTTCGGTGCGATCGACCACCCCGACACCGCCCGCGTCGTGCACGGTGTGACCAGCGGCATCAGCTTCTACGGCAACTGCCTGGGCCTTCCGAACATCGGTGGCGAGACCGTCTTCGACAGCGTCTACCAGGCCAACCCGCTCGTCAACGCGCTCGCGGTGGGCGTGCTGCGCCACGAAGACCTCAAGCTCGCGAACGCCACCGGTGTCGGCAACAAGGTGGTCCTGTTCGGTGCCCGCACGGGTGGCGACGGCATCGGCGGCGCGAGCATCCTGGCCTCCGACACGTTCGCCGACGGTGGCCCCACCAAGCGCCCCGCGGTGCAGGTGGGCGACCCCTTCGCCGAGAAGGTGCTCATCGAGTGCTGCCTGGAGCTGTACCGCGGCGAGCTCGTCGAGGCGATCCAGGACCTGGGCGCAGCCGGCATCTCGTGCGCGACCAGCGAGCTCGCGGCCAACGGCAACAGCGGCATGAAGGTCTCTCTCGACAACGTGCTGCTGCGCGACCCCACGCTCACGGCAGAGGAGATCCTCATGTCGGAGTCGCAGGAGCGCATGATGGCGATCGTGGCCCCCGAGAAGCTCGACGCCTTCCTGGCCGTCGTGAACAAGTGGGAGGTCGAGACCTCCGTGCTCGGCGAGGTCACCGGCGACGGACGCCTCATCATCGACTGGCAGGGCGAGCGCATCGTCGACGTCGACCCCTCGACCGTCGCGGTCGACGGCCCTGTCTACGACCGTCCGGTCGCGTACCCGACGTGGATCGACGCGCTCCAGGCAGATGCCGCAGAGAAGCTTCCGCGCGCGAACGACCCCGAGACGCTGCGCGAGCAGTTCCTCGCCCTCGTCGCCTCGCCGAACCTGGCCGACACGAGCTGGATCACGAACCAGTACGACTACTACGTGCTCGGCAACACAGCCCTGAGCTTCCCCGACGACGCCGGCATGATCCGCGTGGACGAGGAGTCCGGCCTCGGCTTCTCCGTCGCGACCGACGCCAACGGCCGCTACTGCCAGCTCGACCCGTACGCCGGCGCGCAGCTGGCCCTCGCCGAGGCGTACCGCAACGTCGCCGTGACCGGTGCCGTGCCGACCGCCATCACCGACTGCCTCAACTTCGGCTCTCCTGAGAACCCCGAGGTCATGTGGCAGTTCGGCCAGACCGTCGACGGCCTCGCAGACGGCTGCTACGAACTGGGCACCCCGGTCACCGGCGGCAACGTCTCGTTCTACAACCAGACCGGCGACGTGCCGATCCACCCGACCCCGCTCGTCGGCGTGCTCGGCATCATCGACGACGTCTCCCGCCGCATCCCGTCCGGCTGGCAGGACGAGGGGCAGAACATCTACCTGCTCGGCACCACCTCGACCGAGCTCTCGGGTTCGGCTTGGGCAGATGTCGTGCACCAGCACCTCGGCGGCCTGCCTCCGAAGGTGGATCTCGCGGGCGAGAAGCGCCTCGCCGGCCTGCTCGCCGCGGCCCGCGATGAGTGGCTCATCTCCTCGGCGCACGACCTCTCCGAGGGTGGCCTCGCGCAGGCCCTGGCCGAGGGTGTGATGCGCTTCGGTGTCGGCGCCCGCGTCTGGCTCAACGAGATCATCGAGCGTGACGGCGTGGATGCCGCGACGGCCCTGTTCTCCGAGTCGACCGGCCGCGTGATCGTGACCGTTCCCCGCGAGGACGACGTGAAGTTCCGCGGACTCTGCGAGGGACGCGACTACCCGGTGATGCGCATCGGCGTGACCGACAGTGAGGGCGCGAAGCTCGAGGTGCAGGACGTCTTCACCGTGACGGCCGCCGAACTGCGCGAGCGCTCGCAGGCCACACTGCCGTCGTACTTCGGCCCGACCGTCACCGAGGCGGTCAGCGCATGAGCAACGACGGTCTCAGCGAGGACTACGGCGACCTCGGCGAGAAGCGCAATCGGCGCATGCGCATCGTCGCGTGGACCGTCATCATCGCGCTGATCCTCGGCGGTGGCGGCGCGACGGTGCTGACGCTGCTCCTCGGCTGAGTCGGGACGCGCAGACTCGGGCTCCGATCGAGTTGCACTCCGCCGGCACGGTCAACACTGCGCGCGGAGCGGGCGTGGTTCCGCCACCCCGTCCACGGAGGTCAGCTCCCAGACCTGGTCGCCCACCGGGATGAGCGGCTCGAGCCACTCCGCGACGGTCTCGAACACCGCATCCTCGAGGTCTTCCCAGCTCCACCCCTGCGGACGCGACGGAACATCGGGTTCCCACCCCTCCTCGCCCCAGACGACACCGAAGATCTGCCGCTCGTCGTCGAAACGACGGTCGAGCACGAACGCGTCCTCTCCCGTGAACCGCGCCCACACATCGAACGGCCCCTCGCCGTCCTGCCCCAGGAAGAGGTCGATCGCGACCGCGTCGGTCGCGACGTCCTGGAAACGCCGGAGCTTCCCGGCGACGTGGTCGGATGACGCAGCCAGGACACGCATCAGTCGCGCACGGTAATCGCTGGTGTGCATGCCACCAGAGTAGACAGCTGGTCACGACGGATGAATGCCCAGTACCGTCAGGCGCCGGCCTCAGCGCGTGAAGAGGTACCGCGCCAGGTCGATGATGCCGTCGGGACCGCGGCTCTCCCGCCCGAGCGAGTCCACGATGATCGCGCCCAGGATGGCGCGCCCGATCTGCGCGACCGGGGCATCCTCCGGCAGCTGGCCGTCGCGGATCCCCCCTCGCAGCCGTTCGGACAGATGCTGCTCCACCCCGAGACTGCTCCCGAGATGCGCGCCGACCGCCGCGTCTTCGGCGGCAGCGGCGACGAGCGACTGCAGCAGCGCCTGACCCTGCGCGGAGGCGAGGATCGAGAACACCGACTGCAGCCAGGTCTCGACGTCGGCGAACAGATCACCCGTGTCGGGTACGACGAAGTCGACGGGGATGAGCCGCCCGTCCACGAGACAGTCGGCGATCAGGGCCCCGCGCGACGACCACCAGCGGTAGATGGTCTGCTTGCCCACCCCGGCTTCCTTGGCGATGCCCTCGATCGTGAGCCGGTCATAGCCCTGCGCATGGAACAACCGAGAGGTCGCATCGAGGATCGCCTCGCGTGCCGCCGTGCTGCGCACGGGGCCGCTTCGATGCTCGTTCGCCATGCGTTCAGGATAGCCACAGATCGCTAGACGAGACGTGCCGTATGATCTTCGAGTCTGAAGGAGACCACTGTGGCATCACTGCTCTACCGGCTGGGTTCGTTCGCTGCGCGCAAGGCGTGGACGGTGATCGTGTCGTGGGTGCTGGTCCTCGGCCTCGGAGTCGGTGCCTTCCTCACCCTGGGCGGCACGCTGAGCAACAGCTTCGACATCCCCGGCACTGCATCCGGCGCCGTGACCGATGAGCTCGCCGACAAGCTTCCGGACACCGCCGGCGGCACCGGCACGGTCGTCTACAGCACGAAGGACGGGTCGCCGTTCACCGACGAGCAGAAGCAGGCGATCTCCGACCTCGCCGTCAGCGCAGAAGACCTCGACGGCGTCGCGCGCGTGATCGATCCGTTCGACGCGCAGAAGCAGCAGGAAGAGCAGGCGCAGAAGCTCACCGACGGCCAGACGCAGGTCGCCGACGGTCGCACGCAGCTGGATGCCGCCCAGACGCAGCTCGACGACGGCCGTGCGCAGCTCGAAGCCGGACTCACGCAGCTCACGGCCGCGCGCACGCAGGCGGAGCAGGCCGGTGCCGGATCCGCACAGCTCGCCGCCCTCGATGCCCAGATCGCTGCCGTGAACGCGCAACTGGCTCAGGTCGCGGCCCAGAACGCACAGCTCGACCAGTCCCGCATCACCCTCGACGACAACGCCGACCAGGTGCAGCTGGGCTCGACCCTGCTCGACCTGGCCGACGGCATCGGCGTGGTCTCCGACGACGGCTCGACCGCCATCGTCAACATCTCGTTCGTCGACCCGCGCCTCGAGCTCTCCGAAGAGGTGAAGCAGGGTGCGATCGACCACTTCGAGTCTGCGCCGATCGACGGCGTCGAGGTCGACTTCGGCACCGACATCGCACAGGGCGTCCCGGAGATCTTCGGTGTCGGCGAGGCGGTCGGCCTCGCGTTCGCCGCGATCGTCCTCATCGTGATGCTCGGCTCCCTCATCGCCGCCGCCCTCCCGATCGTCACTGCCATCGTCGGCGTCGGCGTCGGCGTCACGGCCTCCCTCGCCTTCTCGGGCATCGTGAACATGGCGTCGGTCACTCCCGTGCTGGGTGTCATGCTCGGTCTCGCGGTCGGCATCGACTACTCGCTGTTCATCGTCAACCGGCACCGCAAGCAACTGCTCGCCGGGGTACCGGTGCGGGAATCCATCGGCCTCGCGACCGGCACCTCCGGCACGGCCGTGGTGTTCGCCGGCACGACCGTGATCGTCGCCCTCCTCGCCCTCAACGTGACCGGTGTGCCCTTCCTCGGCCTCATGGGCACGGTCGGCGCGGTGTGCGTCGCCGTGGCGGTGCTCGTCGCCATAACCCTCGCCCCCGCCATCCTCGGCCTCGTCGGCACACGCCTGCTCAGCCGCCGCGCGCGCACCACGATCGGCGAGGAGCACGCCGCGGGCAAGCCGGTGAAGCGCATGTCGACGCTCCGCGCCGTCGTCACCGCGCTCGTGAGCGTCGTCGCCCTGCTGATCATCGCGATCCCCGCCATGTCGATGCGACTCGGACTGCCCGACGGATCGAGCGAACCGAGCGACTCGACCAGCTACCGCGCCTTCCAGACCGTCGACGAGCAGTTCGGCGAGGGCGCGAACGGCCCGCTGCTCGTGACCGCGACCCTCGACGAAGCGGTCAGCGACGACGACCTGCTCTCCACGCAGGTGACGATCGCGCAGGCCATCGCCGACCAGGACGACGTGGCTGCGGTCGCCCCGATCGCCACCTCCGACGACAACACGCTGCTCGCGTTCCAGGTCGTGCCGGAGGAAGGCCCGAACAGCGCGTCGACCGAGAGGCTCGTGCAGGACCTCCGCTCCATGCCTCCCGTCGCGGAGGGGATCACCCTCGGCGTCGCGGGTCAGGCCGCGATCAACATCGACATCTCCGAAGCGTTGGCCGGAGTGCTGCCGCTGTACCTCGTGGTCGTGGTCGGCCTGTCGCTGCTCATCATGATCGTGGTGTTCCGGTCGCTGCTCGTGCCGATCATCGCGACAGGTGGCTTCGTGCTGTCGCTGTTCGCGACCTACGGGCTGATCGTGGCGGTGTTCCAGTTCGGCTGGGGTGCCGAGATCATCGGGTTGCACAGCACAGGACCCATCCTGAGCTTCCTGCCCGTGATCCTCGTAGGCATCCTGTTCGGGCTCGCGATGGACTACCAGCTGTTCCTCGCCTCCGGCATGAGGGAGGCGTTCGTGCACGGCGCCTCCGCTCGCGATGCCGTCGCCCAGGGCTTCCGCGCCGGACGCTCGGTCGTGATCGCCGCGGCCCTCATCATGGTGTCGGTCTTCGGCGGGTTCATCTTCTCGGAGTCGACGATCATCCGCTCGATCGGATTCGGGCTCGCGTTCGGCGTGCTGCTCGACGCGTTCGTGGTGCGGATGCTGCTGATGCCCGCGCTCATGCACCTGCTCGGACGCTCGGCCTGGTGGCTGCCGCGCTGGCTCGACCGCATCCTGCCCAACGTCGACATGGAGGGCGCAGCCCTCGAACGCGACCACCCCGGAATGAAGTCCGTGGCCGTGCCGACGACGACCGACTCGGTGCCGACGACCCGTACCTCCGACTGACGACGACCCCGGGATCGGGTGTCGGTGAAGGTGCCTAGAGTGGGCAGATGACCGCCGATGCCCGCGAACGCCTGCTCGCACTGCGCGTGCAGGCCGAAGCCCGCGTGCACGCGACCGCGGCGATGCTCGACGAGCTCACCCACGACCGCGCGGGCTCGAACGACGATGACGAGCACGACCCCGAGGGCGTGACCCTGTCGTCGGAGTGGTCCCGGCTGACAGGTCTCGCCGACGCCGCGGCATCCGAGCTGCAGCAGGTCGATGACGCGCTCGCCCGAGTGGAAGCCGGCACC
Organism: Microbacterium sp. R1; assembly: GCF_015159725.1. NCBI lineage: Bacteria > Bacillati > Actinomycetota > Actinomycetes > Micrococcales > Microbacteriaceae > Microbacterium > Microbacterium sp. R1. The sequence goes on along the minus strand of NZ_JADDUD010000002.1, from coordinate 342,364 downwards.
TACGGCATCTGCGCGAACTGCGGCCGCCCGATCCCCGCCGGACGCCTGGAGGCACGGCCGTTCGCCGAGTACTGCGTCGTCTGCGCCGAGAAGCTCGGCAGATAGCCCTGACGGCGGCGACGGGCACGAGTAGCATTCCCCCATGCCCATCACGCTCGAGAACGTCGGCATCGCGGTGCGCGACCTGGAAGCCACCATCTCGTTCTTCACCGACCTCGGCCTCACCGTGCTCGGCCGCGACGAAGTCAGCGGGGAGTGGGCATCGACCGCGGTCGGCCTCGACGGCAACCACGCGAAGATCGCCGTGCTGCAGACACCAGACGGGCACGGCCAGATCGAGCTGTTCGAGTACATCCATCCGGACGCGATCGAGACCGAGCCCACCCTGCCCAACGAGATCGGCATGCACCGCATCGCGTTCTCCGTCGACGACATCGACGCGTCGCTGGCGATCGCGGCCCGACACGGTTACCACCCGTTGCGCGGAGTCGCGAACTACCAGGACGTGTACAAGCTCACCTATCTGCGCGGCCCGAGCGGCATCCTCGTGATGTTCGCGCAGGACCTCACGAAGAGCTGACCATCCCGCGCCAGATCACCTCGATCGCCGCACGCAGCCGTGCCACGACGGCGGGGTCGCTGATCCTGTCACCGCGCACGACGAGCTGGTAGTAAGCGACACCCGCGACGGCGTCGAAGCACGCCTCGACGTCGAGGTCGGCCCGCAGCTCGCCCCGCGCGATCCCGATGCGGAGCGCATTCTGCAGGGGAACCCGTCGCCGGGACACGTGCGACTCCCAGTACGTCTTCTGCAGGGCGCGATCTGCCATGACGAGGCGGATGCGCTGCCGGAACCGCTCCTCGGAGTAACCGGGCGCCGAGGGTGCGACGCCGTCCGCGCCGAGTCCGAGCCCTGCGAGCAGCACCTCGTGAAGGTCGGCATCCGCGGGATAGTCCGGTGGCACCTCGCGCCCGACGTCGAGCGCGGCGGCGATCAGCAGCGTCAGCGACGGCCAGCGCCGATACAGAGCCGCGCGGCTCACTCCGCTGCACGCGACGACGCGCGACACCGTGACCTCCTCGCCAGCATCGATGATCCCCAGCGTCGCATCGACGATCAGTCCGTCGATCTCCTCATCGCGCGGACGCCCGGGGCGGCGGCGAACCGCGGCCCCGGCATCCGTCATCGGCATCGTCACGCGGCCAGCGCCCGCTCGCGCAGTCGGGCGATCGTGGCGTTCGAGAGCCCCGCAGCGCGCAACGGCGTCAGCGGGTCCCCGTGCTCCGCGCGGAGCGTGTCGAGAAGGCTGCGCATGGACACATCCATCGAGCCCTCCAGAAGCGACGAGCCGTTCTCCAGAGCGGCGGCGTCGAAGCCCAGAGCTCTCCACATCGCTCCCATGACCGGAGCCGTGCGCGCCATGACCGCGACCATGTTGTCGCCGGTGCGGGCGTAGTCGGTGACGATGTCGTCGTCGGTGGCCCCCAATGCGAGCAACAGCATGGCGGCGAGCACACCGGTGCGGTCGCGACCGGCGGCGCAGTGGAAGGCCGCCGTGCCGGGAGTGTGCGCGATCACGTTGAGTGCGATGACGAGCTGCGGCGCCGCGCCCTCGACCATGCGCCGGTACATCAGGCCCATGGCCTCGTGGCTCAGCTCCGGGGTCTTGTCTCCCATCGATGCCCCCACATCCGCGATGAGCGGCAGGTGATGGTAGCCGACCGGGTGCGCGCCGAGAGGCCCACGTCCCGTGACCGAGACCTCGAGCGGCGAGCGCAGATCGATGATGGTACTGAGTCCACCCGCGACGAGTTCATCGGCCACCTCCGAGGTCACATAGGCCAGGTCGTCCGTGCGGATGGCGAGGCCTTCACGCAGCACACCGCCATCGATCATGATGCCGCCGAGGTCGCGCAGGTTTACCGGCGCGCTGAGGACGAGTCCGGTATCGATGATGCTCATGTGATTCTCCTTCGGATGAGGGCGCTGCCCTGGTCGATCACCGTGACGAGCACGATGATGCAGATGATGATGGCGCTGAGGTGGCCGTAGTCGTACATGCGCATCGCGGTGGTCAGCTCGAGGCCGATGCCGCCGGCGCCGACGAGACCGAGGATGGTCGCGCCGCGCACGTTGCCCTCGAACAGCAGCAGCGTGTACGAGGTCAGCAGCGGTGCGGCCTGCGGGAGGATCCCGTACTGGATGATCTGCCGCTTCGAGGCGCCGACCGCCTCCATCGCGACGACGGGCCCTCGGTCGACCTGCTCCATCGCCTCGGCGAAGATCTTGCCGATCGAGCCGATGGAGCCGAGCGTCATGGCCAGGATGCCGGCGAACGGGCCGAGCCCGACAGCCGAGACGAACATGAGCGCGAACACCAGGTCGGGCACGGAGCGGATGATGTTCATGACCCAGCGCGTCGGGTAGTACAGCCACTTCGGCGCGAGGGTGGAGGTGGCTCCGAAGGCGACGATCAGGGAGAGGACGGCGCCGAGGACCGTACCGACGACGGCCATCTGAAACGTCTCCAGCAGCAGTGCCAGGATGGTGCCGATCTTCGAGAAGTCGGGCGGGAACAGGCGCGACAGGAACTCACCCATGTTGATCGCGCCCTCGCCGAGCTTCACGAAGTTGAACTGGGCGCCGTTGAACGACCAGATCAGCACCAGGACCGCGACCGGCAGTCCGATCAGGAAGCGGGCACGCGGCACGCGGAAGGCGCTCTCGAGCCGGGCGCGCTCCGCGGGGTCGAGAGTCGGGCGGGTGGCCCTGTCTGCGCGCGGCTCAGTGGTCGTCGTCATCACCGTGCTCCTCGTCGTCGTAGAGGTTTTCCAGCGCGGCGGCATCCAACTGCGAGGTCACGCCGGAGACGAGCATCTCGCCGTGGCGAAGCCCGACGATGCGGTCGCTGTGCGCGAGAGCGAGCGACAGCACATGCAGGCTCACCAGCACAGGGATGCCGTCCTGCGTGGCGATCTCGCGCAACAGGCCGAGCACGGATCCCGCGAGCTTCGGATCGAGTGATGCGACCGGCTCGTCGGCCAGGATCACCTTCGGCTGCTGCATGAGCGCCCGCGCGATCGCCACACGCTGCTGCTGTCCCCCCGAGAGGGAGCGTGCGGGAGCGGATGCCTTGTGCGCGATCCCGACCCGATCGAGCAGTTCGAGCGCCCGACGGCGGTGCGCGTTCGAGAAGCCTCCCGCGATGTTGATCGGCCCGGCGCCGTGCAGGGCGCCGGTGAGCACATTGGTCATGACGCTGAGGCGTGGGATCAGGTTGAACTGCTGGAACACCTGTCCGACCCCGGAGCGGAGGGTTCGCAGCTCGCCGCGGCCGAGGTTCGTGACGTCGTGCCCGGCCACGCGGACCGTGCCTGAGCTGATCGGCGCGAACCCGGTCAGGCTGCGCATCAGCGTGGATTTCCCCGAGCCCGAGGCTCCGAGCAGGGCGACCATCTCGCCGGGGAAGAGGTCGAGGTCGACCCCGTCGAGCACCGTGTTCTCCCCGTACGCGACCTGCAGTCCGCGGACCGTGACGAGGGGAAGCGCCTGGCGGAGCTCGGCCGTGGGGGTGCGCACTGCACCCTCGGCGGGGCCGAAACCCAGAGCATCGGTTGGCGCTCCGGCGTGTCGGTCTGCGACGCGCCCTGACGACGACGAATCATCTCCGTTTCGGCCGGGTGCGGAAACAGCGGCCGCCGGCGCGAGACGCAGAGCGGGAAGAGTCACTTGAGGTCCTCGAGCTTGACCCCGGCCACGGCCGCGATCTCGGCGAAGGACTGGAAGTCGGCGCTCTTCGGGTCGACCGTCTGCGGGGCCGCTGCGAACGCACCGTAAGCGCCGAGACGCTCAGCGTTCGCGGGCGAGAACACCTCGGCGATGCCGTCCTGGATCACCTTGCGGGTCTCGGCGTCCAGCGACTGACGGCCGAGGACCGCGCCCTGGATGTCCATCGCGGGGCTCTCCCCCACCGCGCGCCACTCTCCATCCGCAAAGGGGAACATCGGGGCGCCGAGCTCCGTGAGCATGACGGCCGTGCAGGCTGCGTCCACCTGTCCCTGCTGCAGCGCGGCGAAGCTGCCCTCGTGTCCACCGGCGAAGATGGCCTCGTAGTCGGTCCCCTGCTCGAGACCGGCCTCGTGCAGCATGTACACGGGCATGAAGTACCCGGAGCTGGAGGCCTGATCGGCGAACGCGACCGTCTTGCCCTCGAGGTCCTCGACCTTCTGGATGGGCGATTCGTCGAGCACGACGCAGGTCGAGACCGGCTTGCCGTCGCCCTGGAAGGCGACCAGCGCATCCACCTCGCCGGTGTTGACGGCGAGGGCCGACGGGAAGCCGCTCATGATGCCGATGTCGACGTGGTCGGCACGGATGGCCTCGACGACACTGAGGTAGTCGGGCACATCAGTGATCTCGACGTCGCGGCCCGTCGCCTTCTCCAGCAGGTCGGCGAACACCTCGATCGGGTTCTCGGCGGTGGGGTCGTCGCCGACGGGGATCGTGGCGATCGTGAGAGGAGCGTCCGGATCGGCCGGAGCAGCCTCGGCGGTCGGGCTCTGGCAAGCGGTGAGAGAGAGGGCGGCCACGCCCAGGAGGCCGACGACGGGCAGGGTGAAGCGGCGCATGATGACCTTTCGGGAGGAGACGTCTCGGCATTCCGAGAACATCGGTATTCCAACCCCTGAAGGTGACGCGCAATTACGAGACTGCCGTACTCCGAATGGAACGCTGCGTGAACGGACGGTATCGACGCTGCGGGCGGAGCGGGCCAGCTGTGTCCCCGGAGGTTCCTGCCTTGCCGCCGCAACAGCACGGGCGGCAAGAGCCCGCCGAGAAGTAGGCTGAACGCATCATGGACGAGTTCATCCAGGGCTTCTGGACCTTCGCGCAGCACTACTGGTGGCTCATCTTCCCGATCATGGGAATGGCCGGTGGTATCGCGAAGACGTGGGAGCGCAGCTCCAAGCGACGACACGAGCGCCGCCTGGAGACCCTTCGCATGAAGGCGCAGCTGAAGACCGCCGAGATCGAGGCGCGCGCGCTCACCCAGCAGGCCAAGCGCCGCGGACCCTCTGTCGTCGACACCACAGCGTCCGTGGCACCGAGCGATCTGGTCGCGCGCCTGTTCGCCGAGCATGACGAGATCACGGCACGCTGGCTCGACTACGAGCTCGACGTCGCCAAGCTGATCGCCTTCCCCGCCATGAGCGATGGGCGCCAGCCGCTGACCGCCGCGTTCCTGCGCGCCAAGAAGACGGCCGATGCCCTGCGCCCCGCCTCCGCCGACGCCAGGGTGTCGGAACAGCAGGTCACCGAGTACCTCCAGGCCGTCGGCGACTACGCGGTCGCTTTCGAGATCGCCGAGAAGGATGCCAGACGCCTGCGCGATTCGACCTTCACCGAGCCGGAGCGCAAGCGTCTCGAACGCGCACAGCAGCTGCTGAAGGTCGCGGTCGACGAATCCGCCACGCAGGCCGAGCGCAACGTCGCCTACAAGCGCGTGCGCGAGGAGCTCGACGGCCTCATCCTGCTCTCCGACGACGCGGTCACCGTGCTGGAGAAGCAGGTGGCGAAGGAGCTTCCCGCGCAGGCGAGCGCTCCCACCGCGACCCCGCCCGCCGCCCCCGCAGCCGAGCAGGCGGCGGAGCGCGTGCCGGAGCCTATGCCTGTCGCCGACCCGCTGCACCGCACAGCCCCGCGGACCCTCCCGCGCGACGACGCATGACTCCGGAGAACGTCACCGGCCCGATGGCGCACCATGCCGAGGCGCCCGTCTGGTGGTCGGGCTGGGGCGGATTGCGCTGGGTCGACGGGGACGCCGGCGATCTTCTGTCGCTGCGACCGGATGGCGTGTCCCGCCAGCACATCGACGACGAGTACCTGGCCTTCGCCCGCCCGCGCTCCGGTGGAGGTCTGGTGGCGGTCGGCGCCCGCACGCTCTACCTCGCGGATGACGTCGACGGACAGATCCGGGCTGTCGCCCCGCTGGGCGACGACCCCGGTGTGCGCATGAACGACGGATGCTGCGACCCTCGGGGACGCCTGCTCGCGGGGTCGATGGCCTACGACGCGGCGCCCGATGCCGGAGCCGTGCTGCGCGTCGACGCCGACCTGACGACGAGCACCGTTCTTCCGCGGGCGACGATCTCGAACGGCATCGGCTTCTCGCCGGACGGCCGACGCGCCTACTACGTCGACACCGCGACGCACCGCATCGATGTGTTCGACGTCAGCGAGGGCGAGCTGCGGGGCCGTCGCGCCGTCGTCGCGATCCCCGAGGAGCAGGGTTCCCCCGACGGATTGTGCATCGCCGCTGACGGCAGTATCTGGGTGGCCCTGTGGGGCGGCAGCGCAGTGCACGGCTACGACGCCGCAGGGCAGCGCATCGCGACGATCGAGCTCCCGGTGCCCCAGGTCAGCGCCTGCACCTTCGGCGACGACGACCTCGGCACGCTGTACATCACGACCTCGGCGCAGGGCCTCGAACCCGGCCACGGCACCGAGGCGGGCTCGCTCTTCGCCGTGCGACCCGGTGTGCGGGGCCTTCCTGTTATCCCCTTCGCGGGCTGACGCACCCGACGACCTCTACCCGGAGCACGGTGCACTCAGCGAAAGGAACCGTGCCCCGGGCACAGGCCGCCGGGGAGAGCCGAGTCAGCCCAGGTGCACCCGCTCGGTGCGCTGACGCTGGCGTCCGAGACCCTCGACCTCGATCGTCATCTCGTCGCCGTCCTGCAGATAGGGGAACCGGCCGGAGAGCGCGACACCCTGCGGGGTACCGGTGTTGATCACGTCGCCGGGCTCGAGCACCAGATACTGACTCAGCTCGTGCACGATCTGCAGCACGGAGAAGATCATGTCCGCGGTCGACGAGTCCTGCCGCGGCTCGCCGTTCACGAACGACCGCAGTCGCAGCGCCTGGGGGTCGACCTCGTCGGCGGGAACGAGTGCGGGCCCGAGCGGGTTGAACGTCTCGGAGCACTTGCCCTTCGACCACTGCCCGCCCGAGACGTCGAGTTGATACGCGCGCTCCGAGACGTCGTTCGAGATCGTGTAGCCGGCGATGACCTCTCGCGCGGCATCAGGAGACGACAGGTAGCGGGCGGGCTTGCCGATCACGATCGCCAGCTCCACCTCCCAGTCGACCTTCTCGGCTCTGGGCGGCAGCAGCACGACATCGTCCGGTCCGACCACCGTGTTGGGGTGCTTGAAGAAGACGACCGGATGCTCGGGGGGCTCCGATCCGGATTCGGCAGCGTGAGCTGCGTAGTTCTGTCCGATGCAGATCACCGCTGTCGGACGAGCGACAGGGGCGCCGATGCGCAGCCCGTCGACGTCGGCGGTGACCAGTTCACCCCGGCCGAGCGCGGAGCGCACGCGGCCGATGCCGTCGGCGGCGAGGAAGTCGCCGTCGATCTCGGCGGTGAGGGGGGACAGGTCGTACACGACGCCCTCCTCTCGCACGTAGGGACGTTCGCGGCCGACGGGTCCGAGTCGCAGGAGCTCCATGGGGGCCTTCCAGGTCAGCGCGCGGTGGCGAAGGACGGGTTGACGATCGGCACGGACTCGCCGGCCAGGTAACGGATGACGTTCTCGGCCGCGTGCACCGGAAGGTCGGCCAGCGCCTCGGGCGAGTACCAGGCGGCGTGCGGTGTGAGCAGCACCTGATCGAGGTCACGCAGCGGCGAGTCGGCGGCGAGCGGCTCTCCCGCGAACACGTCGAGGGCCGCGGCACCGATGTGTCCCGCCCGCAGCGAGGCGGCGAGCGCCTCCTCGTCGATGAGCGGACCGCGACAGGTGTTCACCACGACCGCTCCCGGCTTCATGGTCGCGAGGGCGGCCGCGTCGATCAGGTGCCGGGTGTCGTCGGTGAGCGGCACGTGCAGGGTCAGGATGTCGGCACGCGCGACGGCTTCCGCGATCTCCACGGGCTCGCACCCGGCTTCGCGCACGGCGTCGGCGGGGGCGAAGGGGTCGGCGACGAGGACGCGGAAGCCCAGCGCGCGACAACCGCGAGCGACCATCGAGCCGATGCGTCCGAAGCCGAGCACCGACACCGTGGTGGCCGAGGGGCGCACAGCGAGCGGTCGTGCGTCGACGGCCTTCCAGGTCCCGGCACGCACGGCGCGGTCGTAGGCGGACAGGCCGCGCGCCTGGGACATGATCATCGCGATGGTGTGCGCTGCCACCTCTTCGATGCAGTAGCTCGGGGTGTTCGCGACGGCGATGCCACGAACGGTCGCAGCCTCGACATCGACCATGTCGTACCCGATGCCGACACGGCTGATGATGCGGAGGTTCGGCATCCGGTCCATCACATCACCCGTGATCTGCGCCCACTGCACGACCAGCCCTTCGGCGTCGGCACCGAGGGCGGCGATGTCGTCCGGGCTTCCTGATGCGGCGCGATCGGCGCGCAGTCCTGCCTGTCGGAGCGTGTCTTCGATGACGGTTCCCGGCAGGTCGCAGTCGCTGACGAGGATGAATGGCTCGGTCATGGATGCGATGCTATAGCATCTAGCAGACCGGCGCATCGCGATACCGATGTTCGGCCCTTTCGCTGGTCCGAAATCCTGGGCCGCCCGCTCGGGCGCCCGCGAGTTCACGCGTGAGGGGTCCCGAAACCCTCCGAATCTCCGTCTGAGCAGGGGGATCGCCCGCCGTGTTCGCCAGACTGGGGGGATCGAAGGGGAGTAGTTCCGGGCTCGCGAGAGCCTGAGGCCGCATCGACATACTGACGTTCACGATGATCGTCCGGTGCCCCTGTCTCCCGGATGAACGAGACCTTCGGCCCACGCGCGGCCGGAGCTCTGTCTTGTCCTCCCTCGGTCGCGCCCGACCGAAAGGACCGTTCCCCATGCCACGCGCATTGATCGGCCGTCTCGCCCTGTGCCTCCTGATCGCCGCCCCCGCCTTGGTGTTCCGCACACTGGGCTTCCACCCGAATCCCGTGCTCGACCTCGTCGTCTTCGGGGCGGCGGTCGTGGCGGCGAGCTTCGTGCTCGCCTGGGCCGCCGAGGCCGCGCAGAAGGACATCTCCGGCGCCCTCGCGATCGCCATCCTCGCCCTCATCGCCGTGCTGCCCGAGTACGCCGTCGACCTGTACTACGCGTTCCGCTCCGGCTCCGACCCCGAGTACGCGCAGTACGCCGCCGCGAACATGACGGGATCGAACCGACTGCTCCTGGGCTTCGGGTGGCCACTCGTCGTGATCGTCGCCCTCGTGATCGCGAACCGGGCACGACGCGGCGAAGTTCGGCGCCTCGCCCTCGAGCTCCCCGTCACCGCACGCCTGGACGTCGGCTTCCTCGCGGTGCTGGCGATCCTCGCGTTCGCCATCCCACTGCTCGGGAACATCCCGATCTGGTTCGGCCTGGTGCTCATCGGGGCATTCGTCACCTACCTGTGGCGGGCAGGCCGCGCGGAGAGCGAAAGCCACGACGAGTTCGTCGGCGCCGCCGCGCACATCGCGGGCATGCCGACCCGCGCCCGGCGGATCACCGTGATCTCGTTGTTCATCGTCTCGGCGGGCATCATCCTCGCGTGCGCCGAGCCTTTCGCGACCGGTCTCGTCGACTCGGGAACCGCGCTCGGGATCGACAGCTTCTTCCTCGTGCAGTGGCTCGCACCCCTCGCCTCCGAGGCGCCCGAGTTCATCATCGCGGTGCTCTTCGCCGTCCGGGGAATGGGGGCAGCCGCGATCGCCACCCTCATCGCGTCGAAGGTCAACCAGTGGAGCCTCCTGGTCGGCTCGCTCCCCCTCGCGCACTTCTTCGGTGGCGGAGGGTCCGATCTGCCGCTCGATGCCCGGCAGATCGAGGAGTTCGTGCTCACCGGCACCCAGACCGTGATGGGTGTTGCGATCCTCCTCGCCCTCCGATTCCACCTGGGATCGGCCATCGCCCTGGCGGCGATCTTCCTCGTGCAGTTCTTCGTGACCGACACCGGCGGCCGCTACGTGCTCTCCGCTCTGCAGCTGATCATCGCCGCCGGGTTTTTGATCGTCCACCGTCGGCACATCCTGCCCACCCTCGCCGCGCCGTTCCGTCGATCGCAGCCTTCGCCGGCGATGACCGCGGGCGGATCCGCTGACGGCGCCGGAGGTCGCGGATGACCGCCCTTTTGCTATAGCGTTTAGGGATGACTATGCGCCGCGTTCTGATCACGGGGGCGAGTTCCGGCATCGGGACCGCCGCCGCCCTCGAACTCGCCCGCGAGGGTGCTGCCCTCTGGATCACGTATGCCGGACGGGAGGCCGAAGCGCTGCGCATAGCGGAGGAGTGCCGGGCGGCAGGGTCACCCGAGGTTCACGTGTCGCGCCTCGACCTGCGGGAGCGCGAGTCGATCGACGCACTCGTCGGCGAGATCACGGACGCATGGGGATCGCTCCACGTGCTCGTCAACAACGGCGGAGTCTGCCCCTACACGCCTTACGACGACATCGAGTTCGATGAATGGGACATGGTGCTCGAGACCAATGCCCGCGGCACCTTCTTCCTGACCCGCGGCGCGCTCCCCCTGCTCCGGGCAGCGGAGGGCGACCGCTCGGTGATCAACATCGCCTCGATCGCCGGCCAGGTCGGCGCGCTGCAGACCGGCATCCACTACGCCGCGAGCAAGGGTGCGATCCTGGCCATCACGCGCAGTTTCGCCCGGCACCTCGCCTCGGAGGGCATCCGCGTCAACGCCGTGACCCCTGGCCCGGTCGCGAGCGCCATCACGGACCAGCTGCAGGGGGCGGGGCGCGAGAAGCTCGAGTCGGGCATCCCCCTCGGCGCGTTCGGGCAGCCGGAGGACGTGGCCTGGATCATCGGATCCCTCGCTTCAGAGCGAGCACGCTTCATCACCGGCGCCACCTACGACGTCAACGGAGGAGTTCGCATTGACTGACCGCACCCCCCTGGACCGCTCCGCCCTCGAAACCGTGCAGGCGCAGCTCGAAGCCTTCAACGCACACGACCTCGACGCGTTCGTGGCCACCTACGCCGAGGACGCCGTCATCACCGGTGTCGCCGCCGAACCCGTGGTCGGTTCCGCCGCGATCCGTGCGTTCTACGAGCCTCGACTGCAGAACCCCGAGCTGTCGTGCGTCATCGAGACCAGCGTGCTCTTCGGCACCCGATGGGTCGTCGCACAGGAACAGGTGATCAACGCCGGCGTCGCCACCGAGACCATCGCGACCTTCGATGTGGTGGACGGGCTGATCGCCAGGGCGTCCATGCTCAAGGCCTAAGGAGGCGGAGGTCGTCGGGTCTCGAGGTGGGGTCGGCCTAGCCGGCGAGCTCGATCACATCCATTCCGAACAGGCTGGTCTTGGGAGACTCGATCGAAGCCATTCGTGGAACGGGCTTGAGTGGTCGGTGCTCGGGAGCGATCATCAGACGGAAGGGCCCTCTCGCGAGCCCCAGGGTCAGTTGCGTGTCGTACCAGCACAGCGCCTGCCTCGGAGAAGCCTTTTGAATCCAGGAGTGCAGGAAGAGCCAAGCGAGAGACGCGAACGGGATCAGGATCCAGAGCGCGAGGCCGCGCACCAACAACACGAGGAGCCATCCCGTTCTACTGAGTGCGTTCATCGACGGATTCCCCCTTCCTGGTCAGCTGTGCCGTATTGAACGTAGCGGACCACAGACGAGAGCGGCGCTATCTCCGATGCGCGGTTACGAGCAGTGTGACAATCAGTCCCAGTTCGGCGCGGGCGGTCGATACGCGTCACGGCGATGGCGGGCGCGAACCACGACCAGCGTCTCCGGCGCTTCGAGGAAGAAGAGCACGCGGTAGTCGCCGCGACGGGCCGAGCGCAGCCCCTCGAACTCGTCTTGCAGCGGTTTGCTCATCCGCTCAGGGTTCTCGGGCAGCGTGTAGACGGCGAATTCCACGATCGCCTGAGCAATCTTCTGCGGCAGCCGATCCAGGTCCCGCCAGGCAGAGTCGGCGAACGAAGTGACCCACGTCACGGGCGCCGAACCCCGTAGCGCGCGATCGTCTCATCGGCACTGCGCAGGTTTCCATCAGCAGCCTGCTGGCGGGCGCTTTCGACATCGTCGCGCGTTCCCGGCTCCGACAGCCAGAACAACGTCTCGTAAAGCGACTCCAACGCGTCCCTGCTGATCAGCACGGCAGCGCCGCGGCCATGGCGCGTGATCTCGATCGTCTCGTGCTCTCGCTCCACCTGATCAACGAGCCGGGACAACTGATCCTTTGCTTCACTTAAAGGCACCGTCTGCATGTCCTTCATACTAGCCCAAACTTTGGCCTTGGAATAGCCAGACCTCTGGCCATCGAGAGCGGATAGCTGTGACCACTGGCTGTCGGCCGGTCACTCGTGCTCGGGCAGGACCGGCGACGACCAACCCCGATCACGACCCAGCTGTGCCGCCCGCGACACGGAGTCCGCACCGAAGCGGCCGCGCAGGGTGTCGAGCACCGTGTCGAGGCGCGCTTCGTCGCCCCAGTCGATCGGCAGCTCGGGCGCCACGTTCCCTGCACGGTCGAGCTGCGACAGTGAGATGCCGAGCAGGGTGATGCCGCCCGCAGAAATCTCGGGCTGCGCGGCGGCGAGCAGCGCGCGAGCGAGGGTGAGCAGCACGGCGGTGCGATCGGTCGGAGCCCGGAGCGAACGGGAGCGGGTGGCCTTCGTGAAGTCGCCGAAGCGCAGACGCAGCACGACCGTCCGGCACACGCGATCGCCGTCGCGGAGTCGCCTGCCGAGACGGTCGATGATCTGCGTGAGGATGAGGTCGAGTTCCTCGGCCGAGCGCGGACGAGTGCCCAACGCACGCTGCGAGCCGATGGATCCCCGACGCCGCGTGGTGTCGACCGGCCGCGGGTCGCGCAGCCGGGCCAACGCATGCACGTGCGCACCCGTCGCTTTGCCCAGCATCCTCTCGGCGGTCGCGGTCTCCAGCTCGGCGAGCTGTCCGACGGTGCGGATGCCGTATCGGTGCAGCTTCTCGGCCGTCACCGCGCCCACGCCCCACAGCCGCTCCACGGGAAGGGGAAGCAGAAACTCCTCTTCCCGCTCGGGCTCGACGACCAGCAGGCCGTCTGGTTTGCTCACGGCGCTGGCGACCTTGGCGAGGAACTTGGTGCGCGCGACGCCCACCGAGATGGCTAGTCCCGCTTCCGCCCGCACCCGTTCGCGCAATCGAGCCGCGATCTGCTCGGGACTGCCCGCGAGGCGTCGCAAACCGCCGACCTCGAGGAACGCCTCGTCGATCGACAGCCCCTCGACGAGCGGGGTGGTGTCGCGGAAGATCGCGAACACGTCCTTGCTCGCGGCGGAGTACGCCTCCATGCGCGGAGGGACGACGACAGCATCGGGGCAGAGCTCGCGCGCCTGCCGGCCTCCCATCGCCGTGCGCACCCCGCGCGCCTTCGCCTCGTAGCTCGCCGCCAGCACGACCCCGCCGCCCACGATCACGGGTCGCCCGCGCAATTCCGGGGCGTCGCGCTGCTCGACCGACGCATAGAACGCATCGAGGTCGGCGTGCAGCACGGTCGCTTCCCCACGCATCCGTTCTCCCGTCGACATGCGGATCGTCGCATGGACCGGGGACATCCGTGGACGTCGCGCCCGGCCCGCACCCGGTGTCGGTCCTCACAGGTAGGTTCGGCGCGTGCCGGAACCGGTGATGCAGTGGTGGGCGCGACGGCAGTTCTCCCGCGGTCGCGCGATTCCGTATGACGTGGGAACTTATCGCGCCGGGTGGGCCGCGTACCCGGAGCTGATCCGCCAGTACCACCCCGAGCTGAATCACGGCATCGCGCTGTCGCAGATCCCTCTCGCCGCCGACGTGCTCGTGTGTTGGGAGTGCCCGGTCGGCCATCGGTTCGCCGCCACACCGACCGAGCAGCGCGAACGTCCAGGACGCGTCCGGCGCCGCTCCGCGTGGTGTCCGGACTGCTCCGCGCTCGCCCGCCCGCAGCCGGTCGTGCTCGGGGAAGCTCGCGCCATCCCCCGTAGGCCCCGTCGCCCCGCGCCTGCACTCTGCACCAAGACGCCCGACCTGCCCTCGGGGACCGCGTTCGCGAGTGAGTGCGCGCCGAAGCCCGCCTCTGCCGCGGAGGGACGTCTGCGGGCGGGACTCGGGGTCGCGATCGAGTTCGACACCACCGTGAACGCCGTCAAGGTCTCGCGCCCGTTCTTCCGCCACACCGAGATCTGGCCGGACATCGTGTTGCCGGAGCTGCGCATCGCGATCGAGTACGACACGGTCGGCCGACACGGCCTGGAGCACGTCGGCAAGCGGCAGGACGCGGATCTGCGCAAGGACCGCGCCCTGCGTGCTGTGGGGTGGGAGGTGATCCGCATCCGCACCGGGAAGCTCGAACCGCTCGGTCCGCACGACCTGGCGCTGCCCTCCGTCGGAGCGAAGAGCATCGCCCGGATCATCGACGAGCTGCGGGTGATTCGGGGAGCTCTGCTGGTGGACGCGTATCTCCGGTAGGTGCCCCGTCAGCCCTCGAAACGCTCCCGCAGACCCGGGTCGAGGGCGATGTCGCCGAAGGATGCCGTCCACGCGCCGTCGACCGCGATGGACTGCCCCGACAGGTACGGCGCCTCGTCGGAGAGCAGGAACGCCGTGAGCGCGGCCACCTCTTCCGCGCGGGCGATCCGGCCCATGGGCGGCCCCTCGGCGAGGGCACGTTCTTCGGCGGCGGGGTCGGCGGCGCGTGCGATCTGCGCCTCCAGATGCGGGGTGCGCACGCCACCGGGAGCGACCGTATTGGCTCGCATGCCCAGAGCGCCATACGACACGGCCACGCTGCGGGTGAGCGCGTCGATGCCGCCCTTGGTGAACTCATAGGCGGCGTGGTCGGTGAAGCTGGAGCGCCCATGGATCGAACCGATGTTGACGATGGCGCCCGCCACACCTTGGTCGACGAATGCGGAGACGGCCGTCGAACAGCCCCAGATGTAGCCGAAGCCGTTGATGTCGAGCACCTCGCGCACCACGGACTCGTCGAGCTCGTGCAGGGGCGTCCGTTTCGTGATGCCGGCGTTGTTGACCCAGCCGGCGAGCGGGGCTCTGGCGCGGGCAGCAGCAGCCGCGCGCTCGTGCGTCGAGCGATCCGACGCGTCACCGAGCACCACCTCAGCCACGATGCCGTCTTCGACCGTGCCCGAGCCGGCAGAGCGCTCGAGCCCAACCACGATCCATCCGTCAGCCGTGAGGCGCTCTGCGATGGCACGGCCGATGCCCTTGCCGCTGCCCGTCACGACGACGCTGCGTGCAGATTCCGTCATGTCAATCCCTCTCGAATCGGAAGACGGCGGGATCGAGAGCGAAGCCGAGTCCCGTGGCATCCGTCGGGCGCACCAGACCCTCGAACGACGGACCACCGAGGATGAACGACGGCGCGGGGTCGTACGGATTGACTCCTCGCGCGAACGTCTCCACGCCGATCCCGAGGTGTGCGGTGACCTCGGGATACACGTGCCCGGAGACCGGGACACCGCGCTCGGTCGCCCATGCGATCATCTCGCGGGCGGGCGTCACACCACCGATCGCCACGACGTCGAGGCGCAGCGCCTCGACACCACCGACCTCGACCAGCGCCTTCAGCACCGCGGGATCGGTGACCTCATCGCCGACGGCGACCGCCAGGCCCGATTCCCGGCGGATGCGCGCGACACCTGCTGCGTCTTCCGGCAGCAGCGGGTCTTCGAGCCACGCGAGCTGCGGGTCGCCCCACTGCGCGATCTCCGCGAGCGCGGTGTCAGCATCCGGCCAGCCGAAACCCACATCGACGACCAGCCCTGTGTCAGCGGGCAGCTCTGCATTCAGAGTCGCCAGGAGTTCTCGCATGTATGCCGGATCCGGAATGCGCGAGATCTTCACGTTCGTCCATCCAGCAGCCTGCGCGAGAACCTCGTCGGCGACCTCCCGCGGAGCCCGGTCCGCAGACGGGTAAGCGGCGACCAGCATCGATTCCCGGGGAGCATCACCGGTGCCGAGCAGCTTCCACAGCGGCATGCCCGCGCGCCGGGCGGCAATGTCCCAGAGGGCGATGTCGACCAGCCCCATGGCGCGCCGCACCAAGCCCACCCGGCCGACGATGGCACTGCCGCGCAGCATCCGCTCCCACGCCGCCGCAGGGTCGTCGGCATCCGCACCCACCGCGTGCGGGGCGACGAGACGGCCGACGATCTCGCCCATCGGCGCCTCCCGCGAAAGGCAGTACGCCATCCCGGTCGTTCCGTCATCGGCTGTCACCTGCACGGCGGAGTACTCTCGCCGCACGACTGTCATCGCGCCGAGCTGCAGTGGCGCAGGGAGCGGCAGTACGGCGGTGGCCGTGTCGATGCGGGCGATCGTGGTCATTCGGGCTTCTTCGCCAGGGGCACGCCGTAGTCCACCATGAAGCCACCGTCGACATACAGCGTCTGCCCGTTCATGTAGCGCGACTGGTCGGAGACGAGGAAGCTGACCGCGGCCGCGATCTCACTTGCCTCCGCCAGGCGCTTCGCGGGGATACGCGACAGGATCGTGTCCAGGCTCAGCGTCCCCTGCTCGACGCCCTGCCGGAAGACGCCCGTGTCGACGTAACCGGGCGCGACAGCGTTGACCCGCACACCGCGCGACGCCCACTCCGCCCCCGCCGTGGAGGTGAGTCCGATGACGGCGGCCTTGGTCGTGGCGTAGGGTGCCCGCCCCGCGGAGCCGCGCGAGGAGATGGAGGAGATGTTGACGATGCGGCCCTCACCACGGTCGAGCATGCGCTTCCCTGCGGCCTGGAGCGCGGAGAACACCCCGTGCAGGTTCACGTCGACGACCGCGGACCACTCATCCCACGTGAGGTCTTCGATGCCACGGTGCCGCTGGATCCCGGCGTTGTTCACGAGCACCTCGATGGGCCCGAGCTCCGCCTCGATCTCACCGAAGACCCGGTCGACCCCGGCGTGGTCGGTGACATCGAGCTCCCGCCACAGGATCCCGGCGGGGTTCTCGCCCGCGGTCAGCCCGGGGACGCGGTCGGTCGCGACGACGAGGTAGCCGTCCGCGGAGAGTCGCTGGCCGATCTCCCAGCCGATGCCGGCGGATCCTCCGGTGACGATGGCGACGGGTGCCTGACTCATGCGTGCTTCTCCTCAGTCATACGTTTGCTATAGCAGTCTACGGCCGCTCCCGTCGCGATGTTCCAGCCGAAAGCCTCGAAGTAGGTGGAATATCGCGACCGGAGCTAGGCCAACAACCCGGCCACCACCGACACGGCATGGGACTCCAAGAGCTCGAGGGCGCCGGGAGCCAAGGGCGTCTGCCAGGACTGATAGGCGCCGCGGTCGTAGGCCTCGCGGGTCGGGAGGTACACGAACCCCGGGCCGTTCGTCAGGTTCATCACCACGATCGGCGTCTGGGGGAACCGCTCCCGCAGGGTCGTCTGCAGCCGCGAGTAGGCCTCACCCGGATGCCCCACGATCACGGCGTCCCCGAGCCGCCAGGCCCACACCGGATGCGACACGGTCGGCCCCTCGATGTAACCGTCGCGGAGGTTCCGCGCTCGTCCGAGGCGCTCCTCCCGCGAGCGCGGGTCGATGTCCTTCCACTCCTCGGCGAGTTCGTCCAGGGTGGGCAGGTCGCGCAGCGGCAGCTCGACGGCCGAGACGACTCCCGCCGCCTCCTCGCCGCCGTCCGCCGGGGTCCCTGTCCAGATCGCGAGCGGAGCACCCGACTCCACGACACCGTCCAACGTCAGCTCCTCGCCGGGCACAGGCAAGCCGTCCAACGCCGCGAGCACCGCGTGCCCGAGCGCGCGTCCGTGCCGGTCGGCCACCGCCACGTCGCCGGTGTACTGCTCCCGCGGGGCCAGCTCGCCCGACGCCCCCTGCACGAACAGGCACGGTGCACCGGTCGCGGCCTCCACGATCTCGCGCATCGCGCCGACGTAGTCCGGCGACACCTCGCGGTTCTGCCAGGCCAGGGTCGTCGGATGACAGGCGTAGTTCACCAGCGTCGCCCGCACCTCCCCGTCGACGCTGATCCGGCCGATGGTCACCGTGTCGTCGGCGGTGCCCTGGGGGTTGTAGCCGACGAGCGCGCGGCCTTCGAGGTCGAGCTCGCGCTCCGCCGCGAGGGTGCAGGTGCCCGTGGTCCACTCGATCAGTCCAGGCCGGGCGGTCTCCAGCGCCTCGCGCCCGGCCGCGATACCCGCGGCGGACAGCGCCTCCAGGTACCCCGGGATGAGCTCCCCGCCCGGCAGATGCGCGTCCGCGGCGCACAGCACGGCCCCGGCGTGGGTGTGCGAGAGCGAGAGCATGAGCTGATCGGGTTCGAAGCCCAGACCGTCGAGGATGGCGCCGCGCACGCCCTGCTCGTCGGCGACTCGGCGCCACCACGTGCCGTCGACGGCGAGGAGCACCCGGGGGCGTCCGTCCGCGGCCACCACCGCGAGCGCGGTCAGCTCGAACGGCCGGTGCGCCCCCTCGGAGCGCTCCCAGTCGGCCGGGCCCCAGTTCTTGGCGCGGATGCCGACGGGCGGCGTGATGTCGCGCCGGGCGACGCCGATGCCCGCCTGCGTGCGCGGAATGCGGATGCGGTCTCCGAGGTGCGTCGCAGCTGCCGTGTCGTTCACGCGTGGTCCTCCCTGATGTCCATGATGCCGTCCGTCACGCGCTCGTCAGCACGTCTGCGATGACGACGCGCGGTCCGGCCTCCGGTAGCGCCGTCTCGACGCCGCGCTCGACGGTGTCGCTGTAGAGCAGCGTCGACGGCTCGGCGAATCCGTCCGCCAGCCGTAGTCGTCCGCCGACGAACTGGCTGCCGGTGACGCGGGCGTGGTTGACGCCGGTGCCGATGTCGAGGTGCGCCGCGCCCTTCGGCACCGTCGAGGTGACCCCGCTCACCCGCCAGGTGACGACGCCTGCACCGGCGGCCCTGCCCAGCAGAGCCCCGTCCGTGCGCTCCGTGGAGAGCTCGACGCCGTCCAGGGCGATGAGCTGGTCGCGCACGGCGGTCGCGCTCAGGCGCACGTCGCGCACGGATCCGCCGCGGATGGCGACCTTGGCGGCGCCGAGCTCGAAGGGCGCACCCGGCGCCGGGCCGCTGAGGCGGCAGTCCACGAACTCGACCGGACCCGACCCGCGAGCCTTGACCCCGTCGATCCCGGTGATCGTGCAGTCCACGAAGC
This sequence comes from Microbacterium sp. R1, assembly GCF_015159725.1. NCBI lineage: Bacteria > Bacillati > Actinomycetota > Actinomycetes > Micrococcales > Microbacteriaceae > Microbacterium > Microbacterium sp. R1. The sequence continues at coordinate 323,232 of NZ_JADDUD010000002.1, read as the reverse complement.
GCACGGGAGCCGTGACCGGGGTCTGCACGAGCACCTGGTCCTTCGGCAGCGCGAAGGTGGAGTCCGAGATCACGGTCGGTCGCGACGAGCGCTGCGACCGTTGTCCGATCGCCAGAAGTCCCGCAGTGCACCCTCGCACCTGGGCGCCGTCTGCGTTGATGGTCATGGACGCCTGCGGATCGAAGGTGGAGCGGCCGATCACGCGCACGTTCTCCAGCGTCAGATCGCTGATCTTGGTGCCGGCGACGAACCAGGAGCAGACGTGGTCGCGCACCGTGATGCGCTTGGCGGCGGTGCCCCACTGCGCGCCGGAGTTCGCGATGTCCATCAGACCCGAGTTGCCGATGAAGGTGAGGTCGTGCTCGTACTGCCCGTGCGTGGTGAACGGGTTGCCGCCCTGGTCGTCACCGTCGCCGTGGCAGTTCTCGACGATGCAGTAGGCGCTGGCGGTGAGGTCGTTCAGGTGCCGGGCGTTCGACGACGTGCAGTCGCTGACCCGTCCGTAGAGGCTGTAGATCTGCTGCGTGAGGTAGCCCGCGCCACCGTAGAACACGGTCGGCGGGTTCTCCACCGAGCAGCGTTCCGTGGTGAAGTGCGTGTTCCAGCGCCGCATGATCACGGGCCACCAGGTGCGGCTCGCGTGCACGTCGGCGACGTCGCAGTGGATCGCGTACTCGAAGGCGATCGGGTGGGAGCCGGTGAGCTCCCGAGAGTCGGGGAAGGAGCCGTCGGTGGGGCCGTCGAAGGGTCCGGCGCCGAGGAACCGCATGTTCGCGATGCGCACGCCAGCGACCGGTTCCATCTGCCGCCAGATGAGCTTCCGACCCTTGTCGAGCGGCCAGCCGTTGAGGTAGTCGATGCGGATATGGGTGCCGTCGATCTGCTGTGTCACCTGCACGAAGCGCTGGAGTTCGCGCTCGTCCGCCCCTCCGCCGGCGACGGGATCGCACTGCACCGCCCACCAGGAGTCGACGGGGAACCGGGACGCATCGGGCACGGAGACCGCGTCGGTCAGCTCGGGCCAGGCGTCGGCCAGCGCATGCTCGACCACGACGTCCTTCGACACCCCGGTGAAGAACATCACGGCGCCGAACGGGTTATCGTGACTGTTCGGCTCGATGCCGTCGGTCGTGATGACGTGTCCGCCGAAGTCGATCTCGAGGTACGACCGGCTGAACCGGTGCCGCCGCTGGAACAGCAGGTCGGTGCTCGCCTCGATCCGGCGGATGCGGGGATCGTTCACCATCGCCGCGAGCGCATCGTCGGCCGCGGTCTCCGGTCCCGCGATGCCGAAGACCCGGAAGTCGACGGTGCCGTCGTGCTGCAGCAGCCAGCGGCTTCCCCGCTTGCCGGCGATGACCGTACCGCCGTTCGCTTCGATCTTCGCGTTCTCGGCGCCGACGTAGACGAGCAGCCCGGCGTCGCCCGGCGTGCGGTACCCCGCGACGATCGCGACCTCACCGTCGCGAGCTCGGAGGCGGGACAGCTCGGCGACGGACTCCGCTCGCGTGAGATCTTTCGCACCTGCCACGACGGGGGCCGCCTGTGCGGGCGCCGTCACGGCGAGGGAGCCGGCCGCACCGAGTGCGACCGCACCGAGTCCTGCCATGAGGGCACGGCGACTCGAGGAGCGCACGGTCTCCTCCGGCACCAGGGGAGTCCGCGCGGTCATGAGAGCTTCTTCTCGGCCAGCAGCACCTCGGCGGGAACCGTGAAGTCCGCTCGCCGGCTCAGCACGAACGCGATGGTCGCCCCGAGCAACGTGAGTGCGGAGATCAGCAGCAGCCCCCAGATCGCGGATCCCGTGGTCTCACTGATCCACCCGATCGCATACGGCCCCGCGAAACCGGCGAGGTTGCCGACGGAGTTGATGAACGCGAGTCCGGCCGCGGCCGCCGTTCCCGTGAGCACCATGGGCGGCAGGCTCCAGAACAGCGGTGTCGTCGAGAACAGCGCCGACATGCCGACGCACAGGGCGGCGAGCGCGAGCACCGGTGTGCCCTGCGCCGCGACCGCGGCCATGAGCGAGAGAGCGGTGATCGACAGCGTGATGCCGATCTGCAGCGGGATGTTGCCCTGCTTCCTGGCGGCACGCTCCCACGGCAGCATGACCAGCGCCGCGCACAGGTTCGGCAGCGCGACGAGCCAGCCCGTCGTGGTGTTGGAGAAGTCGCCCATGCTCTTGACGATCGTCGGCAGCCACATGCCCAGCCCGTACGCACCGAACACGACGCCGAAGAACAGCACGATCAGGGTCCACAGACGCCCGTTGCTGAACACCTCGCGCAGGCGCAGGCGCCCGTGCTTCTGCTCGGTCGCCGCGGTCTCGACAGCCAGGGTGTCGGTGATCCAGCGCTGCTCCGTCTTGTCGAGCCAGCGCGCGTCCTGCGGGCGATCGGGCAGCCAGAAGAAGACCACGAAGGCGAGGAGCACGGCGGGGATGCCCTGCAGCAGGAAGACCAGCTGCCAGCCGTCGAGCCCCCACATCCCGTGGAGTTCGAGCATCCAACCCGACAGCGGTGCGGCGACGGCGTTCGCGATCGGGTTCGACAGCACGAACACGACCAGCACCTGGGTGCGGTATTGCCGGGGGAACCAGAGCGTGAGGTAGAGGAGCACCCCGGGGAAGAACCCGGCCTCGGCGATGCCCAGGATGAACCGCGCGATCGCGAACTGCGTCGCATCCTGCACGAACGCGGTGAGGGCGGCGACGAGCCCCCAGGAGACCATGATGCGGGCGATCCACTTGCGGGCGCCGAACCGCTCGAGCAGGAGGTTGCTCGGCACCTCGAAGAGCAGATAGCCGATGAAGAAGATGCCGGCGGCGAACCCGAAGGCGGCCTCGGTGATCTGCAGCGCGGCCGTCATCTCGAGCTTGGCGAACCCCGCGTTGTTGCGGTCCATGTAGGCCACGAGGTACAGCAGCCCGAGGAACGGGCCGAGGCGCCAGATGGCCTTCTTCATGGCGGAGGCTCCGACCTCCTCGGGTGTGCGCGTATCGGGGGCGGTTCGGGTCCCGGACATGACAACTCCTTCGTCATCGGTGGATAGGCTTGCTATAGCATCTAGCAAATCAGGCGCCGTGTCCACCCATCGACGAAATGCCATAGCATCGATCGAACGATTGCGCGCCCGCTCGACTAGACGGCACCGCGCATCGAGAAGGGCAACCGAATGCGCAGCGTCTCGGATCAGAACATCGCCGAACAGGTGGCAGACGAACTGCGCACGGCCATCCATTCGGGAGAACTCGCCCCCGGCGAGCGTCTGGTCGAACGCAAGCTCGCCGATCGACTCGGTGTCAGCCACATCCCCGTGCGCGAGGCCCTGACCCGGCTGGCGGAAGAGCGCCTCATCACACGGGAACCCCGCCGCGGTGCACGCGTCGCTCAGCTCAGCGCACAGGACCTCGAGGAGATCTCCAGCCTGCGGATCGTGCTCGAGCAGTTCATGGCCATCCGCGTGCAGGAACGGTGGAACCAGGAATCCGCTGCGCGGCTCGGGGCCATCATCCAGTCCATGGCCGACGCCGCCCCTGGCGACATCGCCGAGGTGCTGCGCCAGGATCGCCTCTTTCACGAGACGCTCGCCGACCTCGCCGAGCACCGATTCCTCGACGAGGTGAGCGGCCAGCTGCGCGGTCGCATCACGGGCTTCATCCAGGCGGCCAACTCCGCGCTCGATCCCGCCGAGCAGGAGGAGCATGTGCGCAGCCACCAGCAGATCGTCGATGCGATCGCGAGCGGCGACCCCGAACGGGCACGCACCGTGATCGCCGAGCATGTCACCAGGGCCGTGCAGCGCATCACGCCGTCCGTCTCGGCCGAGTGAGCCGCACCATGACACCGAAGACCATCGTCCTCACCGGAGCCTCCGACGGCATCGGCGCCGCCGCCGCACGACAGCTCGCAGGACCTGCCCACCGCCTCATCCTGGTCGGCCGCTCCGCCGAGAAGACCCGTGCCGTCGCCGAGGAGACCGGAGCCGAGTGGTTCACCGCCGACTTCGCCCGGCTCGACGACGTGCGGGCGCTGGCCGGGAAGATCGCCGCCGCCGTGGGGGACACCGGCATCGACGTGCTGGCCAACAACGCGGGCGGCATCTTCGGCGATCGCACTCCGACCGTCGACGGCTTCGAGAAGACCATGCAGGTCAACCACCTGGCACCGTTCCTGCTCACGAACCTGCTGCTTCCGCGGCTGCTGCGGGCCGGAGGTGCGGTCATCAACACGTCGAGCATCGCCCATCGCCTGTTCGGGCACCTCGATGTCGACGACCTCGACAACACCCGCCGGTTCAGTCCGAACAAGGCTTACGGGGATGCGAAGCTCGCGAACGTGCTGTTCGCCAAGAGTCTGCACACGAAGTTCCAGGCCGACGGACTGAGCGCCGTGGCGTTCCACCCCGGCACCGTGCAGACGAACTTCGCGTCGGACTCGTCGAGCATCATGCGGCTGCTCTACCGCACGCCACTCAAGCACCTCATGCTCATCGGTGCAGACAAAGGCGGCGCGACCCTGCGCTGGTTCATCGAGGGAACCCCCGATGAAACGTGGTTCTCCGGCGCCTACTACGACGAGCGTCAGCTGACCGCGAAGGTCAATCCGCAGGTGAACGACGCGGCTCTCGCCGAGGCGCTCTGGCAGCGCAGCGCCGAGCTCGTCGGCCTCCCCGCCGCTTAGGCCCGCCCCCTCGCCCCGCGGGCGGAAATCACCCTTCTCGCACCCTGGTCCACGGAATCGCCATATACTTGCCATGGAAAGTAAGCCAGTGGTCGTGGAAAGGATGCGCCGTGGACCTGCATCGGCTCTTCGATGATGTGATCCGCTTCGAGATGGAGATCTGGGAGGCGGTCGACCGACGTCTCCGCGCCGAGCATTCCCTGCCGCTGAGCTGGTTCGAGCCTATGCGGGCCATCGACAGGATCGAGAACTGCCGGGCCTCCGACATCGCGACCGAGCTCTCGATCACCGAGGGCGGTACCAGCAAGCTGGTCGCTCGCATCGAAGCAGCGGGCTACTGCGAGCGCACACCGAACCCCGACGACCGACGGGCCTCGTTCATCACGCTCACGCCGGCGGGCGAGGACATGTTGACGATCGCGACCGAGACGTTCGACAGAGAGTTGGAGCCGTGGTTCCAGAGCGTCTTCGCCGCCGACCTTGAGCACTTCGCCACCACTCTCGCCACCCTTCGGGTGCGCAAGCCCGTACCGACGACAGGAGTCACCCCATGACCGAGATGATGCGCGCGATCGTGCTCGACACACCGGGCCCCGCGGAGGCGCTCACGATCCGAGAGCTGCCGATTCCGACACCGAGCGAGGGCTGGGTGCTGATCCAGGTGAAGGCGTTCGGCCTGAACCGCTCCGAGCTGCACACCCGGCTCGGCCTCGCGGAGGGCGTCACCTTCCCCCGCGTGCTCGGCATCGAGGCGACGGGCGTCGTCATCGACGCACCCGGTGGCGAATTCACCCCCGGGCAACAGGTCGTGGCGGTGATGGGCGGGATGGGACGCACCTACGACGGCGGATACGCCGAGTACACCTGCGTCCCCGCGACCCAGGTCATCGCTTTCCAGAGCAACCTCGACTGGGGCACCCTCGGCGCCGTTCCGGAGATGCTGCAGACCTCCTACGGATCGCTCACCGTGGGGCTCGATGCCCAGCCCGGCCAGTCGATCCTGATCCGCGGCGGCACCTCGTCGATCGGGATGGCGACCGCGGTGCTCGCGAAGCAGCGCGGAATGACGGTCTTCTCGACCACACGCAACCCGAACAGGGCCGACGCCCTCACCCGCATCGGCGTCGACCATGTGCTGATCGACGACGGCGACGTGCAGGCGCAGGTCAGAGCGATCCTGCCCGACGGCGTCGACACGGCCCTCGAGCTCGTCGGAACACCCACCCTGCCGGACACGCTCCGCTCGACCCGCGTACACGGCGTCGTCTGCTTCACCGGGATGCTCTCGAACCAGTGGACCGTGAAGGACTTCTACCCGATCGAGTACATTCCCCGCGGCGTGCGCCTCAGCGCCTACGGCGGAGGCGCGGCCGACCTGCCGCCGACCGTGCTCCAGGGCTTCCTCGACGCGGTCGCGGCCGGCGAGGCCACCGTGCCGATCGACCGGGTCTACGCGTTCGACCAGATCGCCGAGGCGCACACCGCGATGGAACAGGGCACCGCCGTCGGCAAGCTCGTCGTACTCACCGGCCTCTGACCCGCCGGCGCCGCAGGCATCCGCGGCCCGCCGAGTGCACGGGTTCTCGCCGAGTGCACGGCTCCTTCACGTCGAGAAGCCGTGCACTCGGCAACATCCGGTGCACTCAGCGCTGGGTCGCGGGGCAGGTCGCAGGGGCAGGTCGCGGGTCCGGGTCAGACCACGAGGTTGGCCGTGTCCACCACGCGCGGGCCCTCCGTGGGGAAGGCAGTGCGAGTCACACCCGACTCGACGTTGCCGGTGTGAAGCAGCGTGGACGAGCCCCCGAACGCGGTGTCCGTCAGCTCCAGCGCTCCGCCCTCGAAGCGGTTGCCTACCGCGCGGTAGTGGTTGGTGCCCTTCGTGACCGAGACGTGCGTGGCCGAACCTTCGGCGCGGAAGGTGCTGTCGCTCAGCGTCAGGTGCAGCTCGCCGTCGCCGGTGCGTGCGACACCGATGCCGCCCTTGTTCGCGACGTCCGATCCCGCGATCTCGACCGCCTGACGCTCTGCCCTCGCTGCCGCGATACGCACGTTGCGGAGCGTCGCTCCCTCGAAGCGCAGCCGCTCGGACGACGACACGACAGGCGCCGCATCGTCGGCGGCGGTGAGCGTCGAGCCGCGGAACGTGACCGCGCCCGCACCGGTGATCTTCATGCCGCCCACCCGATCGAGCACGGTGTCGACGAAGGTGACCGGTGTCTTGACCGTGGCGTTGGTGAGCTCGCCGGGGGCAACGAACGTGAAGTGCGAATCCGTGATGGTCGTCGGCCGTGCCGAGTTGTCCGAGGCCTGCGTGATGATGAGCGTGTCAGACGCGGTGCACCCCCGCAGCTGCGCGCCGTCGGCGTTGATCCACAGCATCCCGGAGCCCGCGAGCGACGGCTTTCCGATCACCTGCACATCTTCGAGGGTGAGGTCGGTGATGCGCACACGCGCGACGAACCACGAGCACACGTGCTTGCGCACGGTGATGCGCTTGGCCGCAGAACCCCAGGCTGCACCGGAGTTCGCGAACGTCATGAGTCCCGAGTTGCCGGTGTAGGTGAGGTCGTGCTCGTACTGCCCGTGCGTGACGAACGGGCCCTGGTCATCACCGTCGCCGTGGCAGTTCTCGACCAGGCAGTAGGCGCTCGCGGTGAAGTCGTTCAGGTGCCGGGCATTCGCGGTGTGGCAGTTGGCGACGTATCCGTACAGGCAGTAGATCTGCTGCGTCAGGTAGCCGGCACCTCCCCAGGTGACCGAGGTCGGGTTCTTCAGCGTGCAGCTCACGGTCGAGTAGTACGTGTTCCAGCGCCGCTGGATGAGCGGCCAGAACGTGCCCGTGCCGTCGATGTGGTCGACGTCGCAGCGCACCGCGTACTCGAACGCCAGCGGGTGCGAGCCGGTGTACTCGTCGGTGCCGGTGCCGAGGAACTTCAGGTTCGAAACCGTCACGTCCTGCACCGGCACGACCCGTCGCCAGGTCATCGTGCGATCCTTACCGAGCGGCCAGCCGTTCTTGTAGTTGATGCGGATGTGCGTGCCGTCGACGATCTGCGTCACCTGCACCATCCGCTGCAGCTCGCGCTCCCAGCGACCCGACAGCGCGTTCACCTCGGCGGCATACCAGTCCCCGACCGCGAAGAACGAGGAGTCGGCGACCGGGAAGATGTCACCGAGGTCGGGCACGACCTCGCCGAGCTTGGCCTCCTGCACGGCATCGGTCACCTCGCCGCGGAAGAACATGACCGCTGCGAACGGATCGTCCTTGCCGGCGTTCTCGATGCCGACGGTAGTCATGAGGTGTCCGCCGAAATCGAAGGCGATGTTCGATCGGGAGAACTTGTGGCGACGGATGAAGTTGAGGGGGCTGTGCCCCTCGACGCGATGGATGCTCGCGTCGTTCACCATGGCGTCGAGGGCGTCGTCGGCGTTGACGCTCGCATCCATGATCCCGAACATCCGGAAGTCGACGACCCCGCCGTGCACGAGCACCCACGCTCCGCCCTTGGGGCCGGCGAGCACGGTGCCTCCGTTCGCGGCAGGAGCGTCCTTCTTCACGAAGCGGTACAGCCCGGCGCCGCCATCACCCGGCGTCGCGTACCCGGCCGTGCGGGCGAGGTCGCCGTCCTTGCCCTTCCGGTTCGCGAGCGCTACCGCCGTACCGCCGTTGGCCACGCTCTTCGAGCCCGAGGAATCCTGGGGTGCCACGGGTCCGGCCGCCTGCGCCGGTGTCTGCGTGGTGACGGCGGCCACGCCGCCGATCGCGGCCGCCCCGAACCCCGCGAGCAGCATGCGCCGACTGCGCAGGACCGCGGTCTCGTTCCTCTCGCGCGCCGACGGGTCCTGCAGCGTCATGTCCGCATTCAGGGTCGTGCTCATCTTCCGGGTGGTGCTCATCTTCCGGGTGGTGCTCAATTTCTGGGCCATGCTCATCCTCCTTGCGGCGTCATCACCGCGGTCAGGCGTCCGGCTGATTGCCGGGCCGCATCATCCGATCGATCCCCAGTCCCCCAGTGCCGTCTCCGAGCGGGTCACTCAGAAGTAGTCGCCCGCCGTGAAGTGACGGATGCCGTCCAGCCGGGCCGTGCGTCGCAGCGAACGGATCATGCCGGTGCGGTCGTCCTGCCGCACGGCCTGCGGAGCGAAGGCATGAAGCGCGGACTCCTCGTCGGGCAGCGCAGGGACGGCGAGGTCACACGACGACACCCCGGCGAGCGCCCAGTCCGCGGCGACGGCGGAGAGCAGGTCGTCGCGCACACGCTCGGAATCCGGGAGCACCGCACTCTCCAGCAGGACGCCGACGCCCCCTCGATGCTCGGCGATCACGTAGCCGAGCACGGTCGAACCCTCGACGCGGCGATACAGCGTCGCACCCCGCATCCGCACCTCCGCCATCGCCGCGTCGCGGTCGCTGCGCACCGGCGCGAGGACCACCCGCCCGGCACGCGAGCGCTCGTAGACGTCACGCAGCGAACGGAGGCTCCCGAGTCCGACCGTCTCGCGCTCGACGTGTCCCTCGACGCTTTCCTCGTGCTTGCGGGGCATGGGGGCACTCCAGGGACCGGTCAGGGTCCGTGCCATGGCGAACGTCTCGAAGCCGCTGGAGCGATACACCTCCGGGGTACCCGTGAAGAGCAACGCCCACTCGGCATCGCCCGCGGTCTCCAGCGTCGCGGCCACGAGACGGCGCGCGAGCCCCTGCCCTCTGGCACGCCCGGCGACCGCGACACTGCCGATCGCGTGCACGTGCGCCACACCGCCGTCGTCCTCCCGCAGCCGCTTGGGCAGACCGTAGATGGATCCGCAGACCCCTCGATCGTCCTCGGCCACGAGGGTGTGCCGCAGCCGATCATCATCGATCAGCCACTGGTCGGGCGCCAGCGGCGGTGTGAACACGGTCGCCCAAAGCGCCGTCAGGGCGGACTGGTCCTCTGCGCAGGCGGCGCGGATCCTCTGGGCGCTCATGCCTGACCTCTCGCGATGTCGGCGGCGTGGATCGTGTTCGCCACGACCGCCCGCGCGCCGGTCCAGGGAGCGACTGTCGCACCGTCTGCGGCCGCGTCGAGCAGCGCCCGGATCAGGCCGTGGAACCCGAGCTCCGTGTTCGCGTCGTCGACGTCGAGCGCGAGCGCGCGGATCCCGTCGGCGGTCACGACCTCCAGCGTGTAGGCGTCCGGCCCGGGAGTCCCGGTGACGAGCACCTGCACCGGCACGTCACGCTGCGCACCGGGAACCCGCAGCAGGCCGTCGATGCCTGCCGCATCCTCCGACACCGCGCTCGATCCCCGCCGCACACGGGTCCACCCGGATCCCGACACCAGGGTCGCCCCCGGCAGCAGCACGTCGACCATCTCCCAGGCATGCACGCCGACCGTCACCGCGGTACCCCCACCCTGCTGCGGATCGTCCTGCCAGGAGCGGGCGGGCACCCGGAAGCCCGCGTTGTCGTGCTGGGCGTGCACACGGAGCGCGAGCACGTCGTCGAGCGTCTGCAGGAAGGGCGCGACCTCCGCGGCAAGGGCGGAGAGCGCGGGGGCGAAGCGCAGCACCGAGCTGGTGCCCACCGCGACGGACGATGCCGCGAGAGCACGGTCGACCTCGGCGAGCTGAGCCTCCGTCGCCGCGATCACCTTGTTCACGAACACCGGAGCGACCCCGCCGCCGAGAGACTGCAGGAAAGGCGCGACCTCATGCGGGCGCGGCGTCGCGATGACGAGGTCCGGTCGCAGCACCGCCAGCTCCTCGAGCGAGACCACCACCACCCCACCGAACCGCGCCGCGAACTCTCCTGCGGCAGCGGTGTCCGCATCGTGCACGCCGACCACCTCGGCCCCGAGCGCTCGCACGTTGGCGGCGTCGGTGTACGGGTGCGAATGCGCGAGTCCGGCGAAGGCCACACGCAGCGGCGTGCCGCTCATGCCATCGAAGACAGCTGGTCGCGGGTGATGGTGTGCGCGAGGGGACGCCCCGCGGCGAAGGCCTCGACCTCGTCGACGACGATCCGTCCCTGACGCAGCCGCCCCTGATGCGTGCCCGCCGCGCGATGCGGGGTGACCAGCACCCCGGGCAGCGTCCGGAACGGGCTGTCCGCGGCGAACGGCTCCTCGTCGAACACGTCGATCGCCGCGCTGAGCCGCCCGCGTCGGAGCTCGTCGAGCAGCGCGGTCTCGTCGACCAGCCAGGAGCGCGCGGTGTTGACCAGCCCCGCGCCGTCGCGCATCGACGCCAGCTCGCGGCGACCGATCATGTGGTGGGTCTCCGGCAGCGTCGGGGCGTGCACGGCGACGATCTGCGCGCGGCGCAGGGCACCGTCGAGCGGCACGAGCTCTGCGCCGAGAGCAGCAGCCTCCGAAGCGGCGAGCGTCGGGTCGACCAGCAGCGGTTCGGCCCCGAGCGCGCGGATGAGTTCGAGGTAGGCCCGCCCGGTACGCGAAGCCCCGATGACCGCGATGGGCGTGCCGAGGATCTCGCGCTGCACCCCGACCGCCGCCGCGTCGTACCAACCGTCGCCGGCGCGCAGGGCGTTGTGCATCTCGGGCACGCGGTGCAGCAGCGCGAGCGTGAAGGTGAGCGACACCTCGGCCACCGGTCGCGCCATCCCCGCGCCGGCCTGCGTCACCACGACACCGCGGTCGAACAGCTCATCGGTCGCGAAGGGCTTGATCGTGGCCCCCGTGTGCGCGATCAGTTCGAGCTTCGGCAGCGCCGAGAGCACTGCGGCGTCGAAGGGCCCGACACCCCAGCTCGAGATCACGATGCGTGCATCGTCGAGTTCGGCCTCGGCGAGACGATCGACGCGCACGAGAGAACCACCGAGACGAGCGGCGACCGCGCCCAGACGCTCGGCATCCGCCGACGAGAAGAACTCCGCGAAGAGTTCTTCCGAGACGACCGCGACCACGGCCGGTGCGCTCGCCGCGACGTTCATCGCAGCCAGTCCTCGAGGTTCTCGGCGATGAAGGCGTCGTCGTTCAGGGCCGGGTATGCCCGACGCACGCGGGCGATCTCCTCGGCCTGCCCCGGCGAGAGCCCCTCGGCGGGGTCGAGGCACCAGATCCCCTCGAGCAGCCCCTGCTGACGCAGCATCTCGTGCACGCCCGCGATCACGCCGTGGAAGTCGTTGCCCGGATCGAACACCGCCTGGTTCACGTCGACCATGTCGGAGGCGACGAGCCCGAGCTCGCGATAGGCCTCGGCGTCGCCGGCCATGGCCCGCTGCGCACGGTCGAGCAGCGCGACCGCCGCCCGCGTGCCGACCGCCCACTGGCCCAGAAGCCCGCCGACGAACCGCAGGGTGCGGGGTCCGTCGGGCGAGTCCACGTGGAACTCGGAGAGCAGATCCGCCACGATGGCGTCGTCATTGCCGGTGTAGAGCGCGATCTCGTCGGCACGGCCGGAGGCAGCCACCCCGCGCACGAGCTCGAGCGTGCGGTAGCGATCGAACGGGGCGGCCTTGACCGCCACCACCGAGGGGATCGCGGCGAACTCGCACCAGAAGTCGCGGTCGAGCACCGGGCCGCCGATCGCGGTCTGCAGGTAGAAGCCGACCAGCGGCAGCACCTCGCCGACAGCGCGGGCGCGCTCGAGCAGTGCGCGTTCGTCGGCCCCGGCGACGCGCGGGCTCACCAGCACGGCGTCGTAGCCGAGCGATCGCGCCAGCTCCGCCTCGGCCACCGCCTGGGCGGTGTCGCCGGCCACCCCGGCGATGCGGACGAGGGTCGCATCGTCTCGGGCGTCCATCTCCTCCGCGGCCAGCTCGAGCACGGGCTCGAAGAGCGCGTGCTCCGGGTCGCGGATCTCGAACTGCGTCGTGTGCACGCCGACCGCGAGACCACCGGCTCCCGCATCGAGGTAGTAGCGCGAGAGCGCCCGCTGCCGCTGCTCGTCGAGGGCGCGATCAGCCGTGAGCGCCAGCGGGTGCGCGGGGATCACCGCACCGCGGGCGAGGGTCGCCGCGGCCTCGGGGCGCAGCGACGGCACGGTCGCGGTGCGTTCGGCAGAACCGGCCATCAGAACTTCCCGTCCCGCACGGCCCACTTGGTCGGCTTGGCGATCATCGGCAGGCCCTTCTCGATCCAGTCGGCCTGCATCCCGATCAGCGTCTCGGCGGACACGGCCGGGTAGCCGAACAGGGCCATGCACCGGCGCGCGTCGCTGAGCAGCGCGGTCGACTGGGGGTCGTCCACGATCTCGACCTCGCGGTCGAACAGCGTGCCGAAACGGCGGGCGATCGACTCGACGCTCAGCAGCTCCGGGCCGGTGAGGTTGATCGTGAACGGCGCGGTCGACGCGTGCACGAGGCTGCGCAGCACGACCTCGTTCGCGTAGCCCTGCCAGATCACGTTGACGTTCGCGGTGGCCACCGAGACCGGCTGCCCGGCGTGCACGGCACTGCCGATGTCGGCGAGCACGCCGTAACGCAGGTCGACCGCGTAGTTCAGGCGGATGATCGCGACCTTGGTGCCGCGCTCCTGCGCTCCGAACTCGAACACGCGCTCACGGCCGAGGCACGACTGCGCGTACTCGCCGATCGGTGCGGGCTGCACCTCTTCGGATGCTCCGCCGGACGACGCCGGCAGGAACGGGTAGACGTTGCCGGTGGAGAGCACCGAGATCGCGCTGTCGCGATAGCGGCGGGCGACGCGGTCGGGCAGGGCGGCGTTGACCTCCCATGCCCAGGAGGCGTTGGTCGCTGCACCGAACTTCGCACCGACCATGAACACCACGTTGGGGGCGTCCGGCAGGGAGGAGAAGTCGTCGTTCTCGATCAGGTCGAACGAGACGACCTTCACTCCCGCGGTCTCCAGGCGCTCGCGGATCGCGGCATCGCCGAAGCGGGAGACCGCGTAGACCGCGTCGCCCTTCCGTCCGGCGGCATCCATCCCGCGGCGAGCGAGCATGGCCAGAGTCGGGCCCATCTTGCCGCCCGCCCCCAGGATCACGAGGTCGCCCGCCCCGCGCGCGAGGTCGGCGATCAGGCCGGCGCTCGGTGTCGCGAGCGCCTCCTCGAGCTCCGCCTCGGATGAGAAAGTGTGCTGAGTCATGTGGTGCTTTCCCTTCTTCTCAGCCCTTGATGCCCGTACCGGCCACGCCCTCCTGCACGTACCGCTGAGCGATGAGGTACGCGAGGAAGATGGGCAGCAGCGCCACGACCGAACCGGCGAGCATGGTGCTCAGCGGAACGTTCTGCTGCTGCAGCGACGAGATGCCGACGGTGAGTGTGAACATCGCGTTGGACTTCGCGATGATGAGCGGCCACAGGAAGTCGTTCCAGTGCCACAGGAAGACGAAGATGCCGAGCGTCGCGAGGATCGGCTTGCACAGCGGCAGCACGATCCGCAGGAAGATGCGGAACTCGCCGGCGCCGTCGATGCGGGCGGCCTCGAACAGCTCGTCCGGGAGCCCCGAGATGAACTGCCGCATCAGGAACACGGCCTGCGCGTTGGCGAGCGAAGGCAGGATGAGGCCCCAGTAGGTATCGACACCGCCGAGGTTCGCCATCAGGATGAACGTCGGGATGAGGGTCACGTGGAACGGCACCATCACCATTGCGAGGAACGACCAGAACATCACCTCCTTGCCGCGGAACCGCTTCTTGGCGAAGGCGTAGCCGGCGAGCGCCGACAGGAACAGCACCGCGACGACCGAGACAAGGGAGTAGATGAGGGTGTTGCCGAGCCATCCGAGGATGTTCTGCCCCGCGAGCACCTGCTCGTAGGCGTCGAACGAGATGTCCTGGAAGGGCAGCAGCGAACCAGGGAGCTCGACCACCATGCCGGGCTTCAGGCTCAGCACGACCATGGCGTAGAACGGGAAGAAGCTGAGGATCCCCGCCAGGCTCAGCCAGATCCATCGTCCGACGATCCCCCACCCCGTCGGCTGGAGCGCACGATACGCCCGGCGCTGCTTCGACGACGTCTTGGCCGGCTTCGGGGTCGTGGACGTCTCGGTCGGCGTCGGCGGCTGCATCAGAGCGGTCATTTCTGCTTTCCGATCACCAGGCGCTGGATGAGCGCGACGACGAGGGTCATGATGAACAGGGCCACGCCGATCGCGGCCGCGTAGCCGTAGTCGAAGTAGCGGAAGCCCTGGTCGTAGAGCATGTAGACGAGCGAGTAGCTGGCGTTCGCGGGCCCGCCCTGAGTCATCACGTAGATGACGTCGAACACCTGGAAGGCGGCGGTCGTCTCGATCACCGCGAGGAAGAAGAAGGTCGGCCGCAGCACCGGAAGGATCACGTAGCGGAAGCGCTGCCAGGCGTTCGCGCCGTCCATCAGAGCGGCTTCCTCGAGCTCGCGCGGCACGTCCTGCAGCGCGGCGATGAGGATCATCATCCCGTAGCCGAACCGCGACCAGACGCCGACGACGACGATGGCGGGGATCACGAGCACGGTGCTGCCGAGCCAGGAGCCGCCGAGCCCCAGCGGAGTCATCAGCGCGGACCACGGCCCGTTGGCGGAGAAGATCCAGACGAAGATCGACCCGGCGAGCACGAGCGAGGTGATGACGGGGAGGAAGAAGATCGAGCGGAAGAAGCGCGCGCCCCGGAAGGCCCGACGCACGCCGAGGGCCATGACGGTCGAGAGCACGAGCGCGATCGGCACGGCGAACACCGTATAGATCAGTGTCGTACCCATGGCCCGCCAGAACAGCGGGTCGGCGATCATGCGCTGGAAGTGGTCGAGACCCCGCCAGGAGATCTCGCCGGTGATGTCGTAGTCGAAGAAGCTCAGTGCCACACCGGCGATGCTGGGGCCGAAGCGGAAGGCGATGAACAGGAGGAAGGCGGGGAGCACGAACAGGAACGCGATCCGCGCCTCGCGTCGTGCGATCAGCCTCGTCACCCGCCCTGCGGGCTTCTTCGCCGTGGTTGCCGTGGTCATCAGTGCTACCTCACGTGGGGAGAGGGACAGGGTGCGGGGGCATGCGGAGTTCGGGTTCCGCATGCCCCCGGTCGACTACTTTCTCGATCGACTACTTCTTGATCAGAGGAGCCGCAGCCGTCGCGGCGTCCTTCAGTGCGTCCTCGGGAGACTTGTCGCCGAGGAGGGCGGCCTGGATCTCGGGGGCGAGCACACCCATCAGCGCGCGGGACGAGGCGTTGAGCTCACCCACGGTGGTGTCCGGGACGTACTTCTCCACCTCGCCGAGCAGCGGGTCATCCGCGTACAGAGGCTCGGTGGTGCTGAGCGCCGAGAAGTAGCCGGCTGCCTTGAGGTAGGGCTCGACGACGTCCGCACCGGTGGCGTACTCGACGAACTTGGCCGCCGCGTCCTGCGCCTTGGAGCCCTTGAGCACCGAGAGCGAGCCGACCGTGCCGTAGGCCACGGACTCCTTCTCGGTCAGCGGCGCCAGCACCTTGACGTTCTCCTCGCCCCAGAACGGCACGACCTCGTTGACCGCGTTGTTCCAGGTGCAGGCGACCTTGCCCTGAGCGACCGCGGTCTGCTCCAGCGGCACGTTCGTGGTGAGCGCCTCGGGGTCGAGCGCACCAGCCTCTGCCAGGTCGGTGAGGAAGGTGAGCGCCTGCACGCCCTCCTTGCTGTCGAAGCCGACGTCGCCGTCCTTGGTGTAGACCTCGCCACCGGCCTGCCACAGCAGCGGGTAGTACGTGAGGTTCAGGGTGTTCTCGGCCGATGCCGGGTAGTTCAGGGCGTACATGCCCTTCTCCGTGAACTTCGGCGCCATCGCGGTGATGTCGTCCCAGGTCTCGGGGTACTCCGTGACACCGGCGGCCTCGAAGGCGGCGGTGTTGCAGATGAGGGGCTGGGCGCTGGTGAGGATGGGCGCGCCGAGGATGTCGCCGTCGAGCGTGACCGACTTCTTCACGTTCGGCAGCAGGTCGTCCTGTCGCTCCTGGCTCAGCAGATCGTTGAGCGGAGCGATCGACTTCTGGTACGCCGCGAGCTGGTCGGGGATCAGGTAGACGACGTCGGGCCCCTTGCCTGCGGCGATCGCCGTCTGCAGCGCCTCGTCGCGGTTGGCCCACGGGAAGATCTCGTACTTCACGTTGACGTTCTCGTTCTGCTTCTCGAAGTCGGCGATCGTCGAGTCCCAGAAGTCCTTGTGCACCGCCTCGTCGGCGATGACCGGGTAGAGCCAGACCGTGATGTCCTGCTCACCCTCTGCGGTGTTGCCTCCGCCGGCCGAACATCCGGCCAACAGGGTGGCGGCCGCGAATCCCGCGACGACGCCGGTGATCTTGCTGACGCGCATGGTGCTCCTTTGCTTATACCGTGCTGAGTACGGTTCATTATGACACTGCAATGGGATAATTCGTCAAGTACAAGTTCTCAGGCCCGTGTTTCAGCGGTGTTTCCGGTTCGAGAACAACAAAGCTTGATCTGAGAATTCGGTGTGCTAATTTGATCGCACCCGACGTTGATCGCAACGAAGCCGGAGAAGAGGGGGCAGCACATGGCCGTGACAGGTCCGCTTTCGATCGTTGCTCGATCCGCACTGCAGCTGCGTGATTCCGGCCCCGCCACCGTCAACGATCTGTCTCGTTCCCTCGAGATCTCGCGCACCTCCGTCGAGAATGCCGTGACTGCCCTGACCGACTCCGGTCTGATCGTCGACGCCCCCGCGCAGAACGCCGGCGGCGCGGGTCGACCGGCCCGCCGCTACTCGTTCCACGCCGCCGCCGGAACCGTCGTCGGCGTCGACATCGGCGTCGCGAGCGTGCGGGTCGTGCTGGCCGACCTGGCCGGACACGTGATCGCGCAGCGCAGCTTCCCCGGCGTGGCCGAGCGGCCCGATGGCGCGTCCAAGCTGGCTGCCGTGATCGAGGACGTGCGGGGTACGCTCTCCGCGGTCTCGATCCCGGGATCGAAGGTCCGCGCGGTCGGCGTCTCGCTTCCCGGCATCGTCGACGACACGGGGCGCGTCACCACCTCGGTCGTCATCCCCGAGTGGTCGGGCATCGACATCGGCTCCCAGCTGCGCCAGGCGTTCGGCTGCCCCGTCGCGGTGGACAACGGCGTTCGTCTCGCGGCCGTCGCCGAGCATCACCTCGGCGTCGCGCAGCTCGTCGACGACGTCATCTACCTGTCGGTCGGCAATCGCATCGCGATGGGACTGATCCTCGGCGGACGCCCGCGCCGCGGAATCCACAACGCTGCGGGCGACATCGGCCGCCTCGCCTTCCGGGGACTGAACACCGAGACGGGCCAGATCACGTGGCGCACCGCCCCGACCGCTGCCGAGGTCTTCGCGAAGGCGCGCGGCGGTGACGCGGCCGCACAGCAGGAGCTCGACGGATTCATCGGCGAGCTCGCCCATGGCATCGCGACCCTGATCATGACGGTCGACCCGGCCATGATCGTGATCGGCGGTGGACTCTCGGCCGCGCATGAGCAGCTGCTCGACCCCCTGCGCGCGGCACTGCCCGGCCACCTCGGCCTGCCGTTCCAGGTGCCGATCGCGGAAGCGCGCCTGGGCGCCGAAGCCGCCGCCCACGGAGCGGTCGTGCACGCGTTCCAGCGGCTCGCCGCCGAGATCTACGGCATCGAGGACATGCCGGCTCCGCCGATCACCCCCCTGCGGGTCGCACCTTCGGAAGCCGCTGACCCGACCGACGAGACAACCGAGGAGAAGCAGTGAGCACGTTGAAGGTCGGACTCATCGGCGCGGGCGGGATCTCCCGCGTGCACGCCGACGCCTGGCGGGCGCTCGGGGTGGAAGGCTACGTCACCTCGCTCGTCGGAGCAGAGGAGATCGCCGCGGAGTACGGGTTCGAGCTCGTCGACGATGTCGACACCCTCATCAGCCTGGTCGACATCGTCGACATCGTGACCCCGAGCAGCACGCATGCCGACTTCGCCCTGCGCGCCATCGCCCGCGGGCTCGACGTGATCTGCGAGAAGCCGCTCGCGGAGACGGCTGAGATCGCAGCGACCGTCGCCCGCGCCGCCGAGGAAGCGGGCGTGCGCCTGTTCCCCGCCCATGTCGTTCGGTACATGGGCGAGTACGCCCAGATCAAGGCGGGCATCGACGCCGGTCGGATCGGCACGCTCGCCGTGCAGCGGTTCAGTCGGGCAGGCTCCGCCCCGCAGACCCCGTGGTTCTTCTCGGAGCGCGCGGGCGGCGGTGTCATCCGCGACCTGATGATCCACGACATCGACCAGGCGGTCTGGTTCGCCGGACCCGTCGAGTCGGTCTACGCGGTGCAGAACCCGCCGACCGTCGACGACCGCGTGCCCGCACCGGTCACTGCACACGTCGTGCTCACGCACCGCAGCGGCGTCATCAGTCACATCCACGGCAGCTGGGTCGCGCCGGGTATGCCGTTCCGCACGAGCGTCGAGGTCGCGGGGTCGGAGGGCCGCCTGCGCTACGACAGCGCCGAGGACAACGCGCTGCGCACCGACGCCGTGCTTCCCGAAGCCGACACCGACTACCTGCCGCCGATGTCGCCGCAGGAGAGCCCGTACTTCGCCGAGATCGCCGACTTCGTGGCCGCCCTGCGCGAGGGGCGCGACGCCAGGGTCAGCCCGGCGGACGGAATCGAGGCCGTCGCCGTCGCCGAGGGCGCGTACGCCTCGATCGCCTCCGGCGCCCCGGTCGCTCTGACCGTCACCACTCCCACATCATCTGCACGCACGGCCGAGGAGGCCACTCGATGACCGCCACCACCCCGCTGCGGATCGCCGTCCTCTCGTTCGCGCACACGCACGCTCTGAGCTACGTCCACGCGCTCAACGCGATGCCCGGCGTCGAGCTGATCGCCGCCGACCCCGACGGTGCCACGGCGCCCGACGACGCACCCCGAGGAGCGACGCTGGCGGCGGAGCTCGGTGTCGCCTACGTCGAGACCTACGACGAGGCCTTCGCCTGGAAACCCGATGCGGTCGTGATCGCCGCGGAGAACTCCCGACACCGCGCCCTCGTCGAGCGCGCGGCCGCCGCCGGGGTGCACGTGCTGTGCGAGAAGCCCCTGGCCACGACGGTCGAGGATGCGATCGCGATGCGCGAGGCGTGCGAGCGTGCCGGTGTGATCCTGATGGTCGCCTATCCGGTGCGGTTCGCCCCGAGCGTGCGCGACGCGATCGCCGAGCTGCGCAGCGGACGCCTCGGCACGGTGCTGGGCGTCACCGGGATCAACAACGGCAAGCTTCCGCAGGACCGGACCTGGTTCACGGATCCGGAGCTGGCGGGAGGCGGCGCACTCGTCGACCATGTCGTGCACTGCGCCGACCTGCTCGACGAGTTGCTCGGCGAGCGTGCCCAGTCCGTCCGCGCCGTGTCGAACGGGATCCTGCATGCGGAGCGCGACCTCGAGGTCGAGACCGGCGGCCTGGTGACGATCCAGTACCCGAGTGGGGTCATCGCCACGATCGACTGCTCCTGGAGCTGGCCGATGCGCTCGGCCACCTGGGGTGGACTCACCCTGCAGGTGATCGCCGAGCGCGGCACCGTGACCGTCAGTCCCTTCGCCAAGGGCGTCGCCGGGCACGATGCGCACGGCGAGACATGGAACCCTGTGGGCGCCGACCTCGACGCGCTCCTGCTCGACGAGTTCGTGCACGCCGTGCGCCAGGGACGTCAGCCGCAGCCCGACGCCGGCGTGGGCATCCGTACCGTCGAGATCGCCAAGGCCGCCCAGGCTTCGGCGGCTCGCGGCGGCGAGGTCGTCACGCTCGTCTGATCCACCGAAGCTCCGACCATCGTCCATCGACCCTGGACAAAGGTCGCTATACGGTGTTGACTGAACCGGGCCGCACGCCCGATCACCCGACTGCGGTCGGGGCGCCGCGAGTCGGCAGATCAGGATCCGCCTTCGACCCGAACGAAGGCGGATCCTGATAGCCGGCGGGTCGAGGCAGCCGCAGCGGGGCCGGCGCTCAGCATCGAGGAGTATGCTGACCGCTTGGGCCGTTCGGCCCGACGAGTCCCGAAAGGTGGTGATGGCGATGTCCGGTGATAGTTACGACGCCGCCTTCACTGCGTCGAGACTCCCTGCGCTAGCGCGTTGACCCTCTGGTCCGCTTTCGCACGTCCTTCCCCGCAGCCGTCGGCGGCGTCATCCGCCCCTGACGAACCGCGCACGGAGCTCTCCGCTGCCGTGCGCCTGCGAGAACGGAGCCGATCATGGCCCTCATCGACAACGGCGTGTACGTCCACGGACGTCGCGTGGAGACCCCCAAGAACCTGGACGAGACCTACCGGATGCTGGACGCCGCCGGAGGCATCGCGTGGATCGGCCTGTACCGACCCAGCCCGGAGGAAGTGGCGTCCGTCGCTCGCGAGTTCGACCTGCATCCGCTGGCCGTCGAGGACGCACTGTCCGGCCACCAGCGGTCGAAGGTGGAGCGCTACGGCGACACCCTGTTCGCCGTCCTCCGCCCCGCCCGGTACCGCGACAAGGAGGAGTCGATCGAGTTCGGCGAGCTGCACCTGTTCGTGGGCCCCGATTTCGTGGTGACGATCCGGCACGCCGAATCCCCGAACCTCGCCGCCGTGCGCGCCCGCATGGAGGCGAACCCCGAGCTGCTCGCGATGGGACCGGAGGCCGTGCTCTACGCGATCCTCGACGAGGTCGTCGACGGGTACGAGCCGATCGTGGCAGGGCTGCTGAACGACATCGACGAGATCGAGGACCAGCTCTTCGGCGACGGCGACGACGACAGCGCGCTCTCCCGCCGCATCTACGAGCTGTCCCGCGAGGTGATCAACTTCCAGCGGGCGGTGCATCCGCTGAACGGCATGCTGGAGTGGCTGCGTCGGGGCTCTGCGAAGTACCGCATCGACGAGGAGCTGCAGCGCTCCCTGCGCGATGTACTCGACCACACGATCCGTGTCAACGAGAAGATCGACTCGTTCCGGGCGATCCTGGAAAACGCGCTGACCGTGCACTCCGCGCTGGTCGCCCGGCGTCAGACCGAGGCCGGGTTGGCGCAGAACGACGAGATCAAGAAGATCTCCTCCTGGGCGGCGATCATCTTCGCCCCGACGCTGGTCGGCACCGTGTATGGGATGAACTTCGACGTGATGCCCGAGCTGCACTGGGCCTTCGGCTACCCGATGGCCATCGGCGCGATGCTCGCCTTCGCGGTCGGCCTGTTCGGGGTGTTCAAGTACAAGAAGTGGCTCTGACACGGGCATCGCTCATCGTTGGCGGCGGGTGCGGGCGAGGTCCGACGACCGACCGTAAGAACTTCACCCGTTCGTCGTCTTGCTCATGCCACGCTTGCTCGGCGCGTCGACAGGATGAGGATCCGTCACGCAGGCGGACGGTGAAGCCACCCGGCTCACCATCTGGTCCGCAATCAAGCACGCGGCTGCGGCGGGGATCTTCCCGGACCCGTCGCAGCCGCACTCTCCACGGGGAGTGACCCGGTGATCCTCATACGCATCGCAAGGCAAGACCATGATCCACGGCTCCACTGATCCCTCCGCTGGCACAGGAACATGCAGACAGTGGACCGGTCTTCGCCCGTGCACGCGCTACTTCACGACGATCACCGGGAACGACAGGTCACCGGCGCCGGCACTCACCGGGATCTGCAGCTGAACCTTCTGCGCCGAATCGAGCGTGAGCTTCCAACGCAGGCCCCTGTCGGTGCGCTCGACCTCGCCTGTCGGGGGCACCGGGACCTCGAAGCCGTCGTAGTCGGCGAGGTCGATGTCCACCACGGCCTCCCCGCCCGACGCCCCTGCGTTCGTGAGGTCGAGAAGGATCAGGCTGTCATCAGCGCCCGCCTGCGGGGCGATCTGCACCGAGTACGACATTGCGGATGCCGTATGGACGGAGAACTTCGTTGGGGCTGTTACGGCCGACATGTCCGATCCGACGAACGTGCGCGCCGTCAGCTCATAATCCCCTTGCGGAAGTGATGCAGTGGTCGACCACCGACCGTCCATGCCTACCTGCACGAACCGGACGAACGGCGTGAGCTCGCCGACGAAGACGTGCACACGCACCAGAGAGCCGGGGACTCCCGTGCCCGTGATGTTCGTGCTCTTGGCATAGACCGTCGATCCGGCGACGGGAGTGACCACAGTCGGAGCCGCTGGGGATTCGCGGATGATGACCGGGGCGGATGCGCTTCCGCCCGTGAGGGTGGCCTCCCCCAGGGGTGCGTCCGCGGGAACGTCGAAAACGGTGGCGAAGCGACCGGCACCGTCGGTACGCACCTGCTCGACAGCGCCGCCGATCTTCAGGTCGACGGTGGTGTTCGCCGGGTATCCGCTGCCGTTGACGCGGAACGGCTGCCCGGTGAGGGCGACCTTCGAGTAGACGCCGACCGCCGGAGTCGAGCTTGCTCCGGCGTCGACGAGTCCTGCCCCGACCCGGTCCGCGCTGAGCCCAGCGAGCGGATCCGCCGTGTCCGTGATGCGCTGGGTCAACTGGTCCGGCGTGAGACCTGGAGTCTCCGAGAGGATGCGGGCGGCGACCCCGGCCACGTGCGGGGACGCCATCGACGTTCCGGGATACAGCGCGTAGACGGAGCCGTCGTCCTGGCGCGGCACTGCTGACCACACGAAGCCCGGCGCGGTCACCGTGACCTTGCCCGCACCGTAGTTCGAGAATCCCGCACGCACGATCGCGCCCGTCGCCTCGTCCTGATCCGCGGCAGCGACGGCGATGACACCCGGCAGCGCGCCAGGTGCCTGAAGACAGGAGGAGTTCACCGGCCGAGGCTCGAGCGTCCCGTCGTTCGGACTCATCTCATCCGTGCTCATGGTGGCGAGATCCTGACCCTCATTACCGACCGCGGCGACGTTCAGCACGCCCTGGTCGTGGGAGTAGGCGTACGCGCGACGGAGCGCTTCGAGAGCCGCACCCTGTGAGTCGACATCAGCGCACCAGAGGTACCAGGGGTCGACGTAGTAGCTGTGGTTCACGATCGGGATGTCGTGGTCAGCAGCCCACATGGTCGCGCAGATGCTGGCCTCCGGGTAGATGTGGCCGTCGTCGTTGACGACCTTGATCGAGGCGACGCGCGCGTCACGGGCGACGCCGACGATGCCGGTGCCGTTCGCCGCTCCCGCCACGCTGCCGGCCACGTGCGTGCCGTGCGCGCTCGCGCCGTCGGTTCCCGGCTGCCACGCCTCGGGTCTCGTGTCCGGTACGCCGTTGACGGTGCAGCCGACGGACAACGCCGGGTCGATCTGGCCGGCGAGGTCCGGATGTCCGGTATCGATGCCGCTGTCGGCGATGCCTACCACCACTCCCTTCCCCGACGGTGACGTCGCCCCGATGGCGACGGTGTTCCACGCGGTGCCCTCGGCCGGCATCATCGTCGGCTCCGTCGTGTCGCCGGCGATCGGTGGCCCGGGTGCGGTCGGCGTGTCCGGATCGGTCGACGTTCGGGTCGGGCCAACGGACTGGACCCAGGCGAGACTCTCGAGCTGAGTGGGGAAGTCGCCGTCGGGTGCGCGGGCGACCGTCACCCCGATCTCGGGATAGGTGATCAACAGCTCCCCGCCGGCGCCTTCGATGGCCGACCGCAGCACATCCGCGCTCGGCGCTTCTGGTCTCGTGTTCACCACCCAATTCAGTGCGGACTGCTCCGCTGCTGCGGCGACGGGCACGGCGGCCGTCAGCGGGGCGCTCATCGCGAGTGCCGCGCCGACGGCGAGGACTGCACAGGTGCTGCGGACGATCACGCGGCTGGTCATTCAGGTCTGCCTTTCCGCAACGCTCGACGGAACACCGTCGAGTCGAGGACTCTCCTGCGTACAGGAGTGAAAGGTCGAGGCACGATTACGCGATCCGGTGGCGATCGGCGCGTTCCGCCTGCGGGCGTTGAGTCCTACTCCCGGCGGAACATCCCCATCAATGCGGGTAGAGCGACCATGCCCACCAGCCAGAACGCCGCGCCCCAGATCACACCATCGGCGATGAACGGCAACCACTCGTAGTCGGTCGGGTAGGCGATGCCCGTTCGACCGGTCAGGCGCAGAACCACCTCTGCCGGATAGGTGGCGAAAGGGTTGGACGAATGGTCCTGCGAGACCCACGGAAGAGGGAAGCCGAACGAGACGGATGCGAGGTCGGCGTCGGACCTCACGGGGATCCGCTGGACCGTGGTCACCCACCAGGCGACGGCGAACCCCGCAACGATCGCGCCCAGCACGGACAGCACCACGCGTGCTGCTCCCCCGACACGATACGGAGAAGACGCAGCAGAACGAGGATCCGCGGTCATCAGCAGGAGGTCGGCACTCAGCAGATCAGCTGTCGGAGCGGCTGATCTCGTCGAGCAGGTCGTCGAGGGTGTCGAAGTCGATCGTCTCCGAGCCGTCGAGGTCGCGCACCTCGACGCCGTCGACCTCGAAGTCCTCGTCGAGCTGCACGAGGATGCGCGACTCGGGGAACTGCTTCGGCGCGAGGAAGGCGAGAAGCACCGCGTCGGCGAACACGACGACCGAGGTGGCCTCGAGATCATCGCGCAGGTCGATCTGTTCCGCGACGGGCTCGTCGTCGACGGCATCCTCGATGTCGGCGACGATCTCGTCGATCACCGAGCGCCACCGAGACTCCCCGACCGAGAGGGTGCGGGCGACTGCCGCGACCAGCGCCTCATGATCCACGTCATCGCTCTGGACGTCCTCCAGCTCCGGATCGACGTTCACGTTGACGGTCGTACCGGCGGCGTCGATGATCGCGCGCCCGTACACCAGCCCGTTCTCGGCGATCGGATCCTCGAGCAGTCCGCTCTCGACGATGCGGGCCAGGAGAGTGTCGAGTGCAGGCGAAGTCATGCCTCCAGTCTTTCGCATCTCGCTCGTGCGGGGGCTGCGAGCCGTGAGTTCGCCGGAACGGGCGTCCCCCGCATCACACCTCGACGGCGACCGAGCCCCCGACGACGACGTGCGCTTCCGCATTACGTCGCGTCTTCGCCCAGCCGTTCTTCCGGCGCATGATGCGCAGGAAGGCCCGCGCGATGCAGATGTACATGTAATAGACGTAGAGCCAGACACCCAGCCCCCACATCAGGGCCGTGAACCAGCTGGCCTGCGGCTCGCAGCGCACCTTGTAGACGAAGCCCCAGACAGCGAAGGGGGCGATCGAGAACACCGAGAGAAGTCCGACGAGGCCCAGGACGCTGCCGAGCGCGAGCTGCACCTGAGCGGGATCCTGGATCAACAGCGACACCTGCGCACCCACCAGGATCGTGAATGACAGCGCGCCGAGCATCTGCAGGAACGGGAGGACGAGGTAGTAGCTGGTCTCGATCACACCAGCGCTGTCGACATGAGGAGACTTCACCACTTCGCCGATGTACTTCACGCACTGGATGTTGCCCTGCGCCCAGCGCGTGCGCTGTGTGAGGAGACGGCGGATGGACGGGAGCGCCTCCTGGTTCACATGGGTGTCGTAGACGTGCTTGACCTGGAAACCGGCGAGCACGACGTGCACGCCCAACTCGTAATCCTCCAGGAGAGCTCCGTGCCATGGTTCGCCGAACTTCTCGCCGATCGCGTCGAGAACCGACAGCCGCGTGAACTGTCCGTTCCCCCCGAGCCCCACGGTTCCCGTCTTCGCGCGCAGCGACTGCATCGCTGCGATGGTCGTGCGGAATTCGAGGTCCTGCATGCGCAGCAGGAAACGGGCGAAGGTGTTCGCGAACCGGCCACTGTTCGGGTAGGGCTTCTTGTCGTCGCGGTTCTTCATCCACACCGCGATCTGCGCCGCACCGACCGCGGGATCGCCGAAGGTGTCCTCGGCCGAGCAGATCTCCAGGGCGTTGGGCTCCATCTCGCCGTCGGCATCGATCACGACGACGACGATCCGTTCATGGTCGGCGTCTTCGGGCAGCCAGCTCAGCAGCTGGTGGTAGGCCGCATTGAGGGCGTCGCCTTTGCCGGTGCGGGCTTGCGGACGGCGGCGCTGCACCAGGTGCACGTGCGAGTCCTCTGCGGCCCACCGCGAGACGATCGCCGAGGTGGCGTCTTCGCTGTCGTCGTCGATCACCCAGGTGTGCGCACCGGGGAAGTCCCGACGGGCGCGCGAGATGGTGGTGTCGATGACCGCCTCCTCGTCACGGCACGGGATGAAGAAGTGCCATTCGAAGTCGGCGGGGTCCCCCGGGATCGCCTTCGGGTACCGGAGGTACGGAACGAGGATGAAGACGACGTAGGTGACGAAGGCGACGCCGAGAAGAATCGTGAAGGCGTTGAGTATGGAGAGCATGGAACGGCCTTTCAGGTTCGCGTCAGAGCGCGCCGTTTCGGTGGTAGCGAGGCCCCTCGGTCTCTTCCGGCACGACGCGGCGACGGCGACGCGGCCGCACGCCGACGATGAGCAACAGGGCGGCTAGCCCGAGCGCATAGCCGATGATGCCGACGACGGAACCGACGAAGACATGGCTGATCTCATAGCCGGGGTCGAGACCCCAGGTCTGCGTCGACCATCCGATGATCACGAGCCGGAGGAGGTTGACGACGAAGATGATGGCCCACATCGCCAGGATCCCGAGCACACTGCGACTCCATGGCACTCGCGTGCTGGCGAGGATGACCGCGCCGACGACCGTCAGGGGAACGCCGATCAGCAGCGTGGTGCACTCGACGGTGACGCGAAGGGCGATGAGCTCATGCTCGGGCGTCCGCACGAAGTAGTGCTCGGCGATGGGAAGACGCTGACCCTCGACGAAGGGGGAGAGAGCCCAGGTCGCAGCCGAGGCTTCGAAAGAGCGGAACGCCTCGTTGACCCAGACGAGGGCCAGCACCGCGAGGATCAACAGCAACGCCGCGAGGATTCGAGCGGCGCGGTCCCCCTTCGGCCCGCCGAGCGCGAACCGCACAGGAGGTCGGAGTTCTCTTCGCGGGTCTTCGACGATCGTGCTGCTGGCCATGACTACCTCTCACTGCGGGTGGTGCAAAACGGGGCGAGGAGAGGACCGCCCTGGAAGGACGGCCCTCTCCTGTTCGCCGGGGCGCTCCTTAGCGGGCGCTCCCGTAATAGGTGACACCGGGGAAGGCGAAGCCGTCTCCGTTGCCGTTCCAGACACCGGTGAAGGTGATCACGACGGTCTGGCCGGACGCCAGCGGACCCTTCCAGTCGATGGTGTTGCCACTGACCACGACGGTGCCGCTGTTGGCCGTGACGCTGGACGGGTTCCAGGTGGAATCATCCAGCACGCCGGCCAGGGCGTACTCGATCTCCGCATTCGCCGAGTCGACGTTGCCGTTGTTGCCGAACTCCATCCGGTACGTGACCGCCTGACCCGGCTGCGGGTCGGTCGGGTTCGAGTTGAACGTGTACTGGAAGAACTCGCGCTTGACGGTGTCGGTGTCGGTTGCGCAGACGTTCGCTGCGTTCGACGCGGCGGCGCACGCCTGGTTGGACAATGCACCCGGCGCTGCCGACTGGTTGACCTTGGCGTTCACCTTGAGCGTGACCGACTGCCCTGCGGCGAGGTCGCCGAGGTCGGCGGTCACGTTGCGCCCGGAGGCCGTGACCGTGATGCCGGCAGGACCGCTGCCCGACACGAAGTCGAGACCGGTCGGGAGCGGATCGCTGACCACGACGCTCTTGGCAGCACCGTCACCGGTGTTCCGCACCACGATGTCGTAGGTCAGGTTCTGACCCAGCTTGACGTCACCCTGCTGGTCGTCCTTGGTGATCGTCAGGACGGGCTTGGTCTGCTTGTCGATGGTCGTGTCGTCCCAGTCGCACGCCTGGTTGGACGA
This sequence comes from Microbacterium sp. R1, assembly GCF_015159725.1. Taxonomy (NCBI): domain Bacteria; kingdom Bacillati; phylum Actinomycetota; class Actinomycetes; order Micrococcales; family Microbacteriaceae; genus Microbacterium; species Microbacterium sp. R1. The sequence continues at coordinate 294,907 of NZ_JADDUD010000002.1, read as the reverse complement.
GGTCGCGACGGCACAGGCGTTGTTGCGCAGGTTGCCGAGCGGAGTCGACGTCCCGACCGTCGCCTTCACCGTCAGAGTCGACGAGGCTCCGGGAGCGAGCGACGGGATCGTGCCGCGCACCTGCTGTCCGGAGACCGTGACCTGACCCGAGGTACCCGCCGTGTAGGACGCGGTGATACCGGTCAGACCGGCGGGCAGATCGTCGCTGATGGCGACGTTCGTCGCCGCCGCATCGCCGGAGTTCTTGACGACGATGTCGTAGGAGAGCTGGTCGCCGATGACAGCCGCGTCGCGGTGGTCGTTCTTGTCGACGGTCAGCACGGGCTTGGTGGGCTTGTCCACATCGATGTCGATGCTGTGCAGGTCGCTCGGCACCTTGGTCCACGTGGGGATCAGGCCGAGGAAGGCACCCTTCGACCGCATCGTGACCTGGAACACGACCCTGGAGACCGTGCCATTGACCCGCACGGTTCCGCTCTTCGACGCGAAGTTGGTGGACGTGATGGTGTTCGAGGTGACGTCGAGGTCTCCGGACGTCGAGCTCAGTGTCACGCCGGAGGTCGTCAGCGTGTACTTGGCGGAGCTGTTCACGACACCGCCGAGCGCGTAGACGTCGCCACCGAGCTTGTCGAGCTTGATCTTCGGGTTCGTCACCTGCTGACCGAAGTCGACCACGACGTTGCCGCGGACGCACTCGATGCCGTTCTTGCAGGGAAAGTCCTCGTGGAAACCGATCACGTTCAGCCCCAGCTCACCGCCGTCGCGGACGGTGGCGAGGTTGACGACATCACCGGAGCTCTTCACCTGGATCTTGTCGGTGGTGGTGATCTTGGCAGTGGCGCCGGCCGCCGATGCGGTGCGGGTGTCGCCCGAACCGGTCCAGCCGTTGACGTCTGCGGCCGTGGCAGCCGGGGCCGCCGCGAGGGCGCCCACCGCCAAAGCGGCGAGCAACCCCCCGGCCAGCGCACCCCGGAGGATGGATTTCTTTTTCACTGTGGTTTCTTCCTCTTGAGTGAGCCGAGCGCGGTCAGTCGGTGGCCGTGGAACGACGGCGCAGAGCGAGCGCGCCGAGCGCGCCGACCCCGATCACACCGGCGCTGGCGAGTCCGACACCGGCATCGATCACCGGCACCGGAGGGCGCTGCGCGAACTGGTGCGCATAGTTGTAGGTGAAACGGACGTCGTCCGTGAACACTCCGCCGGTGTAGACGACTTTGGCGCTGTTGGTGATCGTCGGTCCCCAGTAGTCGTCGGCGACCGTGAACGACGCCATCGGCTGCACGATCCGCGTGCCACCGTCATGCGCCACGTTGAAGGTCCACACGACGTTGGAACCGACCAGCGCGCCGCCCTCGGTCGCCGAGGCGAACGTGGTGTTCGCCGGTACCGGAAGGATCACCTTGTAGACGCCGTCGATCTGCTCATCATTGACGAGCTGCACGACGGCACCTTCTTTGATCTCCGATCCGGGAGTGACCCCGGTGGCAGCCGTCTGTGTGGCGCGACCGAGGTAGCCGCGGACCAGCTGGGGAGAGCTGACCCTTTCCGTTCCGCTGGTGCTGGTGGTCGTCGTCGACGAATCCGGCGTGACCGGCTGGTCGTCGGCCATGGCCACCTGCCCACCGAGCACTGTGCCTCCCACGATCAGCAGGCCGATGCCGGCGGTGCAGGCAGTCTTGAGGATGCTCTTCATCTCGAGCCCCTTCCTTCCATTTGAGTGACGCGCAGAGTGCATCGCCGCCGATAGGACCGCGGATCGAACGTTCGATTACGCCCGCACGGGAAACGCCTCAACGGCATGGCCGGCGTCGATCCCGCCCGACGGGGGCGGCCCTGCGCAGCACGCGCCGACGGACGGTGAGCAACGCTCCAGCTCCCATGGCTGCCGCACCCACGATGACCCAGGTGAGCACCGAATCCGGACCGGTCATCGCGAGGAGGCCGACGGCGGCGAGAGGCGTGGTGAGATCGCTGCTGTACATCAGGACTCCTCTGCGGCGAGGCGGACGACGGAATTGATGTGCGTGGCGATGCGTGCCGTGGCCTTGCCATCACCGAACGGCGACGGCAAGGCGCTCAGCTTCTCCAGGGTCCCCTCGACATCGGCGAGCACAGCCGCCGCCTCGCTCGCGAGCGTCTGAGGTGTGACGAGCTTCGTGAACGATCCCAGCGCCTCAGGGCGTTCCGTCGAATCGCGCACGACGAGCACCGGTCGCCCGAGCACCGTAGCCTCCTCCTGGATGCCGCCGGAGTCGGATACCAGCACTGCCGCGTGTGCGGCGAGGGCGAGGAAGCGCTCATAGCTGTACGGCTCCTCGGCGATCAGGGCGTCGAGGAGATGCTCCGCGTCCAGTGAGGTGAGCATCGCCCGCGTTCGAGGATGCACGGGGAAGACGACGGGCCACCCGGAAGCGGCGATCCTGCTCATCGCGATCGCGTCGGGCATCGCCTACACGGCGTTCCGGCTGTTCACCGACATGCAGAGCGGCATCTTCGAGCGGTTCCACTCCATGCCGATCGCCCGATCGAGCGTGTTGTGGGCCCACGTGCTCACGTCCCTCACGGCGAACGCCATCACCCTGGCGATCATCTTCGGCGTCGGATTCCTCATGGGCTTCCGCACCGGAGCGAGCTTCTGGGCCTGGCTCGGAGTCATCGGCATCCTGATGCTGTTCACGCTGGCACTCACCTGGCTGGCGATCATCGCGGGCCTGAACGCCAAGACGGTCGACGGCGCGAGTGCCTTCTCGTACCCGCTGATTTTCCTGCCGTTCATCAGCTCGGCGTTCGTGCCCACCGACACCATGCCGGCACCGGTGCAGTGGTTCGCAGACAACCAGCCCGTCACCTCGATCGTCAACACCATCCAGGCGCTGTTCGCGCAGGAGCCGGTCGGGTCCGAGATCTGGGTCGCCCTCGCCTGGTGCGTCGGGATCCTCGTGGTCGCCTACGTGTTCGCGATCATCTCCTACCGGAAGAAGGTCAGCTGATCGACGCCAAGCGAGACGGAACGCTCCGACCGGGGACTTCTCCCCGGCCGGGGCGTTTCGCCGCGCTCGGCGGGATTTCGTGCGTGTCACCGGAGCCCAACCCCACGATTCGACGACATGATAAGGAGAAGGACGCGACGGTGGACAACCGGCGGGCTCCCCTGACTCCCGGCAGAAGAGGATGGCGACGTGGCTCCCGAAGATCCGCCGATGTTGCCGCTCTGGCCGCACCAGCGACGCGCCGTCGCCACCTTCGAGCGATATCTGAACGATTCGGCGGCGACGGGGTCGGCGCTCGTCTCCATGCCGACGGGTACAGGTAAGACCGCCGTCATCGCCGACATTGTCTCTCGCGTGGGCACCCTCACTCGTGACGTCATCGTCCTCACGCCCTGGAAGCCCCTCTCCCGCCAGCTGCGCGACGACCTTTCGGGGCATCAATGGACAAGTCTCGGCCTCTCTCCTCCCCCCAGCACGAAGGTCGTGGCGATCCCAACCGCCTCTGAGTGGCTGGACCTGTTGAGGGAGCAACCCGCACAGCGACGAGTCTGGGTGGGCACCATCGCAAAGGTGCACGCGGCCTGGAAGATGCTCGGCCACGACCAGGAAGCGATGCGTGCGGCGTTCGCCCGCATCGACTTCGCCGTCGTCGACGAATGTCACTACGAGCCTTCCGCACTCTGGTCGCGGGCGATCCGCGGCATGGGGGTGAAGACCTGTCTGCTCACGGCGACGGCCTTCCGCAATGACAACCGCTCCTTCGATATCGGGAGCGACAACCACTACCGCTTCCCTCACCACGAAGCGGAGGCCGAGCTGTTCCTCCGTCGGCCGGATTTCGCGTCCCTCGGCTCTCCGGGCGATCCGGTCGCTTTCGTGAAGGCACTTCTCGACGATCTGAGCGCCCGCGGGATCTCACGCGACGAACGCATCCTCGTCCGCTGCGATCGACACGAGACCGTGCGGCAGATCGTCGAGGCTCTCCATGCACGCGGCGAGACCGCGATCGGCTTCCACCATCAGTTCGAGAGGTCGGGGAACCCCGACTTCCAGCGCGCCATCCCCGCGCGCCGGGAGCGTCCTCCCCAACGCTTCTGGGTCCACCAGTTCAAGCTTCGCGAGGGATTCGACGACCCGGACCTCCGTATCCTGGCCCTCTACGACGCCTTCACCGACGACCGGTCGACGGTCCAGCAGATCGGTCGAGTTCTGCGGAATCCGTCGCTTTCCAAGCCCTTGCCCGCGCTCGTACTCGCTCCCGACATCGCGGCCACGCACGACGCCTGGCGGCGCTACATGAACTACGACGCGAAAGCGGCCTCTGCGCCGACCACCTTCGAAACCCTCGCCTCCGATCTTCTCCGGGCTCAGCCGCATGAGACCTACGAGGACGGCCGGTTCCGGCACGGGCTCGACTTCGAGTCCCACGATCTCTGGAAGGAATTCGCGTACGCGGCGAACGTGCGCGTGTGGCGCGACGAAGACCGAACCGATCCTGATGCCTCCGCCCCTCTCACATCCGCAGGATTCGATGCTCTCGTCCAATCCATCGTCGGAGAGTGGCAGCAGGCGAAGCGTCAGGTCTACGGTCCGTTCACCCCCGACGGATACGACGATGCGCGCGTCATCGCCTGGGTTGCCTTCCGTAATTCGCCCGTGCTGATGAATGCTTCCCACATCGAGACGCGAGTCGGGTACACGGCACTCATCCGGCACGGTGGATTCGTCTTCTACGCCGACAGTGAAGGCGCAGCGCCGCATTCCCTCGTCTCCGCGTTCAGTCGACCGGAGGTCGGGAGCCTCCACCGAACGCTGCCCGAGCACGCAAGAGTCACGAGCGTGTCGCTCATCAACTCGGATCTGAGCCGTGACGCCATCCGCTCACGGAGCCTGCGGGCCAGGGACCTGACGAACGTGGCATCGGAGATCGGGTCCTCGACCTACGCGTGGACGAATGCTCTTGCCGTCGTGCACGACGACGCACCCGAATCGCCCCGGGTCGCTCGCTACGTCGGCACGAAGAACAGCCGCATCCACGATCGCCAGAACGGCTCAGACACGTCCTTCGAGTCCTTTTACGCCTGGGTCTCGGCGAGAGCGAGCGAACTGAACGGTACAGCGGATGCGGCGCCTTCCCTGAACCGATACGCCTCCGAGACGTCGCCCCCGGAAGATCCCACGCCCGTCCACGTGCTCCTTGACATCGACCCCGAGTGGCTGGCCACAGCCGTCGCGCCCAACACCGCAGCTCACCTCAGCGACGAGACGGGAAGCGCAGTGGATGCCGATGGTGGGTTCTCCATATCGGTCGGCGGATCCGATATCCGGGCATCCATCGCCTGGGATACACGCGCCCGCCGCTACCGGGTCTCCTCACCGGAATTCGACGATCTGACAGCCGATCTAGCCACAGAGGATGATCGCGGCATCATCGCAACCATCAACCTCACGCAGTCTTTTCGCGTCGCGACGGCGTCCGGCCCCGTGTACTCGAACGGCTACTTCTGGGACCTCGCGGACCGGCGCACGGGGGACGACGGCATCCTGGGGATCCTGGAGGGCGAGCAAGCGTTGGCCTCCGCATTGGACGAGAAGGGCAAACCGAACTCCACGGGACGCTGGCCATCGGATTCGGTCTTCGGCGTCATCGAGAACATCCTCGTACCGAAGACGTTTACGCCGAGATCGACGTTCTTGATTTGTACCGACCTGTCCGCCGAGATCGCAGACTTCATCGCCTACGACGACGATGCCGTCGCCTTCATCCATGCGAAGGCGACCAAGAAGACCAACAAGAAGACGAAGATCTCCTCCGGTAGCGAGCTCTCCGCCGGCGCGTTCCATGTCGTTGCAAGTCAAGCGATCAAGAATTTGCGATACCTCACCCTCGGGAACGTCGATCGTCCCCACACCGACTACTGGGGAGAGGAGTGGAAGGACTCCCCGCACACCGCCCCGCGCATTCGCCTCCCTTGGGGGGCGAGTACCCGGACCGGAGCCGAGGTCTGGCAGGACATCGACCGCCGCGTCCAGTCCCACTCCTACCGGCGCGAGGTGTGGGTGGTGGCAGGTGCTTCCCTGTCGATCGCGAAACTTCGTGCGGAACTGCAGAAGGACGACCCGGCGCCACACGCCACCCAGGCGTACGTCCTGCTCACCAGCCTGTGGAGCGCCGCGCAGCAATGCGGCATACGTCTTCGCGTGTTTTGCTCCCCGTAGCGCTCCGTCACGCTGCCGCACGTTCCGGTCGCACTCTCTGTCGCCCAGAAAACCAGGAACCGACAGAAAGTGCGACCGGAGCGTGAACCCGTGCGCGACCAGGGCGAACCCAGGGCCTCAGACCGTGCGGAGCGCCGCCGTAGGCGACAGGCGCGCGGCGCTGATCGCGGGGTAGAGCCCGGCGATCACGCCCACCACCAGCGCCACGACCGGGCCACCGAACAGCACGACCGCAGGGATCGTCACCGCCTGCCCCTGGATCGAGGCGTAGACGACGACCCCGAGCGCGCCGACCGCGGCTCCGGCGAGACCCCCCAGCCCGCCGAGCACGATCGCCTCCGCCACGAACTGACCCGCGATCTGCCCCGAGCGCGCGCCGAGCGCACGTCGAAGACCGATCTCGCCGCGCCGCTCCAACACCGCCACCACCATGGTGTTCGCGATGCCGATCCCTCCGACCAGCAGAGCGATCGCCGCGAGTCCGACCGCGAGGCCGGACAGCGAGTCATCCGCGGTGTCCCGCGCACCGGCGAGGTCGCCGAGCCCGTTCACCTGCACATACGGGGACGAGGGGTTCGCTGCGCGGGCGATCGCATCGCGGACCTTCTCCCCCGTCGCACCGTCGGCCATGCGCACGTAGATCGCGGCGATCCTGCCGTCGCTCTTCTTCGCCACGTGCTCGGCCGCCCACCGGTCGCCGAGGAACGCACTCGCGTCGATGGATTCGGCGAGGCCCGCTGCGTCGAGGATCCCGATCACGGTGTACCACTGCTCGCCGATCCATACCCGCACGCCCGGCTCCGTGATGCCCATGCGCGCCGCAGCCGCCGCGCCCAGCACGGTCACCGGCAGCGAGCGATCCGTCTCGTCGAACCACGAGCCCTTCGCCACGGATCCCTCCACCGACGACAGGAAGTCGGGACTCGCCGCATAGGCGGTCAGTCCGTTGCCCTGACTCTTCGGCATGAGGTCGTTGCGGTACACCCCCGTGTCGTCCGGCACCTTCTCGAGCACCCCGATCCGTTCGACCCCGTCTACCCGCTCGATCATCCCGGCGGCCGTCTCCGGCAGCTCGACCGGCTTGTTGTCGGGCCCGTAGCCCGGCTGCACGACGATCATGTTCGCGCCGAGGGAGTCGAGTTCGGCCAGCAGCTGGGCCTGGTTCGAGGCGGCGATGCCCGTGATCGCGGTGAGCGCCGCGATGCCCACCGCCACGCCGAGCGCTGACAGCGCCGTGCGCATCTTGCGACTGCGGGGACCGATGAGTGCCGTGCGGATGCTGTCCGCGACACTGAGTCGCGGCATCCGCTCCCCTCTGCGTCTCATGCGGCGACCTCTTCCTTCACGCGCGAGCCGGTGTCGCTCACGATCCGGCCATCGTGGATGCCGACCTGCCGCTGCGTGCGCTCGGCGATGTGCGGATCGTGCGTGATGATCACGACGGCCGTGCCGGAATCGGCGATCGAGGTGAGCAGTTCGAGAATGCGATCGCCCGTCGTCGAGTCGAGCGCACCTGTCGGCTCATCGGCGAACAGCACCGATGGAGCGCCGACGATCGCCCTGGCTATCGCCACGCGCTGCTGCTCACCGCCGGACAGCTGACCAGGTCTGTGCTTCATGCGCGCGCCGAGGCCCACCCGCTCCAGCGCTGCGGCCGCCCGGGTGGAACGCTCCGCCGACGGCACGCCGGAGTAGAGCAGACCGAGCGCGACGTTGTCGAGCGCGCTCAGTGCGGGCAGGAGGAAGAACTGCTGGAACACGAAGCCGATGCGGCGAGCGCGCAGCACGGCACGCTCGCGTTCGGGCAGAGCCGCGGCGTCGGTCCCATCGATCAGCACGGTGCCGCTCGTGGGGTCGTCGAGGGTGCCCATGATCGAGAGCATCGTGCTCTTGCCCGATCCCGAGGCTCCGACCACGGCCACCAGCTCACCGCTCTCGATCGCGAGGCTCATGCCATGCAGCACGCGCAGCGGCGGGTTGCCCGGGTACTCCTTGATCACATCGACGAGCTCGACCACCGTGTCCGGGCTCATTGCGCCACCACCACGGCATCGCCGGCGGCGAGTTCTCCGCCCGTGACCTGCACCTTGGTGTCGGCGATCAGTCCGACCTCCACGGCGACGCGTTCGACCTTTCCGCCCTTGCGCAGCACGTCGACCGCGTAGCCGCCGTCGGTCGTCGCCACCAGGGCTGTGACCGGCACGACCAGAGCATCCTTCACCTCCGACGTCGCGAACACGATCTTGACCGCGCGCAGCCCGATGCCCTCGGCGACGGCCGGGTCGTCGAACTCGACGTCTGCGGTGGGCGGAGTGGTCTCGCCCTCCTTCTCGGTCGGCTGCCCGCCGGGGTCGACGGCGGTCACGGTCGCCGGCGCCTCCGTCCCGTCCGGCAGGATCACGGTCACCTTCGTGGCGGGCAGGATCTCGCGCGCCTGTGCATCCGTCAGCTTGGCGACCACGCGCAGCGTCGTGCTCGTGTAACTGAGCGGACTCGACCCCGCCGGGTCTCCCAGCTTCGCCGTGACCGACTCCACCCGCACGGATGCGGCGCTGATCGCGACGACGTCACCCAGCTTGACGATGCCGTCCTGCGGCACCCCGAGCGACTTCTGCCAGGCCTTCACGTTGGTCTCCGTGACCGCGGTGAACTCGTCGTCCACCGTCATGTTCTTGCCGAAGCCGAGATCGGCGAGCGCCTGCTCCAGCTGACGAACGTCGGGGCCCTTCTCGACGCCGACGCCGAGGTCGCGCCAGAACGGACGATCGCCGCGCATCGCGATCACCGGCTTCCCGTCCACTTCGTAGATCGCCTGCCCGACACCGATCTGCTCCCCCGCCGCCGGCAGGCGGGTGATCGTGCCGGCACGGCCCGGCAGGGCGACCGACGCCCCGTAGCTCAGGGTTCCGTTGAGGCGCAGATCGGAGGTGAGCGTGGTGAGCTCCGCCTCGACCGTCACCGGCGCCTTCTCCTCATCCGGCGACTCGGCCACCGAGCTCCAGGGCTGCAGCACGGCCACGGTCACGGCGGCCGCCACGAGCAGCACTCCGACCGGGACGAGCACCTTGGTCAGCCGGCGGCTCATTCGTCGTCCTTCGACGGAAGGACGGTGGCGGCGGAGACCATGCCCTCGAAGTACTCGCTCATCACCGCGAACCAGTCGAAGTCGACGGCTTCGATGCTCTCCTGTGTGAACATCGGGGGCATGTCGCCCGTGGTGTCCGCGCAGGCTTCGAGAAGCGTGCGCGCCTCGTCTTCACTGATCCCCTTCGGCAGGGTGAGCATGCCGTCAGCATCGGGGTCGGCGAAGTCGGCGAAGCCGTTCTTTCTGGCGCAGGAGGCGAAGGCGAGACCGGACTCGATGATCTCCTCCGGCGAGATCATCTGCGTCTGCGCTCCGGAGTCCGAGATGTCGGGCTTCGGCTGCGTGAACTCGGGGACCTTCTCTTCACAGGTCTCCCACGCGGCGCGCTGCCCGCCCTCCTCCGGGTAGCCCGATGCCGCAGTCGATGCGAGCCACGTACCGTCGTCGTCCGAGAAGACCATCGTCATGGCGAGGTCCTCGTCGTCGCCCGAGCCCGCTTCGACCGACATCATGCCGCCCGTCGAGGTGCCGCTCGCGGGACCGTCGGGCATCAGCATCCCCACCTGTCCCCCCTCGACGATCTTCGCGGTCTGCCCCTCCTCGGTGAGGCAGGTCACGAACCGGGCGGCCGCCGCATCGTTGGCCCCGTCCTTCGCCTTGTCGTCTCCCGATGGTGCGCTGCACGCGGCGAGCGTGAAGAGTGCGAAGACAGCGGGGATCGCCGCCCACGATCGGACTGCTCTCGAATCGAACATGAGGTTCCCTTTCTCGCGGTCGCAGCTCATCCGCGACGTGCAGTCAGTTCTACGGAGGCGGTGGTTTGCTGTGGGTATGACGGCGCCTAACCGGAAACTAACCGCGGCACACGCACCCTCGGATGACGGAGGTGCCATGCGACTGCTGCTGGTGGAAGACGAGGCCGACCTGGCCGACACGCTCGCCGACGGCCTGCGCCGCGAGGGCTACCTGGTGGAGGTCGCCCGCGACGGAGCCGCAGCCCTGACCTCCGCGGCCTCGAACGACGTCGACGTGATCGTGCTCGACCGCGACCTGCCGGTGCTGAGCGGCGACGCGGTGTGCCGCACTCTGGTCGCGCAGGAGTATCCGGCACGAATCCTGATGCTCACGGCCGCAGGGACCCTGAACGACCGTGTCGAGGGCCTCGACCTCGGCGCCGACGACTACCTCGCCAAGCCGTTCGCGTACGTGGAGCTGCTGGCCCGCCTCCGCGCCCTCGGCCGTCGTGGCGGATCTGCGCGGACGAGTGCCGTGCAGGAGTTCGCCGGAGTGCGCCTCGACAGCGCTCGACGCATCGTGGAGCGCGACGGCAGCCCGATCCGGCTGACGCTCAAGGAATTCGGGGTGCTCGAGACGCTTCTCGCCGCGGAGGGCGGCTACGTCAGCGCGGACGACCTCCTCGACGAGGTGTGGGACGAACCGCAGGAGCGCACACGCGGTGTGGTCAAGATCGTGGTGCACACGCTCCGACGCAAACTCGGCTCGCCCGAGGTGATCCACTCCGCGGCAGGACACGGCTATCGAGTGGGGACGACCGCATGAGACGTATGAGCTTTCGCACCCGACTGGTGATCATCATCACCGCGGTCTTCATCGCGGCCGGTGCCGCCCTGCTCACCGTGCAGTACCTCGTGGTGCAACAGCTGTTCTCCACGGCCATCACCACCACCGAGGCCAGTTGCCTCCCGATGGCGGCGGTCCTGCAGGTCGGCGAGGGGTCGAGCGCGACCGATGGATCCGACGTCAGCGAGGTGACTCCGCTCCCCGACGGCAGCAGCCTCCTCTGGGGCCAGGCCAGCACCGGCTGCGGGTACTACGCCGGATCCATCGACGCGCAGCTCGCGGTGCCGTCCCAGACCCTGACCTTCGACGCCGTGGAAGGCGCGGTGCTGCAGCAGTCGAGCTTCCTGGCCGACGAGGTGGGCAACGGGCTGCTGCTGTGGTCGGTGGTCGTGCTCGTGGCCTTCACCGGGGTGGCCGCCGCGATCGCGTTCTGGCTCGCGCGCCGCTCGCTCGACCGCATCGGAGAGGTCACGGCCGCCGCGCGCGACATCTCCGAACGCGACCTCGGCCGACGCCTCGCTCTGCCGGGGCCCGACGACGAGATCAAGGAGCTGGGCGACACGATCGACGGGATGCTCGACCGGCTGCAGTCGGCGTTCACCGCCCAGGACCGCTTCGTGGCGAACGCCTCGCACGAACTGCGCACCCCGCTGACGACGACGCGCACTGCGTTGGAGATCCCCCTCGAACAGGGAGCGGTGCCGGCGGACCTGCAGGCCAACATGCAGCGGGCACTGCGGGCGACCGAGCAGAGTGAGCGGCTCATCACGGCGCTGCTCGCCCTCGCGCGTGCCCGCACCGGCCTGGAAGAGGTCGAACCCGTCGAGCTGCGCACGCTCATCGAAGACCAGGTCGACGACCTCGACGCCCAGGAGATCGAGGTGCACACGAACCTGCGCGACCTCACGGTCGAGGGCGATGCGGTGCTGCTGGCCAGGGCCGTGCGCAACCTGCTCGAGAACGGCATCCGCCACAACGTGCCCGGCGGTGAGCTGTGGGTGCGCTCCCGACGGGAACGCGGACGAGCCGTCATCGAGATCGAGAACACCGGGGCGCAGATCACCCCTGCCACCGTGCAGCTGCTCACCGAGCCGTTCTACCGCGGCGATGCTAGTCGCACCTCGGCCGGCCCGGACGGCACCGGGCTGGGACTCGCGATCGTGCAGAGCATCGCCAAGACCCATGGCGGCGAGGTGCGCCTGCGCGCCCGTAAAGGCGGCGGCCTGATCGCCGCGATCGTCCTCCCGCTCTGACCCGGCCTACTTCCGGTCGCCCCGACCGACGACCTCCATGCGCTGCGTGAACGTCATCCGGTCCTGCACGACCCGCTCCGGGTCCCACCCCGGACCGGGGGTCGATGCGATGAGGAGCTGCGAGTACGGGTGCTGCGGGCTCCGCAGTACGTGGCCGGTCTCCCCCTGTTCGACGACCGTGCCACGGAACAGCACGAGCACACGGGAGCAGAGCTCGCGGATGACGGCGAGGTCGTGGCTGACGAACAGATAGCTCACCCCCGACTCCCGCTGGATCTCGGCGAGGAGTTCGAGCACCTGCGCCTGCACGGAGACATCGAGTGCGGACACCGCCTCGTCGAGCACGACGAGGCGCGGAGACACCGCCAGTGCGCGCGCGATCGCGACGCGCTGCCGCTGACCGCCCGACAGCTCGTGCGGCTTCGCGTCGGCGTGCCGCTCGGTCAGCCGCACGCGTTCCAGCAGCTCTCCGATCGTGCGGTCGATGTGCGCGCCCGCCCCCTGTTCCCGCAGACGCAGGGTGCGCCGCAACGCCTCGCGCACGGTCAGCCGGCGATCGAGAGAACCGTTCGGGTCCTGGAACACCATCTGCACCGCACGAGCCCTCGCAAGACGCTCGGCTCTGCCGCGCGGTCGACTGAGGCGGTCGATGCCGTCGATCACCGCGGACCCCGCGTCGGCGCGTTCCAGACCCACGAGGATCCGAGCGATCGTCGATTTGCCCGAGCCCGACTCACCGACGAGGCCGAGCGCCTCACCCGACTCGATGGCGAAGCTCACGTTGTTCACCGCGACGACGCGCTCGGATCCCGGACCCATCCGAAAGGCCCGATACAGCTCGGAGACCTCCACCAGACTCATGACGCCTCCTTCGTGTCGAGTACAGGGGCCGCGGCGATCAGCGAGAGCGTATACGGATGAACCGCGTCCGCGAAGAGCCCCGGCTTCGTGAGCGTCTCGACGATCTCGCCCTGGCGCAGGACATGGATCCGATCGCAGATCGCGCCGGCCAGAGCCAGGTCGTGGGTGATGAAGAGCATGCCGAGACCACGGTCGCGGATCTGCCGTTGGAAGATCGCGATGATCTCGGCCTGCGTCGTCACGTCGAGCGCACTCGTCGCCTCATCGGCGAGCAGGAGCGCGGGATCGGTGCTCAATGCGGAAGCGATGACCACGCGCTGGAGCATGCCGCCCGAGAGCTCATGCGGGTACTGTCGCATTCGCCGCTCCGGGTGGGTGAGTCCCACCGCGGCGAGGAGCTGGACGATATGCGCCTCGGCGCGGCCCCGTCGCCAGCCGTGCACGCGGACGAGTCGTTCGGCGAGTGAATCCCCGATGCGACGCACGGGGTTGAGCGCGGAACGCGGATCCTGCTGCACCAGCGAGACGGATTCGGAGCGCACGCGCCGCCGGGTCTTCTCATCGGCCGCCACCATCTGGGTCCCGTCGACGCGGATGCTCCCCGCGATCGTCGCCTCATCGCCGTAGAGGGCGAGGGCCGCGCGCGCCGTCGTCGACTTGCCCGAGCCCGACTCCCCGACGAGCCCGACGAGCTCGCCGCGGTCCACCACGAGGCTGACGCCGGTGAGGATCCGAACCGCGTCGTCGCCTTCGCCGAACGCCAGATCAAGGTCCTGTATGTCGAGGAGCATCATTCATCCCTTCGCAAGCAGTCGGTCGGCCACGCGCACCCCGGCGACGTTCACCGCGATGACGACGATGGCGATGGCGGCACCGGGGACGAGCGTGGGAAGGAACTCCCCCTGGATGATTCCGGGTTGCCCCTCCTGGACCATCAGGCCCCACTCCGAGCTCGGAGGCTGCGCCCCGAACCCGAGAAAGCTGAGCGTCGCGAGACTCATGAGGGCTTCGCCGAAGAGGACGACGAGATACCCGACGAGCGGAGGGAGCAGATTCGGGATGACTCCGCGCACGCAGATCGTCAGGCCGCCGAGCCCCTGAACCCGGTACGCGTCGATGTAGGGCCGCGTCATCTCGCTCAGAGCCAGGCTGCGCGTGTACTTCGCGATGACCGGCGCGTAGGCGAGCGCGAGCGCCACGATCGCCGTGGCCGGCCCCTTGCCGAACACGGCGATGACGAGCACGACGAAGAGCAGACCGGGGAACGCGAACATCACGTCGGTCACGCGAGCCAGGACGGTATCGATCCATCCCCCTCGCCACGCCGCCAGGACACCGATCGCCACGCCGAGCACGGTGGCGAGCGCGAGCAGCGCCACGGGGCCGACGAGCGTCTCACCCGCTCCGATGAGCAGCCGGGAGAAGAGGTCGCGCCCGAGCTGGTCCGTGCCGAGCAGGTGCTGCGCGCTCGGTCCTTCCCAGATCGCTCCGAAGTCGACGCTGTCGGCCTCGTACGGGGCGAGGAGCGGGGCGAACGCTGCCGCGACCGCGACGAGCGCGAGGAGGCCGCAGGAGATCCAGAACCCGACGTCGGATCCGGAGCGCCGACGGCGGCGCACCCGTGGGAGGAGCACGGAGGTCATGCGGACACCGTCCTTCGTCGGATACGGGGGTCGAGCACGGGAAGGAGCAGATCGACGATCGTCGTGACGATCATGTAGGCGACGACCATGAACAGGAGCACCGCCTGCACCACCGGGAAGTCGTGCGTGTTGATGGCGTCGACGAGCAGGGAGCCGACGCCGGAGATCCCGAACACCGTCTCGACCGCGACCGTTCCGGCGATCATGCTCGCGATGACGAGCGCGACCATGGTGATGATGGGTCCCCAGGCCCCGCGCAGGACATGATCGCGCACGATGTACCGCTCGCGGAGACCCGAGGCTCGGGCGGCCTCGACGTGTTCCGAGGAGAACTGCTCGATCATGGACTGTCGTGTCACGCGGCTCACGATGGCGAGCGCGGTGATGGCGAGGGTGAGCGCCGGGAGCGTGAGCGCATACAGACGATCGAGTCCAGCGGAACCCGCACCTGCCACGGGGAACCATCGCAGTTCCACGGCAAAGAACGCGACGAAGGCGATTCCGAGCACGAAGGAGGGGATGCTCGCTGCGAGAGTCGTGAATCCGATGATGGCGGTATCGGCCGCCTTTCCTCGGCGCACGGCCGCGACGATGCCGAGGCCGATGCCGACGACCGTGAGCACGACGGCCGCGTAGGCGACGAGCGACAGGGTGATGGGCACCCTCGCCGCCAGTAGCGCGCTCACGGGCTGGTGGTACTGGAACGACTGTCCGAAGTCGCCGGTGAGGACTCCGGAGGCCCAGTGCCAGTACTGGACGAGCATCGGCTCGTCCAGGTGGTACTGGGCCCGGACGCTCGCGATCCGCTCCGGGGTCAGGTTCTCGGGGTTGCCGATGAGGAACGTGACCGGGTCACCCGGCGCTGCGTACATCGCAGCGAAGATGATGAAGGAGGCGATCACCAGCGTGAAGACCATGCCGGCGAGCTTGCGGAGCGCGAATGGCATCGTGACTACCCCTTCGCGCTGCCGAGGTCGACGGCCCACGGGTAGTAGATGAACGCTGCAGAGGCGGGGACACCCGTGACCGCCTTCGACATGATGAGCGTCGACGGCGTCGCGACGACCGGGATCCACACCGCGCGCTCCACCCAGCGCTTCTGCAGCTCTGTCGTGATCTCGGCGCGCTCGACGTCATCCGTCGCGGCGTAACCCTCGTCGACGAGCGCATCGTATTCCGGGTCGGAGAAGACGCCGAAGTTCACGCTCGCATCGGACGCGCCGTTCTTGTAGAAGCCGAGGGGGTCGTTCTTCGAGATGTAGTACTCGTCGGGCCACAGATCGGCCTGGCCTCGGAGGTCGGGGTCGGAGTAGAAGTCGCCGTACTGCACCTGCGGGATCACGGTGATCTCCGCCTCGAGCCCGATCGATTGCGCCGCGGCGACCAGCGCATTCGCGATCACGTTGTGCGTCGAGGAGCCGTTCGAGGCGACGACGATCGGGGCGGAAGGGGCGCCGGCCTCGGCGATCAGGTCCTTGGCCGCCGCGAGATCGGCCTCGCTCGGCTTCGCGGGCGCGCCCTCGAGAGCGTCGTAGGCCTGCTCGAAGGTGTCGGCCTCGTATCCCCAGGCTCCCGAACCGACGGGTGTCTTCCACGGCTGGGCGAGACCGCCGAAGGCAGCCGTGGCGACGCCGGTCCGGTCGAGGGCGAGCGAGAGGGCCTGCCGGATGCGCTCATCCGTCAGTGCGCCGCGATCGGTCGTCTCGAGCACCCACGCGTTCGTCGAGGGTCCTTGATACACGGACACATCGGCGCTCCCGATGAAACTCCGGGCGGCGCCGGCGTTCTCGAGGAACGACCCCTGGGCCTCGCCCGTCGTGACCGAGTTGGCTATCGCGGTCTCGTCGGCCCATCGGAAGACGACCTCGTCCGTGAGGGCATCGACGTCGGAGTTCCAGTACTCGGGGAACCTGGTGATGGTGAGCTGCGACCCCGCGTCCCACGACGTCACCTGGTACGGCCCGCTGCACGCGGAGGCGGAGCCGGGGCTGCCGAAGCCCTCCCCTTCGGCTTCGATGACGCGCGGGTTCCAGACGATACCGCCGTCGCCCGCCATCGCCTGGAGCAGAATCGCATCCGGCTGCGATGTCGTGACAGTGATCTGGTCGGTGCCGGTCTGCTCGATCGAGACCACGTTCCGGTACTCGTCGGATTCGGCGGCACCGTCCTCGGAGTGGCGCTGCATGCTCCACACGACGTCCGCCGTGCTCACGGGGCTGCCGTCGTGGAACAGCGCCCCCTGCCTGATGGTGAAGACGAGATGGGTGTCGTCGGTCCACTCGGCGTCCGATGCCAGCCCGGGACCGAGGGTCAGGTCGGGCTGCACCTGCATGAGCCGGTCGCAGACGTTCGCGAGAACCGTGTCGTCGGCGGTGGTGGCATCGATGTCGGCATCGAGTGTCGTCGGCTCGCCGCCGAGCATCCACGTCACGCTCTCGAGCGGACCGGAGGCGGCGGGTGTCGTCGCACCGAAAGGCACGTCGAGTGCGGCGTCGCCGTCTTCGCCCTTCGACCCCGAACTGCAGCCGGCGAGCACGAATGCCGAGGCGGCGAGCACGCCGATCGTCACGGTGATGGGGTGATGCTGCTTCTTCATTGAACGCTATCTCCTCGGGTTCTCAATCTGTCGGTCAGGGGGAGGGGAGTTCGTCGTGCGGGCCGTCGTAGAGATTCCAGGGCAGCACCTCGTACTCGGTTTCGCAGGGGAATCCGTTCGCGACGCGGTATTCGCCGGTGGTGAGGTCGACACAGCTCGAGAGGAGCGTCGACCACTGCTTCACCGAGGGGGAGTCGGGATGCGGATGTGTGCAGACGCCCTCGGGGAAGCCGAGGTGATCCGACATCGCCTCACGCACGAGCGCGTAGCTGTGTTCGGGGTTCTCCGCACGAGCGACCGCCGCCAGCCCGGCCTGGACACGCGGCAGACGAAGCAGCGAATCCGCTGCCACCGGAAGGTAGGACCCGGCGAGCTGCGGCGGCACGGAAGCCTGGAAGTGGTTGGTGTGCGCGATCACGCCGCGTTCGGGATAGATCCAGTCCACGCCGCTCGGCGTGGTCTCGAGGTCGATGCCGAATCCGCTGCGGTCGGCGAGGAGCGCATTGCTCGCGATATGGGGACGGGTCTTGACCAGCATCCTGAGCGCGCTCGCGATATCGCCCTGATCGAGCACGAGCCGGCGGATCAGGGTCTGCGGCACGCCGACCGCCGCCCCGAAGCTCCCCCCGAGGCCGTTGGCGTTCAGCGAGATACCGGCGGAGTTGGCACCGTGGCGTCCCACCTGCCCGGCTTCCACCTGCATGATCACCGTGGGAAGCGGATCCTGCACGACGCGGACGATGAGGGTCGTTCCCGCGGTGCGCGTGCGCCAGTCCCAGTTCTGCCCGACGAGCGTGTGCCCGGTGCCGCTGCCCTCACCTGTCAGGAAGAACGACGTGCAGCCGTCGACGGCGTCGTCGCGCTCGTCGTCGGCGGCACGGGCCGCGGTCCTCGTGACTCGCGACGGTCCCTGGTGGTCGTAGACGAACTCGCCGCGCACGTTCAGCGTGACGATCTCGGCGAAGGCGACACCCGCCCCCTCCGCGATCCCCCGCATCTCCTCGACGAGGTGCGGCGCGATCTGCTCGCTGATCGGAACCCATCGCGAGACGGAATCCGTGATCCCGGCCCAGCTCATGCCGGTCTGTTGGGTCAGCGCTTCCGTGTAGTACTCGATCGAGCCGGCGATGAGGTCGGCGGCGGCCTCGCCGTATCGGCGCCCGCGCTCGCGGGGCGCCCCACTGATCTCGATGGTGCGGATCGGTGTCATGGCCGCCATATGACCTCCCTGTCAGGTGCGCCTGTTGCGCAATGAGGTTGCACCCGGGATGATTGAATCATCCGTTACGGATGATGCGCCTCTCGAACAGAATGATACAGCAATGGAACCGTTTGTAACAAGCGATACAGAGAACCCTGCGCTCTCCGGCCTCCGCGCGCGCATCGCCAGGACGTGGAACGACCTCTCGAAATCCGAACGTGCCGTCTGCCGCGTGCTCTCATCGACGTCAGCCGAGCACATCCTCTATGCGAGCGCCGCCGAACTCGGCACCCAGAGCGGCACCTCGAACGCCTCCGTCGTGCGCACCCTGCAGAAACTCGGATACTCGGGCCTCTCGCACCTGAAGCAGGAGGTGGCGGCTCCGTTCTCGAGCAGCGTCTCGCCCGAGGTACGACTCAAGACCCGCATCGAGCACATCGGCCAGGACCTCGCCCGCATCCAGCAGGAGACCTGGGATGAGGCGGCGTCGCTCATCGAACTCGCACGCAGCTCGAACGACGACGCTGCGTATTCCGCCGCCATCACGCTGCTCATGCGCGCCGAGAGCATCTACTGCTACGGCCTCGGCGCCTCCGGGATCGCCGCTGACAACCTCGCACTGCGCCTACGACGGACGGGACTCTCCACTCGGCGGCTCAGCACCGACGGATTCCGTCTCGCAGACGAGGTCCTGAACCTCGAGGCGAAGGACGTCCTCGTCATCTTCGCGCCTGGACGGGTCACCCGCGACATCGACGTACTCCTGGACCACGCACAGTTGATGGGCGCCGGCGTCATCCTCGTGACCGACGAGCTCCACGAGAGGCTCTCCTCCCGTGTCGACGCGATCCTGACCGCACCCCACACCCCCACAGGACTGACCTCCGAGAGCCTCTCGGCGATCCTCATCTCAGACGTACTGGTCCAGGGCATCTCCGCTGTCGCGCCCGATGCGGCATTGCGTTCTTCGCAGCTGCTCAACGACGTTCGGGCACGACTGGGTTACTGAGCCCCCGGCCCCTGCCCCCTCACACGGCTCCGGTCATACGTCAGTTCTGCATGGCGATCTGCTGCCCTTCGACGAGCGGGTAGGCGACCAACTCGGAGCCATCGAGGTCCTCACGGTGCATGTCGACCCCGGTGATCTGGCTGTTCTCATAGGTCGTGTAGTAGTAGATCCCCTTGTCGGCGTTGCAGCATGACGAGTAGATGGTGATCTCGTACTTCTCCTCGTCGCCCACTTGCACGCATCCGCGCTGCTGGGCGACGGAGCCGAGGATCTGGAAGAACTGGCTGATCGACTCCGACTCGGAGCTCCCCGAAACGGAGTTCATCCGCGTGAACACCGCCTTCACGAATCGTGATGACGACGACAGGTCCCCGGGGAGACCCATCCCGCCCATCCCCCGGCTGTAGGTATCCAGAGGCACGTCAGGGGCGAACGTGTTCTGCGGCTGCCGGGTCGACAGATGCATGTAGTCGTTCAGCCGGAAGCTCTGGATGTCGAACGTGGGATTGTTGGTGAGAACGCCCCAGGGATTGTCGTACACCTTCAGGCCGTCATGGACGCTCTCCACCGTGATCGAGGCCGCACCGTCCGAGATGATCCAGTGCAGCGGCGACAGCGGGAACTGCGCGCTGAACGAGATGTCGGCGAGGTTCACGGTCTCCAGCGCTTCCTTCACCTGCGCCACGGAGTCGAACTGCCCCAAGACCCACGGGATGAACTCGAAGGGGGTGACGTTGGTCGCCTCGGAATCCTCCGCCGGGTAGTACGCGTTGTCGGGGAAGTTGAGCCCGGCCATACCGAGCCCCTTCTCATTGACCGCGTCGTAGTACAGCGGGTACCCGTCCGAGATCGTCGCGATGCCGATGATCGCGTGATGCGTAGGCATGGACGCGAGTCGGCGGAACGGGAACGAGAAGTTCCTCGGCGTGATGGTGACCGTCTCGTTGTACGAGAACTCGAGATCGAGATTTCTCCCGAAGTAGTGGTCGACGGTGGTGAAGCTCAGTCCTGTGCACATCGTTCCCTCTCCGTTCCGGGGCCCGGTCGGGTCCTCGAACGGCCATGGTCGCACTCGTGGTCGCCCAGCGTAAGGGGGGTGACGCAAGCGCGAAGGAGGGCCTCCCGGCGCGGGAGACCCTCCTTCGTGAAGCGGGAGCGGTGTCAGCTGGTGACGGTCCAGTCGAACTGGTCACCGTACTGCTTCAGCCACTCGTCGACCGCGTCGGCTTCCTTGCCCTCGCCGTACTCGTTGACCACGAGGTCTTCGAGCGCACCGTACTGCTCGTCGTCGAGCTTGATCTTCTCGATCAGCTCGGCGGCCTCGGGGAACTCCTCGGCGAAGCCGTCGGTGCCCAGGAAGTGCAGGCCCTCGGCCTTGCCCATCGCACCCTTCGGGTCCTCGAGGTCCTTCACGGGGAAGGCGTCGTTGGCCCAGAACGGACGCCACAGCGTCACGACGATGTCCTCCTGCTTGTCGGTCGCGGTCTTCAGCTCGGTGAGCATCGCCGCGGTCGACGAGGTGACGAGCTCGTACTCGCCATCGAGACCGTACTCGGGCATCATCTTCTGCGTCTGGGCGGTGAGGCCCGCGCCCGGCTCGATGCCGTAGATCTTGCCGTCGAACTCGCCGCCCTTGCCCACGAGGTCTTCGATCGAGTTCAGCTCGGAGTACTCCGGAACCGCGAGCGTGAGCTTGGCGTTCTCGTAGTACTTGCCGAGGTCTTCGATGTCGTCACCGTACTTCTCCATGTAGGAGGCGTGGGTGAGTTCCGGCCACGCCGAAGGATAGATGTCGACGTCGCCCTGGGCGAGCCCGGTGTAGAGCGGGCCTGCCTCGGTGAGCGTCTTCATCTCGACCGTGTAGCCGATCTTCTCGAGCTGGTCCTGCAGCAGGTAGGCGGTGCTCAGCCCATCGGTCCACGAGGGCAGGAAGCCCAGCGTGATGGTGCCCTTGTCGTCGCCGCTGCCGTCGCCGCCGCCCGTGCCACCGGCGCCGTCGCTGCTGCAGCCCGCGAGGGTGAGCGCCGCTGCGGCGCCGAGTGCGGTGATTGCGAGGATCTTCTTCTTCATGTGATTTCTCTCTCTTGCGTTCCGTATGGGTGTTGTTCCGTAGGTGATGGGACTCAGTGCACGAGTTCCGGGTTCGCGGCGTCCTGCTGCGCGGACGTCTCGGGAGCGGGAGCGGATGCTGTTCCGCCACCGTTCCCGCGCGGGGTGCGACGCCGTGCGAGCATGCCGAGCAGCGACGAGCGGTTCTCGCCCGGAGCTCCCAGCGCCGCGGTGACCCGGTCGAGGAAGACCGCGATCAACACGACACCGAGGCCGGCCTCGACGCCCTTGGGGATGTTGATGGTCGAGATCGCCTCGACCACCATCTTCCCGAGGCCGTCAGCTCCCGCCATTCCGGCGATGACCGCCATCGACAGGGCGAGCATGATGACCTGGTTGACGCCGGCCATGATGGTCGGCATCGCGAGCGGAAGCTGGATGCCGCGGAGGATCTGGCCCGGCTTCGCGCCGAACGCCTGACCGGCCTCGACGGTCTCGGAGTCGACACCGCGGATGCCCAGCTCGGTCAGACGCACACCTGGGGGCAGGGCGAAGATCACGGTCGCCACGAGGCCGGGCACCACGCCGATGCCGAAGAACACGATCGCCGGGATCAGGTACACGAAGGCCGGCATGGTCTGCATGAAGTCGAGCACGGGCTTGAGCACGGCGCGGACGGTGGCGTTGCGCGCCGACCAGATGCCCAGCGGCACGGCGATCAGCACCGCGATGATGGCGGCGACGAGCACGAGCGCCAGGGTCTGCATCGCGGGAACCCACAGGTCCATCCCGACGATCAGTCCGAACGACACGACCGTGCCGATCGCGAGCTGCCACGAGCGCACGACCCAGGCGATGAGCGCGGCGATCACGATGATGGCCACGAAGTTCGGGGCGAGCAGGATGCTCGTGAGGCCGTCGACGAGGAAGCTCATCACGAACGAGATCACGTCGAGCAGACCGTCGAGGTTGTCCTTGACCCAGTCGACGACGGACTCGATCCAGGTTCCCACGGGGATGCGGAAGCCATCCATCAGCGCACCTCCTCCGTCTCGACCTGGGCTCCTGAGCTTGTCGAGGGGCCCGGGTCGGCGGTCCACCCGTCATCGAGCACCGCATCGATCTCGGCCTGCGGCATCGGCATCAGCGGAAGCGTGATCTCCTCGGTCGCGCCGGGCCCGGGGCCGAGGGCGGCGAGCAGCGTCACGCGCGGGATCACCCCGACGAGACGGCCTTCGGCATCCGTGACCGCGAGCGGCAGGGGAGATTCGACGGCGGGCACGAACAGGTTCATCAGCACGTCGTCCTCCCGCACGCTCTGCAGCACGGGCTTGATGATCGAGTCGAGCGTGGTCGCACCGTTGCGCACGAGCTTCACCGCATCGCGATCGGTGACGACGCCGACGAGCTGCCGGTCCTTGCCGACCACGTACGTGGCCGACATGTAGGCGTCGCGCATCTGGCGCAGGGCGGTGCGGGGTCCCGCGGTGTGCGGCACGACGGGGCGCGGGCGCTCCATCACGTTGGCCGCGGTGAGCACGCGGGCACGGTCGACGTCCTGCACGAACTGCTCGACATAGTCGTTGGCCGGGTCCATCAGGATGTCTTCCGGTGTGCCGATCTGCACGATGCGGCCGTCGCGCATCACGGCGATGCGGTCACCGAGGAACATGGCCTCGTTCAGGTCGTGCGTGATGAACACGATGGTCTTCTGGAGCTTCTGCTGCAGTTCGAGCAGCTGTTCCTGCATCTCGCGCCGGATCAGGGGGTCGAGCGCGCTGAACGCCTCGTCCATCAGCAGGATGTCGCTGTCGGCGGCGAGCGCACGGGCGATGCCGACGCGCTGCTGCATGCCACCCGAGAGCTCGGACGGGAGCTTCTCGCCCTGTCCCTCGAGCCCGACCAGCGAGAGGATCTCCTCCGCCTTCGCCAGGCGATCGGCCTTCGGGGTGCCCTTGAGCTCGAGCGGGTACGCGACGTTCGCGGCGACCGTGCGGTGCGGCAGCAGGGCGAAGTGCTGGAACACCATCGAGATGCGGTCGCGACGGATCTCGCGAAGTCGCGACGACGGAATGCCGGTGATGAGATCGCCGTTCACGGTGACGGTGCCGTCGGTGACGTCATGCAGCCCGTTGAGCATGCGGATGATGGTGGACTTGCCGGATCCCGACAGGCCCATGATGACGAAGATCTCCCCGCGGTTCACGGAGAAGCTGGCGTCGATGACCGCGGCGGTGCCGGCATCCGCGACGGCGGTTCGGCTCTCACCGGCCTTCAGTCGACGGACGGCGGCGTTCGGATTCTTACCGAAAACCTTGTACAGATTGCGCGCTTCGAGAGCGATTTCGGACACGTTTCCCCTGCGGCTCGCCTTCGGGTGGCTGAGCCTGCTTCGGTTACGCCCGGGTGATCCCCTCAAGGCCGTTCGACATGTCTGCTGTGGCGGCACGGACGGCGGATTTCGGATCCACCGCGATAGAGCATCGACCGTACGTCCACGCCTCTTCGCAGCACAGCTCATCGAAAGAAGGACGTGGTCGCGGACTGGTCTTCGGGCCGTCAGGCCCACAGACCAACGTAACGAAATGGCCGATCAGGGGCAAATCCCGGTCGCGCGGGGCGGCCTCGTTTCGGTGGCTGACCGGGGGATTGCACGGGTATTCAACAATCCCTCCCGCGGTGGTTCCGCGGTCAGGAATCCGAGGTCTGCGTGCTCCGGATGCTGCGTGTGACGGTGAATTTCGGGGTGCGTTCGACCTGCTCGGTCGCCCCCACCAGCCGGGTGAGTTCAGGGCGATAGGCGAGGGAGGAGTTGTACACCGTGAAGAGTTCTCCGTCGGGCCGGAGCACACGCGCCGCGGCCTCGAACAGCCGCGTCGCCGCTCCCGTGTGCACGCTCGCGCCGAGATGGAACGGCGGGTTCAGGAGCACCACGTCGAAGGAGGCATCGGGAAGCGCGGAGCCGGCGTCGTCGTGGGTGACCGTGACCCTGTCGGCGACTCCGTTCGCAGCCGCCGTCGCGCGGGCGGATGCCACTGCAGCGGCAGACCGGTCGGTGGCCGTCACCTGCGCTTCGGGGTGCGCGAGGGCATAGGAGACGGCGAGCGCACCGGTGCCGCAGCCGAGGTCGAGCACACGTCGGGCCGCAGTGTCGTGAACGACTCCGGAAGGACGTCCATCTTCCGGCCCGCTCCGGTGCGAATCGCGCCGATCCGGGGCATTCTTGCCGAGTTGCGCACCGGTCAGGCCGAGCACCTCCAGCAGCACTCGAGTTCCGATGTCGAGGCGCGGCCCCGCGAACGCGCCTCCGTGGGCGACCAGCGTCAGCCCCTCGTGTTGCGCCGCCACCGGGAACGGCCGGTCCGCGGCGGCGGGGCGCGGCTCCGCGGCCACGATCAGTCGCGACTTCCGCTCGGCGCGTTGGGCCTGCACGTGCGCGAAGCTCCGCCCCAGCACCTCGTTCTGGCCGAGGGACATGTGCTTCACGCGGCCTCCGGCGACGAGCACCACGTCGGGAGCAGCCCAGCGGGCCACGGCGTCGGCGATCTCCTCGAGTTCCGCGAGCGACTTCGGCAGCTGCAGCAGCACCAGTCTCGCGCCGGTGAGCAGGTCGGCATCGAGCTCGTGCGGGTGGAACAGTCGGCCGAAACCCAGACCATCCGTCTCACGCTCGGCGGGTTGCCCCGCGACGCGCCCTGCCGCATTGAGGTCGTCTCCGTTTCGGCCGGAAGCACCCGCAAGCCCGAGCTCCTCGGCGTTGCGCTGCAGTGCCAGGCGGCCGGTCGCGAGGTCCTGATGCACGCGGATGCCGTGGCGCCCTGCCGCGGCAAGAGCGAGCGTGATCGCGCCGTACTCGTCGCCGATGACGACCGTCTCGGAGCCGTCCACGTCGAGCGCGAGCGCCCGTTCCACGAGCAGCAGGTCGGTCGCGTCATATGCCTGCAGGTTGTCCGCCTCGACGTCGGGCCAGCGGCGCAGGCGACTGTAGGGGAACTCCGGCACCAGCCCACTGTACGCGGGCGTCGTAAGGATTTCGCATGTGTTGTTTTCGCCCGATTCACAACTTTGTGAATCGGGCGTACGCTCCCGCGCATGACCACCGTCATCGCCACCCGCAATCTCACGAAGCACTACGGCCACACGCACGCACTCGACGGCCTCGATCTCACCGTCGAGCAGGGCCAGGTGCACGGGTTCCTCGGCCCGAACGGCGCGGGCAAGTCGACCACCATCCGCATCCTCCTCGGCCTCGCGCGGCGCACCGGGGGTGAGGTCGAGGTCTTCGGCGAAGACCCCTGGGATCGCGCCGTCGACCTGCATCGACGCCTCGCCTACGTGCCAGGAGACGTCAGCGTCTGGCCGAACCTGTCCGGGGGCGAGGCCGTCGACCTGCTCGCACGACTGCGCGGCGCCCGTGCGAAGGACGCCGCCTACCAGCACGAGAAGAAGCGCCTGATGGACGCGTTCCAGTTCGACCCGCGCAAGAAGGGCCGCGCCTACTCGAAGGGCAATCGGCAGAAGGTCGCTCTGATCGCGGCGTTCGCCGTGCCTGCCGACCTCTACATCCTCGATGAGCCGACCAGCGGACTCGATCCCCTGATGGCGGTCATCTTCCAGCGTGAAGTGGCCCGCGCCCACGCGAACGGCGCGACCGTGCTGCTGTCGAGCCACATCATGAGCGAGGTCGAGCAGCTGTGCGACCGGGTGTCGATCATCCGCGCGGGCCGCGTCGTGGAGGCGGGAACCCTGGCGGAGCTGCGTCATCTCACCCGCAGCGACGTGTCGTTCGCCTCCGCCGGCGCCACCCTCGAACAGGTCGGCCGCATCCCGGACGTGCACGACCCCGTGCAGCAGGGCGACCGCATCCGCCTCTCCGTCGACAGCGATCGCACGGCGACGGTTCTCCCCGCACTCGCCACCCTCGGCATCAGCGACCTCCGCGTCGCTCCGCCCTCGCTCGAGGAGCTGTTCCTGCGCCACTACGGCGATGACCTCGCCGGCCTCGAAGCGGCCGAAGACGGCGAGGCGGAGCACGAAGTGCCTTCCGCCCGCCGCGCGCTGAAGGACCGTGCGTGATGACCACGTTCGGCGTGCTGCTGAGACAGCGACTGCGCCGCGATCGGCTGCAGCTCGCGCTGTGGATCGTCGGTACGGCCCTGATGGCCTTCGCCGGATACGCCGGTGTCAGCCAGTCCTACTCGACTCTTGCCGACCGGCAGAACATCCTCGCCGCCGCGCTCGCGAATCCGGTGATCCTGATGTTCCGCGGGCTGCCGTCCGGCACGTCCGAAGGGGCGTTCCTGGCTTTCGAGGTGCTGCCGTGGCTGGCGTTCCTCGCCGCCCTCATGAGCACATTCCTCGCCGTGCGGCACACCCGGGGCGACGAGGAGGCAGGACGGGCTGAGCTCGTCTGGGCCACCCCCGCCGGGCGCCGCCTTCCGACGGTCGCGACGATCGCGCACGGGGTCCTCGCGAACGTCGCCCTGGCCCTGCTCACGGCGCTCGCGCTGGTCGCCACCGGCCTTCCGCTCGCAGGATCGGTCCTGGCGGGGGCCGCAGCGGCGTCCTGCGGCATCGCGTTCCTCGGCGTCGGCCTCCTCGCGGCGCAGCTTCTGCGCACCTCTCGAGGCGCGAACTCCCTGACGGTCTGGGCGCTCGTGGCGATGTTCCTGATCCGCGGCATCGGCAACGCGGCGGGCACCCCGAGCGACGATCTCACCCGCATGACGAGCGCGTGGCCGGCGTGGCTGTCCCCCTTCGGGTGGGTGGAGCAGTCCCGCCCCTACGACTCCGACCTGGTCTGGCCGGTGCTGCTCGGCCTGGCCTTCGGACTCGTGCTCGCCGGCGCATCCGTCGCCCTGCAGTCGATGCGAGACATCGATGCGAGTTTCGTCGCGGAGCGCCCCGGCAGGGTCTCGGCACGGCCCGCGCTCGCCTCGCCGCATGCCCTGGTGTGGCGGCTCACGTCCGGGGCGATCGTGGGGTGGGCGGTCGGCGGAGCGATCACCGGCATCCTCGCCACCACCCTGAGCGGACTGGTCGACCGGATCTCGGGCGAGAACCCGGCCGTGGCCGACATCCTGACCAAGATCGGCGGAGCGACAGGCGGGCTCGACGAGGTCGTGGTCACCGTGTTCTTCACCCTTCTCGGCATCCTCGCCGCGTGCTGCGCCGTGCAGATCGTGGTGCGCGCACGGCAGGAGGAGGCGCACGGCACAGCCGAGGCCGTGCTGGCGACCCCGGTCGGTCGTGTGCGCTGGCTCGCCGACTACGTGATCGTCGGCGTGGTCGCGGTGCTGATCGTGGTCGCCGCCGCGGTGCTCGCCGGGTGGGTCGGCATCCGGGTGAACGGCGGCGCTGAATCGCTGTACCGCATCGTGGCGGTGGCGGGGCTCGGCCAGGCGTTCGCCGCATCGGTCTTCGCCGTCCTCACCGCGCTCGTCTTCGTGCTGCTCCCCCGCGCGACGACGGCCGTATCGTGGAGCCTCGTCCTGCTGGCGACCCTGTTCGGGATGTTCGGTCCGTTGTTCGGACTGCCGGAATGGACGATGAACCTCTCGCCCTTCGGGGTGACCCCGGTGGTGGACGGCAGCGGCGTGGATGTGCGCGGCCTGTGGTGGCTCGTGCTCGCCCTGGTCGCGGGAGGCGCAGGAGCCCTGACCCTGATGCGACGCCGTGAGCTCGCCCCCGGAGCCTAGGAGGAGCACGATGCCTGACGACCGCGACGCACCCTCGCCCGACTCCCACCGCGGGACGGAACCCGCCGAGCAGGCCGCCGCCATGATGACCGCCGCCGGGATGCCGCGGATGCCTGCGCGCGTGATGATGGCGCTGATCGCCGCTCCCGAGGGCGGGTACACGGCCGCGCAGCTCGGCGAGCGTCTGGGCGTCTCGGCCGCTGCCGTCTCCGGCGCGGTGCGCTACCTGCAGCAGCTGCACTTCATCCAGCGTCGATCGCGCCCCGGCGACCGGCGCGACCGCTACGAGTTCGTGCACGATCCGTTCTACAGCTCGATCATCGGGAACATGCCGGTGTACTCGCGCCTTTCCGAGTACATCGACGAGATCGCCGCGGAGCACGACGACGATCAGGGCGCCCACGACCGCGCGATCGAGCTCGCCGAGTTCTTCCGCTTCCTCTCCACCCGCATGCTGCAGATCGTCGAGGACTGGCGCGCCCTCCGCCGCGACTCCTGACCCTCGCCCCACACCCACACCCACACCCACACCCACACCCACACCCACACCCACACCCACACCTTCCTCGCACACCCGCACCCGCGCCCGCGCACTCCTGCCAAAACGGAGACCATTCGTCCGCGCCCGGCGTGTCTCCCCGGAGGCGGATACCAACGCGCCGAGCGGGCACCGGATGGTCTGGGTTTTGGCACCAGCGACGAGCCCCTTGACACCCGCGTGAGTCATATGGTTACTTAGTCAAGTAACTAACCCACGAACCACGCGGAGGACTCGTGATCGAAGAAGGCAAGCCGCTCTTCCTCCAGATCGCCGAGCAGATCGAGGACTCGATCGTCGACGGCACACTCAGCGAGGAGGCACAGGCTCCTTCCACCAACGAGCTCGCCGCGTTCTACCGGATCAATCCCGCCACCGCAGCGAAGGGAGTCGCCATGCTCACCGACAAGGGAGTGCTCTACAAGCGCCGAGGCATCGGCATGTTCGTCGCCGACGGTGCCAGGGAGCTGCTCCTCGGCGAGCGCCGCGCCGCGTTCGCCGATCGCTACATCGACCCGCTCCTCGCCGAAGCCCGCACGCTCGGGCTGGGCGCGGAAGATCTCGCGGCACTGCTCAGGCAGCGCGCCGCACTGACCATCGACGCAGAAGGGAAGACCCCCGCATGACCGCCGTCATCGAGGTGCAGAACCTCACCAAGCGCTACAAGGAGAAGCGAGCACTCGACAACGTGTCGCTCGCCATCGAGGGAGACGCGATCTACGGCCTCCTCGGCCGGAACGGTGCAGGCAAGACCACGCTCATGTCCATCCTCACCGCGCAGAACTTCGAATCATCCGGAACCATCAAGGTCTTCGGCGAGCACCCGTACGAGAACGCGCGCGTGCTCAGTCGGATCTGCTTCGTCCGCGAGAGCCAGAAGTATCCGGACGACGCGTACCCCAAGCACGCTTTCAAGGCTGCGAGCCTGTTCTTCCCGAACTGGGACCAGGCGCTCGCCGACGAGCTCATCGCCGAGTTCCAGCTTCCGATGAAGCAGACGATCAAGAAGCACTCGCGCGGCCAGCTGTCCGCGGTCGGGGTCATCATCGGTCTCGCCTCGCGCGCCGAGATCACCTTCTTCGACGAGCCGTATCTCGGTCTCGACGCGGTCGCCAGACAGATCTTCTACGACCGACTGGTGGAGGACTACGCGGAGCATCCGCGCACGATCATCCTGTCCTCGCACCTGATCGACGAGGTGTCGAACCTCATCGAGAAGGTCATCGTGATCGACGATGGGCGCATCCTGCTCAACGAAGACACGGATGCGGTCCGCGAACGCGCCGTGACCGTGGTGGGCGACGCCGCCAAGGTCGATGCCTGGGTGGGTGCGCGGGAGGTGCTGCACCGGGAGTCGCTCGGCCGGGTCGCGTCGGTCACCGTCCTCGGTGCCGTGTCGTCGGAGGATCGCGCCGAGATCACCGCGTCAGGACTCGACCTCGCACCCGTCTCGCTGCAGCAGCTGGTCGTGCGGCTCACGCAGAAGGTCGCGACCGATTCCACGAGAGAGAACGCAGCGAAAGAGGAGGTGCGCTGATGCGACGCACATTCAACGTCGTCCGCCTGCAGCTGATCAACAAGGGCACCTTCGTCTGGTACCCGCTGATCATCCTCGCGGCTGCCGTCGTGATCTCGATCATCATCTACGCGATGATCCCGGTCGACACCCCCAAGTACGGCGGCGGAGGCCAAGCGCCCCTCTGGTACTTCTTCGCGATCGGCATGTCGGCGATGACCCTGACCTTCCCGTTCTCGCAGGCCATGAGCATCACCCGCAGGGAGTTCTTCTTCGGCACGATGCTCACGGCAGTCCTCGGCAGCGCCCTCATGGGAATCCTGTTCCTGATCGGCGGCGGCATCGAGGTCGCCACGAACGGCTACGGCGTGAACGGCTACGTCTTCTACCTGCCGTGGCTGTGGGACGCCGGGCCCCTCGGCGCCTTCGTCGTCTACTTCACTCTCGCCCTGTTCTTCTTCGTGCTCGGGTTCACGGGCGCGACGATCTACAAGAGCTGGGGGCAGCTGGTCCTGCTCATCGTGGGCATCGGGCTGGCGCTGGTGCTCATCGGCCTCGTCTTCCTGGCGACCCGACTCGATCTGTGGAACCACGTCGGCGCCGCGATCATGGACCTCGGGGCGGTGGGACTGGCGCTGTGGGGTCTCGTGCTCACCGCGGTCTTCACGGGAGTATCGTTCCTCGCGTTCCGCAGGACCATCCCCTGATCCTCCGCGAGAGAACACGAATGCCGCGACCGCACTCCCCGTGCGGTCGCGGCATCGTGGCTTTCGTCAGCGGATCCCCCTAGCCTCGGAGCACGGCGGAAGCAACCGGGTGCCGAAGAGCCGCGACGGTCACTACGCTCGGTGCGCGTGAAGATCCCTCCCCGTCTGCGGGCCCGCCGTTCGGGTGTCGCCCGCTCGCTGCATGAGGCCGTGCTCCCCGCGCGGCTCCTGCTCGTCGTGAAGACGATGCTCGCGGTCGGGCTGGCCTGGGCGATCGCACCGCACATGCCCGGTGTCACCGACGAGTACCCCTACTACGCTCCGCTCGGCGCGCTGGTGAGCATGTATCCGACTCTGATGGGCTCGGCGAGATCGAGTCTGCAGACCTTACTCGGGCTGGCCACCGGAATCGGCCTCGCGACACTCATCGTGATCACGGTGGGTCCGACCTGGTGGTCGATCCCTCTCGTCGTCGGCCTCGGCGTACTCGTGTCGGGCACGGGCTGGTTCGGCGTCGGTCGCGAGTATGTGCCGATGGCCGCCCTGTTCGTGCTGATCATCGGCGGACAGAACGCCGACGACTACTCGCTCGGGTATCTGACGCAGATGGCGGTCGGGGTGGTCGTCGGCCTGGTGGTGAACCTGGTCATCGCGCCGGCGCCGCTCACCATGGCAGCAGCAGGACGGGTGGCCGACTTCCGCGAGCAGCTGGCCGCGCATCTGCACGACATCGGCTCGGCGGTCTCGGAGTCGTGGCCTCCCGAGCACGAGCAGTGGGCTGATGACGCTGCCTCGCTGGCCGACACCTCCTCGGAGTTGAGGGCGGCCCTGACCGAAGCGGAGGAGAGTCGCCGCGGCAATCCTCGCGCCAAGGGACACCGCTCATGGATCCAGCAGAGCCACGATGAGCTCGCCGCCCTCGATCGCATCGGCCACCTCATCCGCGACATCGCCGACGAGATCGCCGACACCATTTGGGAGCGGCCGGCAGGGCTCGCGCTCGACCCCGCCCTCCCGGGTCCGCTGTCGGCCGCGTGCCATGCGGTGGCCGAGGTGATCGCGCACGGCGATGCCTCCTCGAGCGAGGATCACCGCGTGCGCGCCGAGGCGGCGCGGGCGATCCGGCTGCTCCTCGAGACCGTCGACGACCGCACGGTCGACGTCCGACGGTCGATGGGCCCGGGAGTGCTCACCGCGATGCACCTGCGACGCATCCTGATCCTGAGCGGTACAGGCTCCCCCTCCGAGAAGAGGGAAGAGGAGGTCGAGTAGCCGCGTCAGATGGTGTCGTCGGCGGCGATCACATCCACCTGCCAATAGCGTCCATCGGGGTCGGTGTCATCGTGCGCATCGTCGGCAGCGCTCATCACGTCGTTGATCTTCACCATCAGGTCGTCGAATTCGGCCTCGGTCAACCGCATCGTGCGCTGGGTGAAGGCGGCGTGCACCTCTGCCGTGCGACCGGCGACGTACTCGGGAGTCCAGGCGGTCACGCGGCGCATCAGGTCGTGGTGATCCTCGACCAGCGCGGCGATCACGGCGCTGCCGAGTTCCTCGTCGGCGACCGGACTCTCCGGGCCGCCCACATTGAGGGGACCCTTGTGCCCCGTCCAGACGCGGTCGCGTCGATCGCGGGCCTTCTCCGGCGCCTCTTCGATCAGCCCGGCATCGGCGAGCGCGCGCAGGTGGAAGCTGGCACTGTTCGCCGGCACGCCCAGTTCCGCGGCGATGTCGGCTGCGCGGAGGAAGTCCCGCCGGGCGAAGAGGCGGATCATCCGGCGCCGAAGCGGGTGCGAGTAGGCCTTCAGCATGGCCGATGTCATCCAGGCGGGGTCATCGCGCGCGCTTTTCGTGCGATCCTCCGTCATCCCCCGATCCTACCCGCACTTCCAATTGCGCAATAAGCCTTGCGCAATACTTCTTGCGCATCTAATCTCGACGCATGACCACCCTCACCGAGCCTCATCGCCTGTGGCGGAACACGCGCTACCTCACCTGGTTGGTGAGCGATACGAGCAAGGGGCTCGCCGGCGCGCTCTTCGCCTTCGCGATCCCCCTGCTCGCTCTGATCGTGACGAACGACCCCGCTCAGGCGGGCATCATCGGCGGGGTCGGGATGGCGGCCCGACTCCTCACGACCCTTGCGGGCGGCGTGCTGGCCGACCGCCATCGCCGTATCGCGCTGATGCTCCTCGGCTCGCTCATCGGCATCGTGCTGGCTGGCGGCTTCACGCTTCTCGCCCTGGGGGACGCCCTGACCTTCGGGTCGTTGCTCGTGGTCGACGTGCTGCTCGCCGCACGCAGCGGACTCTTCGACGTTGCGGGCGAGAGCGCCATCAAGGAGATCGTTCCCGACGACGCGATGGGGCGCGCACAGGCCGCGAATCAGGGGCGCGATGCCGCTCTCCAGCTGGCGGGTGGTCCGCTCGGTGGTCTGCTGCTCGGCGTCGGCGGCTGGCTCGTCGGTGTGGTCATGACCCTGTGCCACGTGATCGCGGCCCTGACCGCGTGGATGCTGGGGCGTCAGGCGCGTCGCGCCGGAGTGGTCGATGCGGGCGAAAACCCAGACCATCTGCGTGCTGCGCGGCGCGTCGAGCCCGAACACGCCGCGGACACGGCGGATGGTCTGGGTTTCGGCACCTCGACGACCCCGCCCGCGGCGAAGCCCGACGCGTGGAAGGAGCTCCGCGAGGGGTTCGGGTGGCTGCTCTCCCGTCCCGACCTCGGCGGGGTGCTGCTCATCACGACGGTCATCAACCTCGGCTTCAACGCCACGATCACCACCATCATCTACGCCCTCCAGCAGGACGGACATTCCGAGCTTCTGATCGGCACCCTGAGCGCGTCGATCGGCGCCGTGATGCTCGCGGGAGCCGTGGTGGCCCCGCTGCTCATCCCGCGCATCAAGGCCGGAATCCTGGCGATCGCGGGGCTCTCCGTGATCTCGGCGGGTGCCATCGTGCTGGCGATGGTCACCGACCCGCTGATCATCGCCGTGGTGCTCGGCGTCTCGGTACTGCTGGTCCCGGCACTCAATGCCGGCATGATGGGCTACTTCATGGTCGCGACCCCGAGCCACCTGCTGGGGCGTGCCAACAGCGCTGCCGGTGTTCTCGGCATGGGCGCGATGCCGCTGGCACCACTCATCGCCGGCTTCGGCCTCGCCTGGATCGGCCGGGAGTGGACCGTCCTGGTGTGCGCAGCGCTCTGCCTCGTCGCCGTGGCGATGGCCCTCGGCAACCGGGCGCTGCGCGCTCTGCCCGTCGAGTCCCGCTGGGCAGAGCACGCGAAGCAGTACGAGAGGGCCTGAGCTCCCGGGAGAAGGCGGTCGGCGCTAAAGCGCTCCGGTCAGCGCGGCGATCCCCGCCAACAGGGACACGAGAGCCAGCACGAGCGCGACCGCGATGAGGACGGCATGCACCTTGAGGAACGCCGTGGCCTTGCCGTTCTCGTCCCGCGCGCGGGGGTCTTTGGACACGCGCTTGTAGAACTGCGGCCAGACCAGAACGTTGAAGGCGGCGTTGAGGAACAGCACGATGGCGAGGGGGATCACCCCTCAACGGTATCGACTTCGTCTATGGGCCTCCCCGCACGATCATCCGCGCGGATTCTTGGATGCAGACATGTATCAGAAAGCCCTTGCCGCGCTCCTGGTAGGTGTGATCACAATGGGCTTCATGATCGACGGTGCACCCGGCACCGCTCACGATCCTGCCTCGGACGACGGGCGCGCACGCTGGGAGCGCGCCGCGGATCTGTTCGACGCATGGCGCGAGAGCGACAGCCGCGCGATGGACGAGCTCGTACGGCTGATGACGCCCGTGCTCTGGCACGTCGTGCGCGCCTATGGGCTGGAGCGCACCCTCGCCGAAGACGTCGTGCAGACCACCTGGCTGCGACTCGTCCGCGGCCACGACTCGATCAGCGACTCACGGGCCGTATCGGCCTGGCTCACGACCACCGCCCGCCGGGAGGCCTGGAAAGTCGCGAAAGCGCACGGCAAGGTCGACACGACCGAAGCGGATGACCTCGACACGCTGCTGCCCGAACAGGCGTCGGCCGAAGAGCACGCCACCCTCGGCGACGAGAACCGGCGACTGTGGGCGGCCGTGCGCCGTCTGAACGAGCGCTGCCAGAAGCTGCTGCGAGTGATCGCCTTCGAGGATCGTCCGGACTACGCCCGCATCGCCAGCGACCTCGCCATGCCCGTCGGCAGCATCGGCCCCACTCGGAACCGGTGCCTCGCCAAACTACGCGCCCTGCTGGACGCGCCACCGACAGCGCAGGCAGGGGGATTCGCATGACCGAGAACGAGGACGCCCAGATGTTCGCCCGGCTCCGCTCCCTGTGGAGCGAGGTCGATCCGATGCCCGCCGGCCTCATCGACCGCATGGTCGCCGCAGTCGCCGCCGACGGCCTGAACCGTGAATACGCGCTGCTCACGCTGGTCGAAGGACAGTTGGGCGCGGTGCGGGGCGAGGCCGACGCGCTCACCCTGCAGTTCAGCGACGGATCGACGAGCATCCTGCTGCACGTGACGACGACGGCTTCCGGACGCCGCCGCGTCGACGGCTGGGTCGACACCGCAGCCGCCGAGATCGTCCTGACCCAGGGCGAGAAGACCAGGTCGATCACGCCGGAGGAGACCGGACGCTTCGTGTTCGACGACGTCCCGCCCGGCCTCACGCGCGTTCAGCTGACCACCGTGATCGGGGACGAGACGCGCACACTGGCGACCCCGCAGTTCGAGCTGTGACCACGGGCGCCGCCCGTCGATGAAGACGCGGGTCCACCCGCAGGAAGAGGATGACGCATGGATCAGCCCAAGGGATGGACCTGGCAGGACCGCGCGGAGGGATCGATCCGACGGGGCACGGCGCTCGACCCGAGCACGGAGCCGGTGGACGGTATCCGTGCGTTTCCGACGGCGTACCTGCCGGAACGCCTGCTGATCACCCGCGCTCTCGGCGATGAGGAGGCCTACGACCGGGAGGTGCGCACGCTCCGCGACGCGGCAGACACGTTCGGCTGGCAGCTCGAGATCGAGGACGACACCCGCTCAGCGGTCGACGGCGAACTCGTGCCGGGAGTTCCCGGTTTCCTGCGCGCACGGCTGCGCACGCCGGACGAGCCGGTGCGCGGTGAATCGCCCGTCGCACCGGATGCCTGGCGCGTGCTCCAGCGCGCACGCCGCATGTCCCGCTCGACGATGCCGCGCACGAGCCTCGACCACGTGCTCTCCATCGATCCGGTCGGGCTCAATCCGTTCACCAGGACGAACCCGTTCACCCGCACCAATCCGTTCACCCGCACCAACCCGGTGCGCGGTGCGGGTGGCGCCGGCGGCAGCGACGACTACCTCGAGCCCGGACGCGGAGCACGACAGCCGGTGACCTGGGTGGGGCCTGCGCCCGTGCGCGGTCCCAGCCCCAAGCGCGGACGACGACCCGTCGTCGCTGTACTCGACACCGGCTGCGGCGAGCACGCCTGGCTTCCCGCTGACATCGTCACCCGCACCGTCGACCTCGACGGCGTGCCGGTCGGGCTGACCGATGACGCCGATCCGGAGCGCTACCCCGACCTGTACGGGCAGCTCGACGGGGAGATCGACGCGGTCGCGGGACACGGCACCTTCATCGCGGGCATCGTCCGACAGGCGGCTCCGGACGCCGACATCCTCTCGATCCGGGTCGCGGGGGCGCTCGGCGTCGTGGACGAGAGCACGCTCCTCGAGACGGTCGCCCAGGTCGTGACGCTGCTGGCGCGCCACCGCGAGAACCCGAAGACGGGCTTCCCGATCGATGTGCTGAACCTGTCGCTCAGCTACTACCACGAGACGCCGACCGACGGACTGTTCAGCCTCACGCTCTACCAGCTGCTCGCCAAGGCACGCGAACTCGGCTGCGTCGTGGTGTGCTCCGCGGGGAACGACGCGATCGATCGCCCCTCCTTCCCGGCATCCCTGTGGCCATGGCCGGGCGCGGACAACGGCATCCGCCCGGACAAGGACGCGCCGCTCGTCTCCGTCGGAGCGTTGAATCCTTCCGGCCAGTCGGTCGCCCTGTTCTCGAACATCGGTCCGTGGGTGCAGGCCTACGCACCCGGAGCGGCGGTGGTGAGCACCTCGCCCGCGTTCGTGGGAGGCGCCCAGGCGGCGACGAGGGCCGACGTCGAAGGTCTGCGCCGTGAGACGATCGACCCCGACGATTACCGCGGGGGCTTCGCGGTGTGGAGCGGTACGTCGTTCTCGGCACCGTATGTCGCGGCGCGGGTCGCCGCGCAGCTCGGTACGGTGCCGGTCGGCGGAGCGGCCCCCAGCGCTGCGGCGAAGGCGGTCGCCGCCGTCCTGAAGTCGCTGCCGAGCCCGATCGATCCCGTCTGACGCACCCCCGGGACGAGCCGTCCGTACCGATACGGGCGGCTCGTCCTGGTGCCGGGCGGCTGCCCGGGGCGCCCGGCGGTGCACCTGCAGGACGAATGCACGAATGCCGGATCAGGACGCGGCGCGTCATCCGACGAATGAACTTTCTCCCGGCGGGTGTCGAGCTCGATCCGCGCTCTTCCCCGCAGCCCTGGAGCACGGCATCCTGGAGGGATGCCCCTGTCCGCGATCGAGCTGCACCGGCGCGGAGTCGAGGCGGCGAACGCCCGGCGGTTCGCGCAGGCGCGGCGCGCCCTCGGCGCGGCGTCCGTCCGCGCCGACGACCCCGATCTCCGCGCACGCATCGACGGCACGGTCGCCTACGTCCTCGCGCAGACGGGGGAGCCGGCAGCCGCCGAACAGCTGTGCCGCGAAGCGCTCGGCCGGCCCGGTCTGCGGAGCGAGACCATCGCGGTGCTCAGCGGACAGCTCGGCACACTGCTCATGCACGGTGGTCGGCTGGCCGAGGCGGAGATCGAACTCAGCCGTGCGATCGACACGATCAGCGCGATCGGAGACGAGACCACCGAGCTCGCCAACTGCCTGATGAACCGCTCGGTGGTACGGATGCAGCAGCGCGAACTCGAGACCTGCATCGAGGATCTGCAGCGTGCGGTGGCCGTGTACGAGGCGAACGACGACGAGGAGCCACTCGCCGAGGCCAGGCACAACCTCGGGTACGCGGCCCTGCTCGGAGGAGACCTCGTCACCGCGCTCACGCTCATGACACGTTCCCGCCCGACGCTCGCCGCGATCAGCGATCTCGCTGCAGCCATCAGCGACCTCGATCGCGCGGAGGTGCTGCGCGACGCGGGACTCACGACCGAGGCCGAAGCACTCCTCGAGCAGGTCGCCGCCCAGTTCGGTACCCAACGGATGCGACAGGCCAGAGGCGAGTCGGAGTTCCATCTGGCTCGCTCTCTCCTGCGTCATGATCCTGCCGCAGCCGAACGCGCAGCACGCACCGCGGCGCGACGCTTCACCGCGCTCGCGAACGACGGGTGGGCGGCCCGGGCAGAGGCGGTGCGGCTGGAGGCGCAGCAGCGAGCGAAGCCGCATCTCCGCATCGACGACGCGGCGTTCGCGCGGACGGCGAAAGCCCTCGAACGGAGCGGCTTCCATACCGAGGCCACGGGGCTGCGGCTGAGTGCACGCCGTGATGGCTCCGGCCGCCTGCCGCGAATCGCCGACACCGCCCCGACACCGCTGCGCATCCGCGCCCAGGAGGTGCGTGCCGCGCGCGCCGCGGCTGCCGGCCGTGACCGCGACGCCCTGCGCGCCGCCGCCGACGGCCTCGAGCTGCTCACCGCCTGGCAGCAGGCGTTCGGCGCCCTCGACCTCCAGGCCTCCGTCGCGATGCACGGCAGCGATCTGATGTTCGCGGGGCTCTCCGCTGCGGCGCGATTGCGCGACCCCGCCACGCTGTTCGAGTGGTCCGAGCGTGCGCGCCACCTCAGCCAGCAGGTCGCCCCGGTGCGACCCCCACACGATGAGTCGCTCGCGGTGGACCTGGCCGAGCTGCGGATGCTGCGCGCCGAGCTGGCCGGGGGCGACTGGACGACGGATGCCAGAGTGCGGGAACTGCGCGACAGGGTACGCGAGCGGCAGTGGGCGGCGACGGGCTCCGGCGGCACCAGAGAGCGGCTCGGGCTCGCGGAGGCAACGGCGCTGCTCGCCCCCGACCTGGCGGTCCTGTCATACATCTTCACCGGATCCGACCTGCAGGCCGTGGTCGCGACATCGGCCGGCGCGACCATCGTCGACCTGTCGTGGCGGCGGGTGCAGACGGCGCTCGACGGCCTCCGCGCCGATCTCGATATGGCCGCGCTGACGCGTGGGGGACTGATGGGCGCGGTCACCGAGCGGGCGCTCACCTCACGGCTGGCGGTCCTCGACGCGGAGCTGCTCGACCCGGTGAGGTCCGCCGCGCCGTCCGCAGCGCGCTTCGCGATCACGGTGCCCGGTGTGCTCGGCGGCGTTCCCTGGGCGATGCTCCCCGGAATCTCCGGCGTCCCCTTCACCCTCGCGACGTCGGCCTCCCGCCTGCTGGGCGTCCCCTCTCGCACGACGACGGCACCGTCGATGATCGGCTTCGCCGCCGGGCCCCGGGTAGCGCGCGCCGCCGACGAGATCGAGCGCGCGGCGGCGACCTGGCGGGGAACCGGCCGCACTCCGCGAATCCTGGTGCCTTCGGACGCGACGGTCGCCGCCGTCACCGAGCTCGCAGCGGCCACCGACGTGCTCCACATCGCGGCTCACGGCAGGCACGCGGTGGACAACCCGCTGTTCTCCGGTTTCGAGCTCGCGGACGGCGTGCTGTTCGGCTACGACGTCGACCTGATCCCGAAGGTCCCGTCGACCGTGATCCTGTCGGCGTGCGAGCTCGGGCGCTCCTCGGTGCGGTGGGGCGAAGAGGCGTTGGGCATGACGCGGGTGTGGTTGCACGCGGGTGCCGACTGCGTGATCGCCGCCCCCGTCGCCGTTCCGGATGACGTCGCGGCCGAGCTCCTCAGCGCCGTGCACACCGGCCTGTCCGAAGGTGCCGCACCGGCCGTCGCGCTCGCGCGGGCATCGGCCGAGACCGGCCTGAGCGCCCCGTTCCAGTGCCACGGCAGCGGATTCTGAAACTTTTCCTCCATTCGATGTATCAGAAGGGGGGCCGCTCGCTCCTGTTCTTCGGAAGGTGCCATGCGAAGGGCCTCGAAGGGAGAGGCGCGAGGGAGGCGCAGTCGGATCTGGGGATCATGCGCACTGGGGGAGCGCGAACACGACACGGACACCATCTGCTCGAGGATGATGCGGCAGGCCGCCGCGGCACCCTCAGGGGGCCTCGACGATCTGGGGACGTCGGGGCCCTTGGGGTGTGCCGGGGGAGCGACGCTCCTCAGAGCCCGAGGAAGTCGCCGAGCCAGACGCGTACCGAGGCCAGGCATTCCCGCGTGACCTCACCTGCCGTCCCCGTGAGGCGGTCGCGGGAAAGCGTGCGAGGTTGCTCGGTCATGATCCACGACGGCAAGTCCAGTCCGCTCGGCTCGTCCACGACGACGTGATTCGGCCAGCCCCGGTCGGTCGTCGTGATCGGCAGCACGATGGCCAGCGTGGTCACGGCATCCAAGTATCCAGCCGAGGCCACGACGAGAACGGGACGATGTCCCCCCTACTCCCTGCCGCGCACCGGCTCGAGTGCGGCCCAGACGGCTCGTCCTGGTGCGAGCTCTGAGGAGGAAGTCGCGCGGTCGCGTCGGTCAGGTCGGTCCGCTCCCATTCGGCGGCTTCTGCAGCATGCGATTGCTTGTCGGCCGCAGCCGTCCGTTCGATCGCATGCTTCAGCGACTGCAGTCTCCGACGGCGGTCCTCCGCGTCGGCAAGGTGAGCGAGATGCGCGCCGGGAGTGAGACCGTCACGCGCGGCCTGCTCCTTCAGCCGGTCGCGCAGGTCGTCGCTCACCTTGATCGTCGTAGTCATACTTTGAGTATGACCGCGCTCCGTGCGGCGG
The DNA here is from genome assembly GCF_015159725.1 of Microbacterium sp. R1. Classification (NCBI taxonomy): domain Bacteria; kingdom Bacillati; phylum Actinomycetota; class Actinomycetes; order Micrococcales; family Microbacteriaceae; genus Microbacterium; species Microbacterium sp. R1. The sequence goes on along the minus strand of NZ_JADDUD010000002.1, from coordinate 254,044 downwards.
CGTCAGGCGACCAGCACCGCGTATCCAGCCGCGCGGAGCGCTGCGAGCACCTCGGTGTCAGCCCCGGCGTCGGTGATCACGGTCGGGAAGAGCTCGACGCCGCCGACGGTCGAGAACGCCTCGACGCCGAGCTTGCTGCCGTCGGTCACCACGACCGCTCGGCGCGCGCGTTCGGCCATCATCCGGTTCACCGCGGCCTCGCGCTCGTCCTGTGTGGTCGCACCGGCGACGGCGTCCATCCCGTTCACACCGATGAAGGCGATGTCGAGCCGCACTCCGCGCAGCAGCTGCTCCACGAACGGACCGACCAGTTCGTAGCTGCGCGAGTGGATGACGCCACCGGTGACGACCACCTTGATGTCGGGGCGCGTGGCGAGCTGGGCAGCGATGTTCACGGCATTCGTGACCACGGTGATGCCACCGCTCCCCGCGAGGTCGTCCCGTGCGGCCAAGGCAGCGGCGATCGCGGTCGTGGTCGTGCCGCCGGAGAGCCCGACCACCATGCCGGGTGCGACCAGGCCGGCGGCGGTCTGCGCGATGCTGGCCTTCTCATGCGTGCGCAGGTGGCTCTTGTAGCGGATGGGCAGTTCATAGGCGACCGTCTGCGCTACCGCACCGCCATGGGTCCGGGTGAGCAGGCGCTGCTCGGCGAGCGTGTCGAGGTCGCGACGCGTGGTCGCCGACGAAGCCTCGAACTCCTCGACGAGCTCTTCGACCGTAACCTCGCCCTTCGCAGCCAGCAGGTCGAGGATCGCGTTCAGCCGGGCGGCCCGCTTCATCAGGCCACGGCTTCCGTCGTCTGCAACGCGAACAGCCGGAGCATGCGCGCGGCTTCGTCCGCGAGGGCATCGCGGGCCGGCGCGAGGTACTTGCGGGAGTCGACCAGGCGCTCGTCCGCGTCGAGCTTCTCGCGGACGGCGCGCGTGAAGTAGCCGTTCAGGTGCGTCGAGACGTTGATCTTGGTCATGCCGGCGCGCACGGCATCGGCGATCACGGCATCCGCCACACCGGACGATCCGTGCAGCACCAGCGGCACGGGGAGAGCCTCGCGAAGGCGCCCGATCAGGTCGAGGTCGAGAGAGGCGGTGCGGTCGGTCATCGCGTGCGAAGAGCCCACCGCGACCGCGAGAGCATCCACTCCCGTCGATGCCACGAATGCCCGCGCCTCGTCGGGGTCGGTGCGCACACCGGGCGCATGGGCTCCGTCCTTGCCCCCCACCTCGCCGAGCTCACCCTCGACATACACGCCGGCCTCGTGCGCACGCGCCGCGACCGCCGCCGTGAGCGCCACGTTGTCGTCGTAGGGCAGCGCCCCGCCGTCGAACATGACCGAGCCGAAGCCCAGCGCGATGGCCTCGTCGACGAGCTCCGGCCGCTCGGCGTGGTCGAGGTGCACAGCCACGGGGGTCTGCGCGCGCCGTGCCACCGCGAGAGTCGCCAGGGCGATGGGTTCGAGCCCACCGTGATAGTCGGCGCAGTTCTGGGAGATCTGCAGGATGACGGGGAGCTGGGCGAGCGCGGCTGCCCGAACCAAGCCCTCCGCCGTCTCGAGATGGATCACGTTGAAAGCGCCGATGCCCGTGCCGGCAGCAGATGCCGCGGAGACGAGGTCGCGAGCGGAGACGAGGGTCACGAGGGGTCCTTCCGGAAGGATTCAGGGTCGGGGCGCGAGATGCGCAAGTGCTGTTCGAGCTCGGTCCAGCGTGAGGAGATGTCGCCCGCGAGTGGCGTGAGCACCGCGGCGGCGGACCATGCCGTTGCACGGCGGAGGATCTGCTCGGGGTCGCGCACCCCGGCGGCGTACAACACGGCGCACGCTGCGACACCGGCATCGCCCGCACCCGTCGGGTTGCCGGAGAGCGGCTCGTCCAGGCGCGCGTGCACGAGCTCGGCCGCGGTGACGGCGAGCATGCCCTCGGCGCCGAGCGAGAGCAGCACGAGCTCCGCGCCCCTGGCGATGAGGGATCGGGCTCCGTCGACCGGGTCGGCGATGCCGGTGGCCTCGACCAGCTCGGCCGCATTCGGCTTGAGCACGCGTGCTCCGGCGTCGGCCGCGAGCAGCAGAGCAGGGCCGGAGGTATCGACGATCACCGGCACGCCGGCATCCCTTCCCACCGCGACGAGCATGGGGATCAACGACTCGGGCGCACCGGGCGGCAGACTGCCGGAAACGACGAGCACCCGGGTGCCCGCGAGCCGTTCGACCACCTCGGCAAGCAGTGCCGCCCACTCCACGTCGGTCGGATTCACGCCGCGTTCGTTGATGATCGTGGTGTCTCCGAGTGCCGCATCGACCACCGCGATGCTGCGACGGGTCTCGGCGGCGACCGGCACCAGGGCGTGCGGGACGCCGCTCGCCCGCAGCTCCTCCGCGAACTCCTCGCCGACCCGACCGCCCACGGTGGTGACCGCGAGCACCTCGGTCCCTTCGGCATGGGCCACGCGGGCGACGTTGAGCCCCTTGCCACCCGCGCGCGCCGCTCCGGGGTCCGCGCGGTGCGTTCCCCCTTCGACGAGTCGGTCGACGCGCCAGGTGAGATCGAGTGCGGGGTTGGGGGTGACGGTGAGGATCACGTGAGCTCCCGAGCTCGAAGCGCGGCACCCAGCAGACCCGCGTTGCCGGAGAGCTCGGCCGGGACCAGAGCGGGGATGCGGTGGAAGCTGAGCCGCGCGGCCAAGCGCGTGCGCAGCTCGTCGAAGAGCGCACCACCGGCACGCGACAGCCCGCCTCCGATCACCACGGCCTCCGGCGCCACGACGGCGGTGAGCTGAGCCAGCGACATCGTCAGAGCGTCGAGTGCCGAGTTCCAGATCTCCGCAGCGGTCTCATCGCCCGCCGCCGCGCGCGCGATCACGTCCTTCGCCCCCTCGGGGGAGATTCCCGTCGCCTCCTGATAGCGACGGGCGATGGCTCCGGCCGAGGCGACGGCTTCCAGGCAGCCGCGAGCGCCGCACGCGCAGATCGGCCCGTCCGCGATCGGGGAGTGCCCGATCTCGCCCGCATATCCTCCCGCGGTGTACGGGACGCCCCCGACGAGCAGGGCGCCCGCGATCCCGGTTCCGATCACGAGCACCACCGCATCGGCGTAGTCACGCGCACCGCCGAGTCGTCGCTCCGCCCAGCTCGCCGCACGCACGTCGTGATCGAACGCCACGGGGAGCCCGAGACGCTCTGCGGCCAGATCGCGCAACGGGGAGTCGTGCCATCCGAGATTGCTCGCGAACACCCCCAGCCCGGCATCCGCGTCGACGATCCCCGGGACGACGAGCCCCACGGCCTGCGGCACGACGTCGGGGTGCGCGGCGCGGAGCTCTCCCGCCAGCACCTCGAGGCGGTCGAGGAGCACCTGCGTGCGATCGCCCTCGGCGATCGGCGTGGGCGTGCGGCGCAGCCCGAGAGCCGTGCCGTCGGCATCGAACAGGGCCGACTTGATGTCGGTGCCGCCCACGTCGAACGCCAGCACGGGCGCGCCGCCGCCGAGAGTCCGCACGGCGGCGAGCTTCTCCCCTGCGGCATCCCGCTCGACGTCGGGGACGTCGGTCATCCCGTCAGCTCGGGTCATGGTCGGCTCCGGCGGCGGGTTGCGTCATGCATCCAGGATGACGGATCGCGTGAGGTTGCGGGGCTGATCGGGGTCGAGGCCTCGGGCGACGGCCCGGTCGAGTGCGGTGCGGTGCAGGCGCACGAGGTCGGCGAGCGGGTCGATCGCCCGCTGCTCGAACCGGGCACCGGTGGCCTCGACCTGCGCCGAGAGGCCGTCGGGCGCCTCGCCGAACTGCCAGGTGACGCGGCCCGGGGCCGCGATCGCGATCGGACCGTGGCGGTAGTCCATCGACGGGTACGCCTCCGTCCATGACTGCGACGACTCGCGCAGCTTCAGCGCGGCCTCGTGGGCGAGGCCGATGGTCCAGCCGCGACCGAGGAACGTGTACTGCTCCGCGTCGCGCAGCTCGTCGTCGCCGTCCTCGGCGAGCACGGCCTCGGCGTCGGCGATGGCGCCGGAGAGGTCCTCACCGAGCGAGGCGCGGAAGAGGGCGAGGGCCGTGGTGGCGAAACGGGTCTGCACCACCGACTTCTCGTCGGCGAACGGCAGCAGCACGGCGTCGTCGACCAGCGAGACCAGCGGCGAGTCCGGGTCTCCGATCACGCCGACCGTGGGGATGCGCCCCTTGATGCGCTCGACGAGCTCGAGCACCTCGCTGGTGGTCCCTGAGCGGGTCAGGGCGACGACGGCGTCATACCCGCGGTCGAGGAAGGCCTCGGATGCCGCGTACGCGTCGGTCTCGCCGTGGCCGGCGGACTCGCGCAGCGCCGCGTACGACTGCGCCATGAACCACGAGGTACCGCAGCCCACGACGGCGATCCGGGCACCGGAAGCGGGGAGCAGCGCCTGCTCGGCCTTCAGGTCTGCGGCCCGAGTCCACATCTCGGGCTGGGAGTTGAGCTCTTCGCGCATGTGTGCGCCGGGCAGCGATTCAGTCATCGAGGTGCCTTTCTGGCGATATGTTGCATACTTGTGATCGTTTCAAGCTTGATTCGATCATAGTATGGCGTCGAATCGAGTCGTCAACAGCTTTACCTTGATTTGTTTGTTCTCCTGACAAATAATCGGACAAGTTCCACCCGAGCCCCGGCTTGAACGATCGCGGTTGCCTCCCGGCGAAGCGGTCACCCACGCACTGTCGCGTGATGTGCTTGCGACTGTGCACCACACCCCCCTCCCGACGCGGCCCCGCCGCCGAGGGTTCGGACATCACAGTGAGGAATGCAATACACATGAAGAAGTCACTGCGGTTCGGCGCCGCCGCCATTGCGGCCGTCGCCACGCTCTCGCTCGCTTCGTGCGGGTTCGGCGGTTCTTCCGGCGACAGCGGCGACGCGGAAGGATCCACCACGCTCGACCTCCTCGTCCCGAGCTACTCCGACGGCACCAAGGCCAACTGGGAGACCGTGATCGACGGGTTCGAGAAGGCCAACCCCGACATCAAGGTCAAGCTCGAGGTGCAGTCGTGGGACAACCTCGAGAAGGTCGTCTCCACCAAGATCCAGGCCGGCGAGGCACCGGACATCTACAACGGCGGGCCTTTCGCGGGTTTCGTCGGCGATGAGCTGCTCTACCCGACGAAGGACGTCGTCTCGGACGACACCTACTCGGACTTCCAGGAGTCGTTCCTCAAGAACGCCGAGGTCGACGGCACCGCGTACGCCCTGCCGCTGATCGCCTCGGCTCGCGCCCTGTTCGTCAACAACGCGCTCCTCTCCCAGGCCGGTGTCGAGGCGCCGACCGACTGGGACTCGCTGCTCGACGCCGCGACCAAGGTCTCCGCGCTCGGGGGCGGAGTCGCCGGATACGGCATGCCGCTCGGATCGGAAGAGGCTCAGGCCGAGGCCGCCGTGTGGCTGTGGGGCGGCGGCGGATCGTTCGGCGACGCGTCGGAGATCACGATCGACACCCCGGAGAACCTGGTCGGAGCCGAGCAGATCAAGAAGATGATCGACGCCGGCGCGACCCAGGCCGACCCCGGCTCCACCCAGCGCTCCCCGCTGATGGACATCTTCATCCAGGGCAAGATCGGCATGCAGGTCGGCCTCCCGCCGACGGTCGGCCAGATCGAGGAGAACAACCCCGACCTGGACTACTCCATCGTCCCGATCCCGACGAAGGACGGCTCGCCGTTCACGCTCGGCGTCATGGACCAGCTGATGGCGTTCCAGAACGACGACGACAAGAAGGAAGCGATCACCAAGTTCTTCGACTACTACTACTCGGCAGACGTGTACGTGCCGTGGGTGCAGGCCGAGGGCTTCCTCCCCGTCACCAAGTCCGGCGCCGAGCAGCTCTCCGGCGAGGAGGCCCTCAAGCCGTTCCTCGACGTGCTGCCCGACGCGCAGTTCTACCCGTCGACGAACCCGAAGTGGTCCGCCGCCGACGGTGCGTTCAAGTCGCTGTTCGGCCAGCTGCAGTCGAAGCCGGCGCAGGACGTGCTGACCGAGATCCAGGCACAGGTCGACGCGGGCTGAGCCCGCTGATCGGAGAGGTTCGGGTACCCGAATGAGCCAGAAGACAGAGTCCTCGAACCTCGCGGGGGCGGCGAGCAGCCGCCCCCGCACTCCGAAGACCTCGGATGCCACGCGCGGCAGGCCGGGCGGAAAGGACCTCCTCCAGGCGCTGCCCTGGATCGCACCGGCGCTGCTTCTCATCTTCGGCGTGGTGCTGTTCCCCGCCGGGGTGATGTTCTTCAACTCCACGCGCGACATCTCCCTGTCCGGCCTCGACAAGGGCTCGGTGGGCTTCGACAACTTCGTGACGGTCTTCACCTTCACCGAGTTCTGGCCGATCTTCTTCCGCACGATCGTGTGGGTGGTCGCGGTGGTGACCCTCACGGTGGTGATCTCGCTCGGTCTGGCGCAGATCCTGAACAAGGCCTTCCCCGGGCGTCAGCTCGTGCGCATGGCCGTGATCGTGCCGTGGGCCGCCTCCGTCGTGATGACGACCATGGTGTTCTACTACAGCCTCGAACCGTACTTCGGCATCTTCAACAAGTTCCTCTACGACATCGGGCTCTCCGACGACGCGGTGGGCTACGGCTGGACGAAGAACCCTGCGACGGCCTTCACCTGGTCGATCGTGATCGCGATCTTCGTGTCGCTTCCCTTCACCACGTACACGATCCTCGCCGGGCTCCAGTCGGTCCCGGCCGATGCGATCGAAGCCGCGAAGATGGACGGCGCCGGCCCCGCGCGCACCTACTGGTCGATCGTGCTGCCCCAACTGCGCAGCGCCCTGGCCGTGGCGATCCTCATCAACATCATCAACGTGTTCAACTCGCTGCCGATCCTGAAGGTGATGACCGGCTCGATCCCGGGTTACGGCGCCGACACGATCATGACCCTGATCTTCAAGTACATCGAGCTGCAGAAGAAGGTCGACGTCGCGAGCGCCCTCTCTGTGGTGGCGTTCCTCATCGTCATCGTGATCGTCGCGGCGTACGTGAAGATCGTCAAGCCCATGAAGGAGGTCTGATCATGACCGTGACCGAGACCGAGCTCGTGACCACCGCGGGAGGCCGCGGCCGCCGCACCACCCCTCCGACCCCCGGACGCAAGCGCCGCTACACCGAAGACCAGGTGACGCTGCCCCGCGTGATCCTGCGCACGGTCGCCGGGTTCCTGGTGCTCGCGATCTTCGTGCTGCCGTACCTGATCATGTTCTTCGGCTCGGTGAAGACCAAGGCTCAGATCCGGTCCGTCGATCCCACCTACCTGCCGACCGAGTGGCACTGGGAGAACTACATCTCGATGTGGTCCACCCCCGAGACGCCCCTGCCGTACAACCTGATCTCGACCATCGTCATCGCCGTGTTCGCGACGCTGCTCGTGCTGCTGGTGTCACTTCCGGCGGCGTACTACACGGCACGCTTCAAGTTCCCCGGCCGCATGGTGTTCCTGTTCCTCGTGATCGTCACACAGATGCTGCAGCCGGCCGTGCTGACCTCCGGCCTGTTCCGCCAGTTCACCGTTCTCGGACTCGGCGACACCTGGATGGCGATGATCTTCATCAACGCGGCGTTCAACCTGTCGTTCGCGGTGTGGATCATGCACTCCTTCTTCGCGGGCATCCCCAAGGAGGTCGACGAGGCCGCGCAGATCGACGGAGCCGGACGCTTCACCGTGCTGTTCAAGATCAACCTGCCGCTGGTCTGGCCGGGCATCGTCACCGCGATCGTCTTCACGTTCGTCGCGTGCTGGAATGAGTTCGCCGCCTCGCTGGTGATCCTGTCGACCGACAAGAACCAGCCGTTGTCGGTCGCCCTGACCAAGTTCGTCGGTCAGTACGAGACCAGCTGGCAGTACGTGTTCGGCGTCTCGATCGTCGCGATCCTGCCGGTGGTCATCCTGTTCATGCTCATCGAGAAGCGCCTCGTCGGCGGACTGACCGCCGGCAGCGTGAAGTGACCGCTGATGCACATCAGATATGACCCCGAAGTGGATGCCGCTTACCTCACGGTCGGGCACGAAGTGCAAGCGGGGAAATCTGTTGCACAAGTACCGGAGATTCGAAACCCTCACGGAGTGGGGGAGATCATCCTTGATTTCGATGCAGATGGGCATCTTCTCGGTGTCGAGATCCTTCAGGCATCGAAACTTCTTCGATCAGACGACCTTGATCGGGCCGAACGCATCTCGAGCGAACCTTCCTGATCACGTCTAGGTAAACCGCACGCGGGTCCACAGCAGGGTCGTCGCCGCCTCATCCCGGAGGTCGCGACGGCCCTGCCCTTTTCGGAACGGGTGCCCTAGCTGCGCGACGTGGATGCGGCGCGCAGCTGCTCCGGGTTCCACCGCACACCCAAGGCCGAGGTCAGGGCGGCCTGCGCCGCCCCGGCCGCGAGCGACGCACGAGGGTCGGCATAGCGCACCGGCACCTGGGCGGTCCCGCGAGCGGGGTACTCGGTCTCGCGGCGAACGCGTTCGAGGAAGCGGGGTCCGAGTTCCGTCGCCGGGCCGCCGATGACCACCTCGATCGGATCGAGCAGCGCGCTGATGAGCTTGACCGCCCTGGCCAGCGCACGTGCGCCCTCGTCGAGCTGCTCTTCGTCGGCCTGCGCGGCGAGCGCACGGATCTCGGACGCGTCCATGGCGTCGGAGAACTCCTCGCCCAGCATCGCACCGAGGGCGGCGGCGGACTCGAGGCATCCGCGCTGACCGCATCGGCACGCACGGGCCGCCTCGCCGAACACGACCTGCACGTGCCCGATCTCCCCCGCACGGTCGCGGGGCCCCGGTGCCAGCTCGCCGTCGAGGGTGACGGCCGCACCGACGCCGCCACCGAGGTGGATGAAGAGCCGGTAGCCGGACGGCGACTCCTCCATGCCGGCTTCGGCGATGGCCTCAGCGTCGACGTCGTTGATCAGCAGCACCGGCGCACCGAGCGCCCGCTCGAACCGCTCCGCGAGGGGCACGTTCTGCCACTTCAGCTGCACGCTCTCGAGCACCACACGTCCGTCGGTGGTGCCCGGCAGCTGCACACCGGCGGCGAGGAGTCGACCGCCGAACTCCGCTGCCACGGTGGCGACGGCATCGTCGAGGGTGCGGTCGCGGTTCTCCACGGAGTAGTTCACGCGCCGGCCGTCCACCTCGGTGCCGTCGAGCGCGACGAGAGCGATGTCGGCATGACGGGGCTGGATCACCAGCACAAGGATCACGTGGTGACCCGCGTCGACGCTCAGGGTGGTCGCCCGCTTGCCGCCGGTGCTCGCCGCCTGCTCCCCCTCGACGATCAGCCGGTTCTCGATGAGCTCGGCCACCAGTGAGGACGCGGTGGCGGCGGTCAGACCGGTCGAGCGCGCGATGCCCGCTCGCGTCTGCGTTCCCGGGTTCCGGAAGACCAGCTGCAGTGCCCGCCGCAGGTTCGCACGCCGAACGGACGCCTGGGTGTCGAGGCCGTCATCCGTGCTCAGCATGTGTTCCCGTTCCGAGGCTCGCTCCTTGCGAGCTGTTGACAGATCGCCGCGCGATCCGTAGCCTCTCCCTAAGTTTATTCATTGAACTTAGTTGGTCAATGAACCTCAAGCTCCGGACGGGCGAGTGCTGCACACACCGTCGCCCGTCCGGCACCTCCTTCTCAGCGGCTCTCGGCCGCTTCGGTGTGGTGACGGATGACCTCCGCGACCACGAAGTTGAACCACTTCTCCGCGAACTCCGGATCCAGGTGCGCCTCCTCGGCGAGTGCACGCAGTCGTGCGACCTGCTGCTCCTCCCGGTTCGGATCCGACGCCGGCATCTCGTGCTCCGCTTTCAGATGCCCGACCTGCTGGGTGGCGCGGAAGCGCTCCGCCAGCATGAAGATGAGTGCGGCGTCGATGTTGTCGATGGTGGCACGAAGACGGAGCAGTTCGGCCTTCGGGTCTTCGGCGGCGGTCATGCCCCCTACTCTAGAGCCGCGTGACAACCTGGTTTCGATCCGGGCCACCGCTATCGTGAGCACATGAGCAACGAAGAGTCGCCGGAAACCGCGCCGCACGACGAGGACGCACCCGCCACCGCTCCCGCCGCACCGGCCCCCGGGCGCCGTCGGCCCTCCGCATCCGACTCCGCTGCCGCGGTGATCGCGTCGGCGGCCGACTCGCCTCGTCCGGTCGTGATCGAGCCGACGACACCGAGCCGCTCGTTCTGGACGCGCATCGATCGTCCGTTCGTGTTCGGGTTCCTGGTGACTCTCGGTGGCCTGGGCGCGATCGTGATCGGTCTCGCGCTGTCGAACCTGTCCACGGTGCTGATCTACATCGCACTGGCGCTGTTCGGTGCACTCGGACTCGACCCTGCCGTGCGTTTCCTGGAGCGCCGCGGTCTCTCCCGCGTCATCTCGGTCGTCATCACGATCCTCGCGCTCATCGTCGTGTTCGCCCTGGTGCTCTGGATGATCGTCCCCGTCGTGATCGATCAGATCGTGAGCTTCGTGCAGTCCGTGCCCGGCATGATCAAGGACTTCACACACAGCGACATCTACGCGACCCTGGAGGCGCAGTTCGGCGATCAGTTCCAGGACCTCGTCGCCCAGGTGCAGTCGTTCCTGACCGACTTCGGCAACCTGGCCACGATCGGCGGCGGCGCCCTCGCCGTCGGTGCCTCGATCGCCACCAGCATCTCCGGCGCCATCATCGTGCTCGTCCTCACGCTGTACTTCCTCGCCTCGCTTCCTTCCATGAAGCAGGGGATGCTGCGTCTCGCTCCAGCCCGCGACCGCGCTCGCGCCGGAGACATCGCCGACCAGATCACCGACTCGGTGGGCGGATATGTGATGGGCATGGTGATCCTGGCGTTCTGCAACGCGACGCTGGCGTTCCTCCTGTACCTGTTCCTCGGACTGCCGTTCCCGCCGCTGATGGCGGCGATCGCCTTCTGCATCACGCTGATCCCTCTGGTCGGCTCCGTGCTGTTCTGGATCCTCGGCACCTGCCTCGCGCTGTTCACCAACCCGATCGCCGCGCTGGTCTTCGCGGCGATCTACCTCGTCTACATGCAGATCGAGGCGTACGTGATCACCCCGCGGGTGATGAACAAGGCGGTGTCTGTCCCCGGTTCGCTGGTCGTGATCGGTGCCCTGGCCGGAGGCACCCTGCTCGGTCTGCTCGGGGCGCTGGTCGCCGTGCCCGTCACCGCGTCGATCCTCATCATCATCAAGCAGGTCCTCGTGCCGAAGCAGGACGCCAGGATCTGACCCCCGCAACGACGAAGCGCCCGGACCCTGTGCGGGTCCGGGCGCTTCTGTCTGTGCGACTCAGCTGAGGTCGTTGTCGGACAGCCACTTCTTGGCGATGTCCTCCGCCGACTTCTGGTCGACCGTGCTCTGCACGTTGAGGGCGACGAGCTCTTCCGCGGTGAGCTTCTTGCTGACCGCGTTGATCACGTCGGAGATCTCGTCGGCGACGTCGCTCGAGGCGATCGGCACGACGTTCGAGGCCAGGATGATGTTCTCCGGGTCTTCGAGCGCGACGATGTCCTCGGTCTGGAACGCCGGGTCGGCCGAGTAGATGTCCGCCACCTGGATCTCACCGGCGAGCAGGGACTCCAGCGTGGTCGGGCCGGTCGCGGAGAAGCCGAGGTCGACGCCGTACACCTCCTTGGCCTTCGCGGGGCCGTAGGGGCGCTGCTCGAACTCCGGTGCGGCGCCGATCGTGACCGGGGTGGTCACCTTGGAGAGGTCGCCGATCGTGGTGAGGCCGTTCTCCTCGGCGAAGCTCTTGAGCACCGTGTAGGTGTCCTGGTCGGAGGCTTCGGCGTAGTCGAGAGCGGTCAGGCCGTCGGGCAGCGCGTCCTTCAGGGCCGCGTACACGTCGTCCGGGCTCGTGGCGGTCGCGTCCTTGTCGAGGTACTCGAGCAGGTTGCCCGTGTACTCCGGGAACAGGTCGATCGCACCGGACTCGACGTCGGGCATGTAGGCGTCGCGCTGGCCGATGCTGAACTGGCGGTCGACGTCGAAGCCCGCGCCCTCGAGCGCCTGGGCGTAGATCTCGGCGATGATCTCGTTCGAGTAGTAGGCCTGCGAGCCGATGACGATGGTGTCGTCGCCGGAGCTCGATCCTTCGCTCGGGGCGTCGAGCGGGTTGCTGTTCGCGCAACCGCCGAGGACGAGCACCGCGGCGAGCGCGGCTCCACCGGCGAGGGCGAGACGTGACTTCCGTGCTGTGAACATGGGGACTTCCTCTTCTCTGGGACAACGGGGGTGAGGCTGTGGAACGTGTTTCGGCTGTGGTGTGTTTCAGGCGGTGGCCGGTGCCGGTGTGCCGGCGGCCGCGCGGGAGCGGCGCTTCGCGGTCGGCGCGCGCAAGCCCGCGGGAACGGCGGCGTGCTGGAGGAGGGCGAAGATCAGGTCGACGACCAGCGCGAGCACGGCCACGAGGATCGCGCCGCCGAGCACCTGGTCGAACTTGCGCAGGGGAATGCCCTGGATGATCGGCCAACCGAGGCCGCCGAGGTTCACGTACGCGGCGATGGTGACCGTGGCGATCACCTGCAGCAGGGCCGCGCGGATGCCACCGACCAGCAGCGGGAGCCCGAGGGGCACCTCGACCTTCCAGAACACCTGCCACTCGGTCATGCCCATCGAGCGCGCGGAGTCGAGCACGCGACGGTCGATGGCCTCGAGCCCGGTGTAGGCCCCGGCGAGGAGGGAGGGGATCGCGAGGAGCACGAACGTGATGATCGCGGCCTCGGGCACCCGCAGCACACCCAGGATCAGCACGAGCAGCACCATCAGGCCGAACGACGGGATGGCGCGCGCCGCACCCGACACGGCGACGGCGATCTCGCGGCCCTTGCCGGTGTGGCCGATGAGCCACCCGAGCGGTATCGCGATGACGCCGGCGATCAGCACCGAGATCAGCGTGTAGTACATGTGCTGGCCGAACAGGACCGGCAGCGAGTAGGTGCCCACCCACCGGTCGGGGGAGAAGAGCCAGGCGAAGGCTTCCGTGAAGACGTTCATGCGGCGGCCCCCAGTGCGGCGGTCTGCTTCGCCGCGGACGGCGTCTTGGCGGCGCGGGTCCAGGGCATGAGGGCGCGGCCCAGGAGCATGAGCAGCAGGTCGATGAGGAGGGCGATCACGACGACGGCGATCACTCCGGCGAAGACCTCGGCGAGGATGCGTCGCTGCAGACCGTTGGTGAAGAGGTAGCCGAGGTTGGTCACTCCGACGAGGATGCCGACCGTGGCAAGGGAGATGGTGCTCACGGCTGCCACGCGGAGACCGGCGAGCACCACGGGACCGGCGAGCGGGAAGTCGACGGTCCAGAATCGACGGAAGCCGCCGTATCCCATCGCGGTGGCCGACTGGCGGATGGCGGGGTCGACCGAGTCGAGGCCGTCGGACACCGCCCGCACGAGGATCGCGACCGCGTAGATCGTGAGGCCGATGATGAGGTTGATCGGGCTGCGAGCGGGATACCCGGCGACGGACGGGAGGAGGATCAGCAGTGCGAGCGACGGGATCGTGTAGAGCAGCCCGGTGAGGACGATCACCGGTCCCTTCACCAGCTGGTAGCGCCAGGCGAGCCACCCGAGCGGCAGCGACAGCACGAAGCCGAGCACGATCGCGATCGCACTCTGCTGCAGGTGGATCGCGGTCAGCTCGAGGATGAGGCCGAGATTGTCGACGATCCAGTTCACGGAGCGCCCTTCGTCGCGCTCTCCTCGCTCAGGAGCGCATCGGTCACAGCATCAGGCACATCGATGATCGACCCCTGCGTGCGGCCTTCGCCGTCGACCACCACGGTGCCGTGCGGCGTCTGCTTGAGATGCAGAGCACGGCGTCCGCGTTCGGCGCCGATGAACGCCGAGACGAAATCGTCTGCCGGGTTCTCGATGATCTCGCTCGGGCTGCCGACCTGCACGATGCGGGCGCCCTTGTCGAGGATGACGACCTGGTCGCCGAGCAGGAACGCCTCGTCGATGTCGTGCGTGACGAACACGACCGTCTTGTCGAGCTCGCGCTGCAGCCGCAGGGTCTCCTGCTGCAGGTCGGCTCGCACGATGGGGTCGACCGCCCCGAAGGGCTCGTCCATGAGCAGGATGTTCGGGTCGGCCGCGAGGCCGCGGGCCACACCCACGCGCTGCTGCTGGCCGCCCGACAGCTGGCTCGGGTACCGCTCGGCGAGTGCCTGGTCGAGGCCGACCGTGTCGAGCAGCTCCCGTGCGCGCTTGTGGGCGGCAGCCTTCTTCACCCCGGTCAACCGCAGCACGGTGGCCACGTTGTCGATCACGGTGAAGTGCGGCATGAGGCCGGAGTTCTGCATCACGTAGCCGATGCGTCGGCGCAGTGCCACCGGATCGCCCTGGAGCACGCTCTCGCCGTCGATCTCGACCTCGCCGGAAGTCGGCTCGACCATGCGGTTGATCATGCGGAGCAGAGTCGTCTTGCCACAGCCGGACGAGCCGACGAACACCGTGGTCTTGCGCGAGGGCAGCACGAGGCTGAAGTCGTCGACGGCGAGGGCGCCGCCGGGGAAGCGCTTGGTGACGTTGCGGAACTCGATCATGGGCTGGTCTCCAGTCGGTCGATCGATGTGCGAGCGGACGAGTCTGTGCTCTTCTGATACTTTCGGGGCTCTTCAGATGCCTACGGGCCGACCTCGACGCGCGGATCGAAGGCGACGAACCCGGAGAAGTCCTTGCCCACCCGATCGAAGGCGGAGGGGTAGGGGTTCGGATACGACCACGCGTAGTCGGTGTGGAGCTCGCCGTCGGTCTGCACCGAGTAGTACTGAGCAGCCCCCTTCCAGGGACAGGTGTAGGGCGTGGGGCTCTCGACGAGCACGCCGGGCGTGATGGACGCCGGTGGGAAGTACCAGTTCCCCTCGATGCGGGCGAGATCGCTCTCGTCAGCTTCGGCGATGACGGTTCCTGCGAGTACAGCCTTCATGGTCCTGCCTCCTCGGATGTGGGTATGAGCGTATAAGACGGGTGCGACATCATGGGTGAGGGTTGCGCCGCGCTCGTCAATATGAGAAACAATCCGGAACCTGTTCGGCATGACCGAGCGAACGGATTGTCCCCTGATCGCGGGAGCAAGCCCTGAACTCCCTCAGGCGGAGTCGCGGCCGTAGCCCTCCAGCAGTCGCAGCCAGATCTCGCTGATCGTGGGATACGACGGCACCGCGTGCCAGAGGCGGGCGATCGGCACCTCGCCGACGATCGCCACGGTCGCCGCGTGCACCAGTTCCGCCACCTCGGGTCCGACGAACGTCGCACCGATCACGACGTCGCGGTCGGTGTCGACCACGAGTCGCGCCTGGCCTTCGAAGCCGTCTTCGTAGAGGCTCGCGCCGGCGACCCAGCCCAGGTCGTAGTCGACGGCCTTCACCGCGATGCCGGCCTTCGTCGCCTGAGCCTCGGTGAGCCCCACCGATCCGACCTCGGGGATCGAGAATGTGACCTGCGGGACGGCGGCCTGGTCGGCGGTCGCGACGTGACGACCCCACGGGGCGTCGTCGACATCTTCGCCCTTGGCGCGGGCGACGATCACATCGCCGGCGGCGCGCGCCTGGTACTTGCCCTGGTGGGTGAGGAGCACGCGACCGTTGACGTCGCCGACCGCGTAGAGCCAGTCGGATCCGGGGACGCGGAGCGTGTCGTCGACGTCGATCCAGCGACCGGGTTCCAGGCCCACGACGTCGAGGCCGATGTCACCGCTTCGGGGCGAGCGACCCGTCGCAGCCAGCACCTCGGTCGCGGTGATCTCCTCGCCACCGTCGAGGGTGATGGTCACGCCGTCCGCGCCGCGGCGCACGGATGTGGTGCCCGTGCCGGTGCGCACGTCGACACCGAGCTCCTTGAGGCCCGCGGCGACACGTTCGCCCGCGAAGGGTTCCATCCCGCCGAGCAGACCGCTGCGGGCGATCACCGTGACCTTCGAGCCGAGTGCGGCATAGGCGGTCGCCATCTCGACGGCCACAACCCCTCCGCCGATCACCGCCAGGCTGTCGGGCAGCTCTTCGGCGCTGGTGGCCTCCCGGCTCGTCCACGGTGTGGCATCGCGGAGTCCATCGATAGGCGGGATGACGGCATCCGATCCGGTGCTGATGGCGACAGCGTGCCGCGCCGTGAGCACGCGCTCCGCGCCATCGGCATCCGTCACCGTCACTTCGCGCTCACCCGTGATGCGGCCGTGGCCCCGAGCGAGGTCGATGCCGGCGGAGTCGAGCCACTTCACCTGGCCGTCGTCCGACCAGTTGCTGGTGAACGAGTCGCGGCGGTCGAACACGGCCCGCACGTCGAGCTTTCCGGTCACCGCCTGCGAAGACCCGCCCACGTGCTGTGCGGCCCGGAGCGCCTGCGCCGAACGCAGCAGCGCCTTCGACGGCATGCATGCCCAGTAAGAGCATTCACCCCCGACGAGCTCGCTCTCCACGATGATCGCGGTGAGCCCGCCCTGCACGGCTCGGTCGGCGACGTTCTCGCCCACCGGACCACCGCCCAACACGATCAGGTCGTACTCGTCGGTCTTCTCCGCAGCATTCATGCGTCGCACCTCTCCGTGAGCCGGTTACGTGGCCCAGTCTCGCTCATGAGCAACGCCGAGTCACGGGTGAGTTGTTCCCTGCGGCGTGGCGCGAGGAGGGGCTGCGGCAGGCCATAGAGTGTGGTTCGTTGTTTCGATCGGCGGCGGACGCCCCGCGCGCAGGTCCGCTTCGCGCGCTATTAGCCGCACGATCTCCGAGGATGCCCACCGATGAGCACTGCGATCACTCCCCCGCCGCCTGGTTGGTATCCGGCACCGGATGGCACCGAGGCCACATGGTGGTGGAATGGCGCCGGCTGGCTGCCACCACGGAGCGAACAGGTCGCTTTGCGGACGATCACCAAGCTCGCCACCGCAACCCAGGTCATGGTCATCGTCTGCGGTGTTCTGGCACTCGTGCTCGTTGGCGTCGAGGCTATGGGTATCACGGCGCTCACCAGCTACCTCGATGGGAACACCTCGGCCGTCGAGACTCTCCACCTGTACGACTGGACCTGGATTGTCGGTAACGCACTGGCGACCCTGTCGATGACCGCCGCCGCCGCGCTGTGGGCTACCTGGCAGTACCGTGTCGCCCTGCAAGTTGCGGGACTCACCCGTCGCGCCGCCGGCTGGCACGCCGGAGACTGGTTCCTCCCCATCCTCGCCCTCTGGCGCCCCTTCCAGGACATCTCTGACCTCTGGCGGGCGATCGGCCGCACCCCCCCACGCTGGCTGATCGTGTGGTGGCTGCTCTGGATCGCCAGCTTCATCTCGTTCAAATGGTCGACCCAGATCGACTCGCGAACCGAAGCACTGGAGCAGATCCGCGCCACGATGTGGTCCAGCATCGTGGGCGAGGCGTTCCTCATCGCCGCCGCCTTGATGGCCTGCATCATCATCCGTGGAATCACGCAGGGCGTCATCCACCGTCCACAGCAGCGGTAACCCGAAACCCTAGTCGCACCGGGGATCAACCCCGTCACCGACGACAACAACAACCGGTCCGCCCAGTCATAGCAATACGACGTCGACGTCGCAGCCTGCCCCCGAGCCGTCCACACGTCCGTCACATCCGTCCAGTTCCCGACATTCCCGCCGCAGCATTCGGACCACACCCACCAGACGAACCCCACCCCTACGACAGCCCGTGCCACGGAATCACCGCCGAGACAAAACGACCCGCCGCGTCATACCCATACGTCGACGAACACGATGCCGACCACATCGAAGACTGCTGCTTCACCACACGACGCGACTTCGGGGGAAGCAAGGCACCCGGCACGGTGTCCATGCTCATGGCTCGGTCAATCCACCGACGCGACCAGGTACGAACATCTCGCTATTTCCTCAACCTGGACCGCTCCAGCCGCTCCTCTACCGATAGATCGTCTGGAGTTTGATTTCGGCTCGCCCATTTTGCGCCATTGTTGATCCATCTGGCACGATACTTCGCCGTTGACTCAAACGTCGAATCCTCATACCCCCATTCAACATTGCAGCACGGACATATGTCGAAACTCGCGAACCGTCCATATTCACCCCACGGGGGCGGATCACCCGGGTCGTAGCCGCACACCCGACAGTACCGAGAATCAACGACCATCGCGCTTCGAGACTCGATTCGACGCGCCTTCCTCGACGTGGGGTCAGAGATGTCATCTACCGAGGCAGCGTCAATCTCCTGCTGCGCGCGCATTTTGGTGGGCGCGAGTTCCACGAGCAGAGGTATCAGCAAGATGACAAAGAACGCCAGTATGCTAACCACTTTCGCGTCAAGTGGATACGAAGGAATGAGCGTCACAACGGCGACGATAGGAAAGATCATCAAAACGCGTTTGAAGTATGTGACCACGAACTCTCGCAGCATCAGCGGGACCTCTTCTTGATCGCGCGCATCGCCTTGGGATTGGTCACGGGCAACTGACTCGAACGCTGCGCCAAGTAGGTCGCAAACGATCGCGATACATCCACGACGCTAAGGCACCTAAGTCGCTCTTCAACTACTTCACCAATCCATTCCGTTCCACAAACGTCGACTATTCATCGGACCATTCGGTCATATCCCCCAAGTCTCGCGCGACGAGCTTGTAGTACCGAGAGTCGGCGTCTTGGCCCTCCTCGTGATATAGAATCGCAAGGTTGAGTGCGCTATGACCATCTTTAGACTCAACCCCCTTTAGATAGGCCTCGACTGCGCCTTCAATATCAGAATTATCGCTGAGGAGATTGCCCAGTTGAAGCGCTGCTCCATAAACCCCGTCGGCGACGAGCGGACGTAGCACGACGGCGGCCTCGTCATCCGCGCCTCGCGCGCGAAGCGCTTTGGCATAGTCCACGCCGAAGTCGGCGAAAACCTCGGCACCCTCGCGAAGCAGTTCTTCGACTTCATCCCCCGTTTCGCCGAGCTCATACAAGGACGCGCCCAGCAGGCCCGCCACCCAAGCGCGATTCCCGTACCGTCGATCACGTGCTCGTCTGAGGAAGCCAATCGCTTCCTCGTGAGCGCCGAAAGAACTGAGAACGTCGCCAAGAAACGCAACGGCCTCTTCAGAGCCAAGCGACTCCGCCTCCCGCAGGGCGACCACAGCCTCCAGCTGACCGACCGAGTGACCCCAAAGCTCGACGCCGAGCAGGTAGACCGCGTCCGCGTCGGTTTCTGCGTCGTGGATGCTCTTCAGCCCCTCGACCGAGAACTCTGATTCTAGAAGCACGGCCGCATGGTCCGACCCAACTTCGTCAACACCTCGTTTAATGGCTGCAGCGACACTCCGATAGTCGGATGCTTCACGAGCGTGCTTGACCTCCTCCGACCAATCCATACGTCCTCCTCAGAATGCTGTAGCAACACGGCCGCCGCCGAAGACAATCATGTTGTTTCGCTTGTTCGGGTTTGGCGGCAAGTTGCCGCGTCCTCCATGCGACTGCGCGTTTTGATGCTTGGGGGGCGCCGGCCCTTGTTTCCGCTCACCATGCCCTGTCCGCTCGCCATTTCGAGACGGTGTCTTCTTACGGTGTGCCATCTGCATGATCCCACCGATGGCCAACGGAACCGCCATCGTCAGCACGACGCTTGCCGTAGTGAGTTGTCGAGCGAAGTAGCCAACCTGCTCCTGCACCCAAGGGTTGCTGACGACGAGGATTCCGGCGATGACGAGCGTTGCCCCGATGAGAAACGCCGGGCTGGCGACCACAGCAACCAGTCCAAGCAGAATCGGGATTGCCTCGCCGCTGAGATCATGCATAGCGATCGGGTCGGCTGGCCAGACGTAGTCATTGTGACTTCCACCTTCGATCGGGTCGACCTGCAGGAACCGCCCGAGAGCGGGGACATACAACCGCACCCCCATCTCCACCACCAGCGCCGAACCCGCCGACTCCGCGGGCTTCAACGCCCCCTGATGCCAGAGGGTGTTCCCCGCGACCTGCCCGGTGCCATCCGACGCGACCGTCCCGATCGCGAACGTGACCGGGTCCACCGGCTGACCGAACGGATCCCACAACAACAACCCGCTTGTCGTCGTGCCGGTGCGCGTCACCAAGCCGTGCCCACCCAACCCGGGGAACGACCACGTCACCTCCCCCGCCTGGTTCGTCCACGACACCCCACCCGGCAGGCCCACACTCCGCGTCAAACCCGCACCAGACCTCTGCCCCCACGCCGCATCACCACCCGCCGCATACAGGTAGCTCGTCGTCACCGCCGGCTCCGCACCCGCCGGATCGATCGTCCGCGATGCCATGCGCCCGGTCGCGTCCCGCACGATCCGCACCGTCGTCCCATCGTCATACGTCGTCCCGATGTGCCGGTTCGCGGCATCGTACGAGAACTGCATGTCACCCAGACGAACCGTGTTCCCCCGCCCGTCGTACACGATCTCCGACGCCGACAGACCATCCGCGACAGTCGTCGCACCCGGGACCGCCCCCGTGACTGTCGAGGACAGTAGCCTGTCCGCCCAGTCGAAACAGGACGTCGTCGTGGTGGTCACGGCCGCCTGACCCGGCGCCGTCCACACATCCGTCGAACCCGTCCGGTTGCCGGACATGCCCGCCGCCGCATTCGGACCACACCCACCCGACGACCCGAACCCATAGGTGAGCTTGTGCCCAGGAATGGTCGCCGACACCAGCCGCCCCGCGGTGTCATACCCGTACGTCGACGAATACGACGTCGAACCCGTCGACGATTGCTGCTTCACCACACGGCCCGACTGCGAACGCACAACGGCGTCCGACACGACCTGACCGCCGACCAGCCACTCCTGGCCGATCACCCGCTCCGCCGCATCACGGCTGACGCTGTTCAACGCCGAACCATCCGGATACGCGATCTGCTTCAACCGCTGCAAAGCGTCATACGTCACCGACGCGAGCTGCTGCCCATCGACCGTGACCGTCTTCACCTTGCCGTCGGCGT
This sequence comes from Microbacterium sp. R1, assembly GCF_015159725.1. NCBI lineage: Bacteria > Bacillati > Actinomycetota > Actinomycetes > Micrococcales > Microbacteriaceae > Microbacterium > Microbacterium sp. R1. The sequence goes on along the minus strand of NZ_JADDUD010000002.1, from coordinate 233,125 downwards.
CATACGTGTACGCCGTCACCGATGCCGCACCATTGGCTGGGGTCGTCGAGATCTGCGTCACACGCCCGGAAGCGGGATCGTATGTGGGCGTGGTCACCGTGCCCCACACGTCCGTGTAGCTCACGACCCGACCGAGCAGGTCTGAGACGGTCGTGATGGTCGAGCCGTTCGGCGACCCTGCGACCGCTACCCCGCTCGTGACGGTGGTGTATCCACCGTTCGTCACCCGTCTCGACTCCGTTGTCGTGCTCGAGATCGTCGCCACGCCCGAAGGGCCGGCGACCGTCGTGGAGACCACCTTGCCCCGGCCGTCGTACCCGGTGCACGACCACGCTGTGTCGCCGCTGGTCTTCGTCCCCACCGTGCGACCCCACGCGTCATACGCGTACTCCGTGGTGATCGGCGTGCCCGTTGCCGGGGTCGGTCCCGTCGTGGACTTGAGGAGACCGAACTGTTTGGTCCCCGCCGGAAGGCCGCACACCGCCGGGGCGCTGTTGATATCGCCGTAATAGGTGCTGGTGGTCTTGGCCGTCGCAGGTGCGCCTGCTGCCCCACCGTCGGGGAGCGTGCGGGTCAGACGCCTGAGCCACCCGGCCGCACCGGGCTGCTCGAACGTCGTCGACGTCGTCAGCGCGAGGCCGTCGGGGTCGGAGCCTTCACCCCTCCGCGAGCGGCCAGTCCGCGGCGGTGACGCCTACGCCACCGCTCTCGCAGGCTCCCGCACCCGCACACCGTCGGCGAAGGCCCGCGGGTAGGCGCGCCGGAGCGCGACGACGACGAGCGTGGCCGCGGTCACCTTGATCAGATCGCCGGGCAGGAACGCGAGGCTCGACAGCGCCGTGGGTCCGAGGGGCACGCCGGTCACGAGAGCCTGCACGGGGATGCCGAACGCGTAGACGACGAACACACCGCCGACCAGTGCCGCGATCGCGGAGCGCCACCAGGTGAAGCGCCCCGTGCGCATGAGCAGGCCGATCACGACGACGCCGGCGATCCAACCGATGAGGTACCCGGCGCTCGGGCCGACGAACACTCCGAGTCCTCCACGACCGCCCGCCAACACGGGCAGCCCGACGGCGGCGAGCACGAGCACGAGGAGGATGGCGAGAGGCGCGAGGCGCGGACCCAGCACGAGCCCTGCGAGCATGACACCGAGGGTCTGCGCGGTGATGGGCACCCCGGCGGGCAGAGGCACGATCACCGCGCCGAGCACGATGATCAGGGCGGCGAACACCGCGATGCGTCCGAGCGATGCGCTGGCGTCTGTGGCGCGCGACGTTGTCATGAATCCTCCTGAACACCGTTCACTTGAACGGTGTTCATTAGAATAGGGACGCCATCCTCTCCACGCAAACCCGCCCCAGGAGCCATCACGTCCTTCTCCCCGATGCTGCGCCGTGTCGCCGTCGAAGACCCCGCTCGGCCGGCCATCGTCGACCACGATGCCGGCGTGACCTATGGCGAGCTCCACACCGAGTCGCGGCGGATTTCGGCGTCTCTCGAGCGCCTGCTCACAGCCCACTCGGCGCGGGCGGATTCACCCGGTCTTTCGACGCCGCCGCCCGTCGTCGCCATCTGTCTGAGCCGGGCTTTCGACACCGCACGCACCGTCGTCGCGATGGAGGCGGGGTATCGCATCCTCAGCGTCGTGGATGCGCACTGGCCGGTGTCACTGCAGACGCAGCTGATCACATCCACCGGCGCGGTGGCGGTGATCACTGATGTCGCTGCGCTGCGAACCGCGCTGGATGCGAGCGGCTGGCCGGGTCTGATCCTCGGGCTCGCTGACCTCGAGAACTCCGGATCACTCGCCTATGCCGACCCCGATGATCCTGCCGACGATGCCCCATTCCTGCTGCTCACCTCATCCGGTACGACAGGACGACCGAAGCCCTTCCTCAAGACCCGCGCGCAGTACACCGCGAACATCGATGTCTCGCGCACATATCTGGGTGCGAGCAACCGCGTCGCGACCTTCGCACCGGGCCCGATGTCGTACAGCCTGACTCTCTACACACTGTTCGAGGTTCTCGCCTCCGGCGGCGAGCTGCACGTCGCCGACCGTCTCGACGACCTGTGGCTCACCCCCCGCGCGCGGGACGAACGCATCACGCGAGTGGTCACTGTTCCGGCGGCGGCTGCCACCCTCGCCGACGCCGCGAGGCGCAACCCGGGAAGGTACGACGGCATCGAGCTGATCGTCACGGGAGGCGCCGCGCTCTCGGCGTCGGCTCGAGCCAGAGTGTCCGACGCACTCCCCCGCACCCGGACGCTCAGTTACTTCGGCACCGGCGAACTCGGCTTCATCGGCGACGACCGCGCCGGCGACGGACGCATCCGGCTCTACCCGCAGGTGGAAGCCCGGGTGCGCGACGACGACGGCGATGATCTGGCACCCGGCGAGCTCGGCACGCTCTGGGTGCGCTCCCCCTCGTGCTCGACCGGCTACCTGCCGGGAACGACTTCCGCGTCGTTGACGGATGCCGACGGCTGGGCGAGCGTGCACGATCAGGGGCGGCTGCGTGGCCGGGACTTCTCGTTCGCCGGCAGAAGCGGAGATGTCGTCACCACCGGCGGGCATACCGTCGCCCTCGACGAAGTGGAACGTGCATTCGACGGGATGCCGGGCCTCGGCGACATCTGCGTGATCGCCGAGAGTGACGATCACCTCGGCACGCGGATCACCCTGGTCGTCGAAGGCGATGCGCCACCGGCAGCGACATTGCGCACGTGGGCGAGGGACCGACTCCCTCCGGCATCCGTGCCACGCCGCTGGCACCGCCTACCGGAGTTCCCACGAACCTCCGGCGGCAAGATTCGTCGCACCGCGGTCGCCGATCTCGTGGCGTTCGGGCGGAGGCCATCGTGAGCGTCGAGAGGTCTGTCGTCGTCACCGGGATCGGCGCCATCACCCCGAGTGGTCTCACCGCGCCGAGCATGTGGGCGTCAGTCCGCGCCGGACGAAGCGGCATCACGCGGCTTCCGCCTGAGCTCGAAGGTTCCGGGCCGGTGCAGGTCTGCGGAGTCGTCGGCGGGTTCACCGCCCCCGCCGACCTGCCGACACCACTCGTCCGCCACCTCACTCCGATGCAGCAGTGGGCGATCACCGCCGCTGATGAGGCGATGGATGATGCGGGCACAGGTGACCTGCCGTGGAACGCGGATGCCGCGCAGGTGATCATCGCCACGGGATCAGGGCCGGTCGACGCGGTGACGGAGGCAGCCGGCACGTTGCGAGAGGCCGGTCGGCGCCGGGTGCCGCCGAGCCTCGCCGTCTATGGAACCGCGGATGCCGTCGCCGGGATCCTCAGCCGTCGATACGGATTCCTCGGACAGACCCACGCCGTCACAGCGGCATGCGCGAGCGGCGCCATCGCGATCGGCGAAGGCCTACGGCGCATCCGTCACGGATACGCCGATGCGGTGCTGGTCGTCGGGATGGACGACTGCCTCGGTCCGCTGCATCTCGCGGCGCATGCGAACCTGCGCTCGGTCGTCACCGGATTCGGCGATGACCCCTCATCGGCCTCCCGCCCCTTCGACCGTGCGCGGAGCGGTTTCGTCATGGCCCAGGGCGCCGCCGCGGTTCTGCTCGAGGCCGCAGACCTCGCCGACGAACGCGGCGCACGCCCTCTCGCGACGGTCGCCGGGTTCGGTGCGACCAGCGACGCCCACCACGCCACGGCACCGGATCCGGCCGCCGCGGGAGCGACCAGGGCGATCAACGCCTGTCTCGCCGATGCCCGCACGACCGCATCCGCAGTCGATCATGTCAACACCCACGGCACGGGCACGGTGCTCGGCGACGCGGCCGAGCTCATCGCACTCGAGCAGGCGCTGGGAGCGAGGGCACCGTCGGTTCCGCTCACGGCGACGAAGTCCACCACCGGGCATCTGCTCGGCGCAGCAGGCGTCGTCGAGACAGCGATCGCTGCGATGACCCTGCGCGACCAGGTGCTGCCTCCGACGATCAACCTGACCGACCCCGACGCGGAGGGCTGGGACTTCGTGCGCGACCAGGAGCGACGGCATCCGGTCCGCACAGTGCTGTCGACATCGTTCGGCTTCGGGGGTCACAACGCGGCGCTGCTGCTCAGGCTTCCGAGGTGAACTGCGCCCGTGCGGCTCCGTTCGCCTCTCCCCCGCGGCGAGGTCACCGCGGAGACGGCACCAGCACGACCTTCCCTCGCTGCCGGCGCCGTTCGATGGCTTCGTGGGCGGCGGCGGCATCCTCGAGGCGATACTCGTCCACAGGCGGAGCCGTGCGGCCTTCCGCCAGCGCGGCGAGCGCTCTGGACTCGAGAGCACGCAGGTCGGCGATGGACCGCCCGAGCGGGACGGCGACCGTGAGGGAGCGCTGCAGGATGTCGTCGGTGTCGAGCCGGAGCGCCTCTCCACTCGACCATCCGATGATCACGACGCGGGCACCGCTGGCGAGAGTCTCGAGTGCCGTCCGGCCCGTCGCACCTCCGACCCCATCGATCAGAACCGACGGCTGCGCGCCGTCGAGACGTTCGGCCATCTGCTCCGGCCACGTCTCGACCGTCACGTCGAGCGGCAGCAGCCGGCCGTCGGCGAACCTCTCACCGTGCGCGAGCCGCTCCACCACAGGGCGCTTCACCTCGCCGCCGTAGAGGGCGACGACAGTCGCCCCGACCGAAAGCGCCAGCTGGACGAGCTGACTTCCCAGGCCGCCCGATGCACCGGGGATGAGGACGACGTCGTCTGGGCGGATGTTCGCGGATTCCCAGACGAGCTGGGCCGTTCGACCGGTACCGATGGTCGCGACCGCTTGGGAGAAGGATGCTCCGGCGTCGACAGAGTGCAGAGACTGCGCGGACGCGAGCGCGAACTCGGCGTATCCGCCGCTGCGGAAGCCGAGGTGGGCGACCACGCGCGTTCCGAGGAGGGCCGCGTCGACCCCGGGCCCTACGGCGTCGACGAACCCGGCGACCTCGCGCCCCGGCGTCATCGGAAGTGTCGGCTTCGGCATCGACGCCGGTGCGGTGCCTCGACGGATGTCGGTGTCGACGGCATGCACACCCGCCGCGGCGACCCGGATCCGCACCTCGCCCTCGGCGGGAATGGGCACGGCCACCTCCTCGGCTCTCAGCACCCCGGCCTCTCCGAAGTCGCGCTGCACGACCGCGAGCATGGTGCCCCGCTCCGTCGCCTCCGCGCTGCCCGCCTCCGCGCTGCCCGCTTCCCCGCTCACGCTTCTCCCCCTGGCGGTGTCCCGAGCCGTTCAACGGCCGCGCTCACCCGTGGAGCGAGCACCGCCGCCGCGATCGCGATCACCGCAGCCAGGGCGAACACTCCCAGGAACGGGTCCGCGGTGGCCAACGCCGTGAACAGCGTCCCCGTGATGGCGAGCGCCATGGCACTGCCGAACGAATCGGCGACCGTCATCGCGCCGCTGTTGAAGCCTTGATTCTCCGGTGTCGACATCGCGAGCGTCAGCGCGCTGGTACGTGGGCTCATGAGCCCCATCCCCAGACCCGCCACGATCCAGGCGACGGCGAGCAGTGCGGCGTCCGCCCTGATGGCTGTGATCGCGACGGTCAGCACGATGCCGACGAAGACCAGGATCGTGCCGATGCGCACCGCCGTCACGCTCGAGAGGCGAACGCCCATCCGCCCCTGGACCGTCGCCGCGACCGACCACGAGAGCGCACCTCCGGTCAGGGCGAGCCCCGCGAGGGTCGGCGACAGGTCATAGCGACCGGTGAGCAGGTACGGCAGGTAGATCTGCGCGCCGAAGAACGCGGCAGCTGCGAGCCCGCGGACGAGGATGACCGAGGGCAGCCCCCGGTGCGCGCGGAAGGTTCCGCGGGGAACCAGCGGGCGAACCGCGATCAGGGCGACGATCACAGCGACGACCGCCAGTACCGGGCCGACACCGGGGATGTCGCCGACCAGGTTCAGCGTCAGCACCGCGGCCGCCGCCAGAATCGACCAACCGAGGCGGCCGTACGCCCACGGTGTCGTCGCATCGCCGTCGCTCGAGAGACCGCGAAGGGCTGGAATCACCATCAGCAGCGCCACGAGCACCAGGATCACCACACCGAGGAAGACCCAGTGCCAGCTCCAGAGCTCGGTCACGGCTCCCGCGACCGTTGGTCCGATCAGCGAGGGGATGACCCACGCAGCCGCGAATCCGGCGAAGATCGCGGGGTGCAGCTCCTGCGGGTAGACCCGGGCGACGACGACGTACAGTGCCACCATCAGGCCGCCGCTGCCGAGACCCTGCGCGAACCGGCCGGCGACGAGGACCTCCATGCTCGGGGCGAGACCGGCGATGAGCAGCCCCACGATGAACATCGCGACCGCGGTGTACAGCGGGGCGACCGGCCCCCGACGATCGGCCCAGTTTCCCGCGATCACCATGCCGATGACCCCGGTGGCGAGAGGACCGGCGAACGCCAGCGCGTATAGCCGTTCGCCGCCGAGGTCGGCACTCACGGTCGGCATCACCGTCGTGACCGCCAGGGACTCGAACGCCCCCAGGAACACGAGCGCGCACGCGCCGATCGTGATCCACACGTATTGGCTGCTCATGATGCGAGCTGCGGCCGCATCCGGCGTCGCCGCCTGCTCGGTCTCCGAAGTCATGATGACGACAGTAGAACCTCAAGTGAGGTTGAGGTCAAGAACGGATCTCGCGATGCCTCAGCGCACCGGAAGGAAGTGCGTCGGCGTCGGGACCTGCGCTTCGTGGCGGATACCGAGCGGCGCGCCCGTGCGCTCGTCGAGGTCGATCAGAGTGATGGTGTCGGAGCGCTGCCCCGCGACGAGCATCTTGCCCTCGTGGACGAGGTGGTGACGCGGCCAGTCGACGCCCGAATCGGCGAGTGCCACCGACTCCAAGGCCTCGCCTCCGCCGCGCACCCGCAACGCCGCGATCGTGTTGCTTCCACGCAGGGCCGTGTAGAGGAACTGCCCGTCGCGAGTGCGGGCGAGCTCGGCGGGGAAGTCTGTGCCCACTTCGGCGATCGGGCTCGTCAGCGTCACCGACACGACGCTCCAGGTGCCGTCGGCCGCGCGCGCGAGCGTGAACACCTCGCACGAGTACTCGGTGACCACGTGCAGGTACCCGCTGGGGTGCAGCACCATGTGCCGCGGTCCGGTGCCGAGAGGCAGAACCACCTCGTGGTCGAGCACCAGCCCGCTGCCGCTCTGCCGCCAGAACCGCACGAGGTCGAACCCGAGGTCGGTCGTGGCGACGCGTCCGTCGGGGAGGAACACCGCGGCGTGCGCATGCGAGACACGGTCGCCGCCCATGCCGTACGGGTCCACCGCCGCGACGCCGTCTCCGGGAGGGGTGGGAGCGGGAGCATCGGGATCCGCGTCGTCCCCGAACAGGGCCGCGCGGAGTGCCGCCGCCGCATCCGCCTTCGCGGGGACGATGCGCCCTTCCGCGTCCAGCCCGAGTCTCACGACACGACCGTCGCCGTAGCAGCTGGCGATCAGCGCCGAGCCGTCCGGGGCGACCGCCACATGACACACGTACTGGCCGACCGTCGCGGGCGCACCCAGCGGGGCCAGCACACCCTCACCCGCACGGACGAACGCCTGCACCGCGGAGTCACCCTCCAGTGCCGCGTAGACGATGTCGAGGGTCGGATGCTGCGCCAGCCAGGACGGCGACGGAACCTCCACCGCAGTGCCACGGTAGGCGAGGGTGGATGCCTCGCGGCCCTCGTCCCCCGCGAGCAGGCCGATGCCCTCGGCCGAACCGTCCATCGCGGGGCCGTAGCCGCCGAGCCAGAAGCGCGTCATCGGGTGCGGATCAGTCGAGCAGGTCGTGACGGACGATGACCTGGTCGCGCTCCGGGCCGACACCGATCACCGAGATGCGCGTGTTGCTCATCCTCTCGAGCGCCAGCACGTAGTCCTGCGCCGTCTGCGGCAGGTCCTCGAAGGTCCGAGCGACCGAGATGTCCTCACTCCAGCCGGGGAAGTACTCCAGGATCGGCTTCGCGTGGTGGAAGTCGGTCTGGTTGACCGGCACCTCGTCGAATCGCTCGCCATCGACGTCGTAGGCGACGCACACGGGGATCTGCTCCAGGCCCGTGAGGATGTCGAGCTTGGTGAGCACGAGGTCGGTGATGCCGTTGATGCGCGTGGCGTAGCGCGTGATGGGGGCGTCGTACCAGCCCACCCGGCGCGGGCGGCCGGTCGTGGTGCCGAACTCGAAGCCCTGCTTGCGCAGCCACTCGCCCTGCTCGTCGAACAGCTCGGTCGGGAACGGACCCGAGCCCACGCGGGTCGTGTAGGCCTTGACGATGCCGACGATGCGGTCGAGCGCACCGGGACCGACGCCGGAGCCCGTCGCCGCTCCTCCTGCTGTCGCCGAAGACGAGGTCACGAACGGGTAGGTGCCGTGGTCGATGTCGAGCATCGTGGCCTGACCACCCTCGAACACCACGACCTCATCGCGGTCGAGCGCCTCGGCGATCAGGTAGCCCGTGTCGGCGAACATCGGCCGCAGCCGCTCGGCGTAGGAGAGCAGGTCTTCCACGATCTCGTCGCACGTGACCGCACGGCGGTTGAAGACCTTCACCAGCAGGTGGTTCTTCTGGTCGAGAGCGCCCTCGACCTTCTGGCGCAGGATGTTCTCGTCGAACAGATCCTGCACCCGGATGCCGACACGGTTGATCTTGTCGGCGTACGCAGGGCCGATGCCGCGGCCGGTCGTGCCGATGTTGCGCTTGCCGAGGAACCGCTCCGTCACCTTGTCGAGCGTGCGGTGGTACTGCGTGATGATGTGCGCGTTGGCGCTGACCTTCAGCCGCGAGACGTCGATGCCACGGGCGGCGAGCGCCTCCAGCTCGGAGAACAGCACCTCGAGGTCGATGACCACGCCGTTGCCGATCACCGGAGTGACGCCGGGCGACAGGATGCCGGAGGGCAGCAGGTGCAGCGCGTACTTCTCGTCGCCGACGACGACGGTGTGTCCGGCGTTGTTGCCGCCGTTGAACTTCACCACCCAGTCGGTGCGCTCACCGAGCAGATCGGTGGCCTTGCCCTTTCCTTCGTCGCCCCACTGCACGCCGACGATAACGATTCCTGGCATGGGTAACCCCCTGGCTTTCGCCGGGTTTGCACCGGCCGATGAGCTGGCCCTCTTCGGGCCGTCCCATCCTATCGAAGGGTTCCTCGACGACCCTCCGGCCGCTCGACCGCTCCGGTCGCGATATGACAGCCTCGGCGGCCGTTGAAGATGGAATATCGCGACCGGAGCGGTCGTCGTCCGAAATACGACGGGGGATGGCACTCGCGCGGCTCGCTCGATGTCGGACACCCCTGCCAGGATCGGAGGATGCCAGCAGCCGCATCCGGCGACCCCGAGATCACCTCCGACGGGATCCGTGCCGACGACGGAGCACCCGAGAAGCCCCGGATGCCCGCGAACCCCGGGACGCCGAAGAAGCAGGGTGCGCTCGTCCTCGCCGCCGCACTGGTCACAGTGGTGCTGTGGGCGTCGGCGTTCATCGGCATCCGCGGAGCGGGTCCGCACTACGACCCGGGCGCTCTGGCGCTGCTCCGCATGGCCGTCGGCACGGCCGTGCTGACGATCATCGCGATCCGACACGGCATCCGCATCCCCGCCCGACGCCACTGGCTGCTCATCGCGGTCTGGGGCATCGGCTGGTTCTGCGTCTACAACCTCGCGCTCAACAGCGCGGAACTGACCCTCGATGCGGGCACCGCTGCGATGGTCGTTAACCTCGCACCCCTCATGGTCGTGGTGTTCAGCGGACTGTTCCTGCGTGAGGGATTCCCGAAGCCGCTCGTGATCGGCGCACCCATCGCCTTCCTCGGGGTCGTGCTCATCGGCATGAACTCCACCTCCGGCGCCGGCCCCGACATCACGGGACTCCTGCTCGCCCTCCTCGCCGCTGTCATGTACGCAGGCTGCACGCTCGTGCAGAAGCGTCTGCTCACCTCGGGTGTCGACGCCACCACCCTCACGTGGCTCGGCGCGGGGGTCGGCACCGTCGCGCTGCTGCCCTGGATCGGCAACCTCATCGGCTCGCTCCAGACGGCACCGCTCGATGCGACGCTCTGGGTCGTCTACCTCGGCATCTTCCCCACGGCGATCGCTTTCACGACGTGGGCGTACGTTCTGCAGCGCAGCACTGCGGGGCAGACGTCGGCCACCACCTATGTCGTGCCGGCAATCGCGATCCTGATGTCGTGGGCGATCCTGGGGGAGGTGCCGACGCCGCTGATGTTCCTCGGCGGCGCGCTCTGTCTGCTGGGCGTGCTGATCACGCGTCTGCGGTGGCGGCGACGCGCCTGAGTCATCGCCCCCCACCGCCGCGGCCCGCGAGTGACGCTACAGTTTCGCTCGGAGGCGAAATGACGACCTGGTGGCCCTACGTACGACTGGCAGCATCGGTTCTGGCCGTGGCGGCGATCGTCGCCCAGCTGGTGCGCACTCTCGAGATCGCCCTCAGCTCGGAGACCGCGTGGGGCTCGCATCTGCCCACGGTCGTGGCGAACTTCTTCAGCTTCTTCACGATCCTCTCCAACGTGCTGGCGGCCGTGGTCCTCGCCATCGGCGGCATCTGGGCTCTCGCGAACCGGAAGACCACGTCGGCCGAACCGCGGTGGCTGGCGGTGCTCCTGGTGTGCGCCAGCACCTACATGATCGTCACCGGCGTCGTCTACAACACGCTGCTGCGCGGGATCGAGCTGCCCCAGGGCTCGACCGTCCTCTGGTCGAACGAGGTGCTGCACGTGGTCATCCCGGTCATCATGCTCGTCGACCTGCTCTTCGCGCCTCGCCGTCGGGCGCTCGGCTGGAGTGCGGTCGGGATCGCCGCGATCTTCCCGATCGTGTGGGTCGCCTACACGCTGATCCGGGCGAACCTCGTGATCGCGCCCGCGACAGGCGAACCATGGTGGTATCCGTATCCGTTCCTGAATCCCCACCTCAACGGCGGCTACGGGGGCGTGGCGCTCTGGGTGCTGCTGATCGCCGCGATCATCATCGCCACCGCCGCCTTCGTGGTCTGGGTCGGCCGGTTTCGGGGCACGCGCGACACCGCGTGACGATGCCCCTCCCCTCCACAGACGGAGGGAAGGGGCATAGACCGAGAGGCTCAGACTGCGGCGAGCGCCTCGCGGTCATCATCACGCGGCTGACCCGCGATGATCCGTGTCGTCTCGGTGGCGTCCGGATCGACGTCGAGATAGCGCTCGAGCGAATCGTCGAGCTCTTCGAGCCACGGCGTGTGGTGCACGACGGCGATCGTGCCCGTCATGACCGACTCGTAAGTGCGGTCGCGATAGCCCACGATGTCTTCCTTCTTGTCGTGCTTCCACGCGAGGAAGATCTCCACGACCCGGTCGATGTCGAACTCCGGGTAGTCGGTGAGCTGGAGGAGATCACGGATGTAGTCGGCCTGGAAGCGGATCTCCGCCGCGGCCGAGTCGATCTGAGCGAAACGGGCGCGCCACTCGGCGATGGAGGCCGCGCGCTCCTGCTCGTCGGGCAGTTCGAGACGGCCGAGGATGAGGTCGCGCACGTACCACGCCTGCACGTCGAACATGTTGAACGTGAACCACTGGTCCTGCGCGCCCAGGTAGGTCAGACGCGGATTCCCCTGCCACACGACACCCCGGTACAGCCCTTCGGGGTAGACGTTGTTGGGCGACGACAGGGCCAGGTCATCGGGCAGGAACGGGTACTTGTGCAGATATCCCGTACACAGGATGACCGCGTCGACATGCTTCGAGGTCCCGTCGGCGAAGAATGCCGTGCTGCCCTCGAAGCGCTCGACGACCGGACGCTCCTCGATGCCTTCGGGCCAGTCATAGCCCATCGGTGCCGAACGGAAGCTCGCCGTGACCGAACGGGCACCCATCTTGAACGCCTGGCTGCCGATGTCCTCCGCCGAGTAGCTCGACCCGATCACGAGCACATCGCGATCTGCGAAGGCCTCTGCGCCTCGGAAGTCGTGGGCGTGGCTGATGTAGCCGGGGAAGGTCTCGATCCCGGGGAAGTCCGGCACGTTCGGGAAGGAGAAGTGCCCGGTGGCGACGATGACGCGATCGAACTCCTCGACGTGCGACCGGCCGCTCGGCAGATCCTCACTGGTGAGGGTGAAGACCTCGCGCTCCTCGTCGAACTCGATCCAGCGCACCACGGTCTGGAAGCGGATCAGCTCCCGCACATCGCTCTTCTCCAGGCGTCCGGCGATGTAGTCCCACAGCACGGGGCGCGGCGGGTACGAGGAGATGGGACGGCCGAAGTGCTCGTCGAAGCTGTAGTCGGCGAACTCCAACGCCTCCTTCGGGCCGTTCGACCACAGGTTCCGGTACATGCTCGAATGCACGGGTTCCCCGAACTCATCGAGTCCTGTGCGCCAGGTGTAGTTCCACTGTCCGCCCCAGTCGGCCTGCTTCTCGAAGCAGACCAGCTCAGGGATCTCCGCCCCCGCGCGGGCTGCGGATTCGAAGGCCCGCAGCTGTGCCATGCCCGAGGGGCCGGCGCCGATGATCGCTACTCGTTCTCTATTCGTCACGTATCGTCCTCACACTTGCGTCATATATCGATGAGCGGCCGCATCCGAGCGAGGAACAGGTCTGTCCCGGTGGGAGCGGAAAGCTCGACCGACCCGGAAAGCGGCTGCTCTTCGACGTTAGCAGGGCCGGTGATCGGCCCCGGAAGCGACTTCGATCACCGGTCCGACTAGTCCTCTCCCGTCGAGGCAAGAGGACCTCCTGTCGATCTGGACCATCTGGATCTCGCATATCGAACGCTTCAGATCGGCGGGTTGCTCCGTGTGGATGAAGTGCTAGATTCGGTCGCGTGAATCCGATTGAGGCGTCTTTATACACACGCGGCCCGCTACGCGCAGTGATCGACCTCAACGAAACATGCAATCTGAAGTGCGACTATTGCCACGTCAACGCGGGGTTCATTCCGAAAGACGGCGTCGGCCCGACGCTGCCTCAGGCGCACTTCCGCTCCATTCTTGATGAGCTCAGCGAGATGGGCACTTTCGAAGTCACGCTCACCGGCGGCGAAGTGACGACGATGAAGGATTTCCACGAATACCTCGACATCGTGGCCGATTATCCGCACCTGACGTTTCAGATCATCACCAACGGCACGCTCCTGATGCCGAAGATGTTGAACCACATCGTCGGCTCAGGGGTCAGGCGCATCTCGCTCTCCCTCGACGGCGCAGAGGCGGCGAACGACAAGCACCGGGGCCAAGGATCATGGACCCGCGCCGTCCGAGGAATGCGGGCGGCTATCGAGTCCGGCATCACGGTGAACATCATCTCCGTCCTGACGAAAGACAACTTCCGTGAGTGGCGGAGCTTCGTGACGGACATGAAAGCGCTCGGCGCTTCGTCGATCGATCTCAGCCCGATGTGCCAGCTGGGGAGAGCACAGTCGTTGGACAGTGCCGCCCTCGACCTTCAGGATCTGCAGTGGTTGGAATCGGGTTTCCGCGCCTATCAGGATGATCTCCCCGAGAAGTCGACCAGCGTCAGGCTCAACCTGGGTTCGACGCGAGTCGGGCAGTGGGACGGCGAGCCCGCCCCGATCCACATCGTCCAGGACATGTATCCCGGAACTCAGATCGTCTTCCGTCTGAGCGGTACGACGACGTCGAACCGCATCATCGGCAAGAGTCAGGTGCTCGGGAACCATTACACATCCTCGGTGCGCGAGATGTGGAGTTCCTCCCACTCGGACAGACTTGCCTCCTTCCTGAACGCTCAGCAGGACGCCTCGCAGAATCTCACCAGCTACTACGGCATCAGCGTGCTCGCCCCGGAACGCGTCATCGACGCCGAGCTGCAGGCACTCCCCACCCCCGCCGACGGCTCTGCCGAGATCAATTGGAATGCGGATGAGTACCTCATCAGCGCCGGTATCGAGAGGAATGTGAACAACCGATGATCGAAGACTCCCTTGCACAGGAAGCCGGCGTGCCGTGGGCCGCACCGAGGCTCCGGTTCGACGATGTCAAGGGAGACCTGCAGAGCGTGGTCGAGGGTGACCAGTGGACCAGGGGGATGTACACCCGCATCCTCGAAGACCGCCTAGGGGATGCCGTCGGGCGGTACTGCGTGCTGACCTCCTCCGGCACCTCTGCGCTGATGGCCAGCCTGTTCCACGCGGCCGATCGCGGAGGCAGGAGAGTGGCAGTGCCCGACTTCGGCTATCACGCTGCTGCGCGGGCGGCGGCCCTGTCCGGCGCGACGCTCCATCTTCTGGATTCCTCGGCCGATACGCCGACGATCGACGCCGCAGCCGCCCTGAGCCTGAACGCCCCCATCACCGTGGGCATGCACTACATGGACATCCTGTTCAGCTCGTCGCTCGGAGATCTGCGAACGAAGAAGCGTCTGCTGATCGAGGATTCGGCAGCAAGTCTGCTCGTCCAGGACCGCGATCGTCGTGCAGGGACTCTCGGAGACATGTCTGTCATCAGCCTGCACGCGAGCAAACCGATCGCGGCCGGCGAGGGCGGGGCGATCTTCGTCGACGACCGCCAGGAAGCGGATGCCCTACGGCGGATCGTGCAGAGAAACGGTCTCATCGAGTCCACCACGTACAAGGTGGGAAGCTCCCAGTCGCTCAACGCCAACATCAGCGAGCTCAACGCCGTTCTGGGTGCCGCTTCGCTCGCACGGGCGCAACGCCATCTTCCCGACTTGGTGTCCTTGCGAAAGGACTTCATCTCCGCACTCGGTGCGGTGCTCGACGAGTCGTTCCCTGCGACGACCGTCCTCCGGTCGACCGATGCCGACTTCGGTCCGGTGTCGCTTCTCATGGAGAACGAGAGCCAGCGGGATCACGTGCTGCGCACCCTGCGCTCTCGGGGCATCCAGGCACGCGCGATGTGGTTGTACGCGGCCCATGATGACCCCGCGATACGCGCTGCGGTCGAGGGACCGATCGCGACGTTCCCCCGGGCGGACGACTGGCGACGCCGCCTCCTCAACCTCCCCTTCCACTGGGGGTTCACCTCTCAGCACTCGCGAACGATTCTGGAGGCGTTCGAGAGCATGTCGACGGAGACCCCCTAGCCGCATGTTGCGGATGCATCTGCTCCGGCTCCTCTTCCGGAGCAGTCACGTTCGCTTCCGATCGCCTACGGGAACCGCCAGATTCGCACCATTGAAGGCGGCGCAGCTGCGCGAATCCGCCTACGTGATCGCGTTCACCGCCGACGGGTCGCATGTGCTGCTCGCACCACGAGACGACGGTGCAGGGCTGGAGATCCCCGGAGGCGGACGGGACGCAAGGGAGTCGATCCGGGATGCGGCCCTGCGTGAGACTTTCGAGGAAACGGGCGTCACGATCGCGGGCGAGCTGAGAAAGCTGCTCGTGCATCTCGATTGGTTCTTCGACGAGTCCGATGGACGAATGTACGTCTCGAAGCAGCATTTCTTTATCGCATCGCTGCCGCCAAGAACACCTGTCAGCGACCAGTCCCTGCTCACCAAGACAAGCTCTGCCGGAGATCACCTGAATCCCAATGATGCAGACGTGATCGCGCTTGCATTTCAGAAGAGACTGTAATCGGGTGACCTTTCGCAAGAGCATCCTCTACTTTCGACCCCATTGCGATCGACATCCGCTGTGGTAGCGTCGCAGGCGTTGACCAGCTGTTGCTATAAGAGTTTGAAAGGTACGCATCATGAAGACGATCTCGAAAACCCTCGGAACCACCGCTGTCGCTGCCGGCGCGCTCGCACTCTCGGCTGTTCCGATCACGGTGCAGGCCGTGGTCAATTCCTCTGATGTCCCCAGCGCGGCCAACCGGGCAGGGCAGACGTCCGGCACGTCCTCCGTCGGTCCGACGGTGACGAACGGCCAGCACGTCACCACGCTCGCCGACCGGAAGATCATTCCGTAAGCAATCGTCAAGCTCGTCCCTCCGGTGGTAACCGCCCCCAGCTCCACGGCACTGACGCAGGCACTGTCGGCCGCGAACGAAGCCGTCACCGAGTACTCGATTCGCGAAGGTGTGAATCCTGCATTCGCGCTCCTCGTCGGCAGCGTCCCTACGGGTCTCGCCAACAGCAAGAGCGACATCGACGTCTTCCTCGTCACCCTCGACAACCCCGGCGGAGCCGCTGGGGGTGAATTGTATGCGAATCAATTCACCATCGGGGACAAGCGCGTCGATATCGAGACCTGGACGATCGGAGAGTTTGGCCGAACCGTTGCGCGTATTGTCGATGCTCTCCGCGTCGGGCAATCGCGAGTGCACGCGCTGGGGGAGATGAGATCACCCGATTTCGACTTCCTCAGTCGCGTGGTCTCCGCTGTCCCTGTGATCGGCGAAGGCTTCTACTCGTCGTGGGTGAGCGCGAACCTCCCCCGAGAGGGAGAGTACGAGCAGGTGCTGTCTGCACGATTCGCTCTCGAGGCCGCCGCAACGCTGGAGGATGCCGAAGGTTTCGCGGAGGCCGGGAACCGGGACGGTCTTGGATTCTCCGCCTCTCGGGCCACCAACTTCGCCGTGAAGTCGTGGGTGGCAGCGACCGGCGATGTGTACTTCGTCGACAAGTACGCCTTCACCCAGGCAGTTCGGCAGGGTATGCCCTCGGAGCAGTTGGCGCGCGCGCGAAGATTCGGTCAGTACGAGTGGATTCGTGAATCGGATCCGCGGTTCATGGAACTCCAGACGTTCCTGCAGGATTTCCTCATCGCCAGCCAGATCCTGTCCAACCGATTCCCGGTCGACCGATCGACCACGACTCCGAGCTTCCGCTCGAATCACATGCCGATTCAGATCGCGGACGGAGTCCTCCTGAATGAGGAGGGGAAGAACCATGTGCTGCTCTCCGTCGTCGCCGCGAAGGTCTGGCAGGCGCTGATCACCGGCGACGAAGCGTCCCTTCCTCCTGCGGACGTCGATCTCATCAGACCGCAGCTTGAGGCTGCCGGAGTGATCGAGCGCATCTAGACGGCGCTCGGGAAATCGTTCATCTGAACGCCGAACAACAAGAGGGATAAAAGCGTGAGCGGATACATCGTCGAACTCGAAGGCACGGACGGCACAGGGAAATCGACCGTCGCCGGCTCGCTGGCCTCGGAGCTCGGCGGGACGGTCTTCTCGCGCGTCACGGCAAACGCGGACACGTCGCTCGACCGCCTGACCCGAAGCGTCGGCACCTTCTTCGGTGAATCGCTGGACGATGTACCGGCGTTGGAGGTGCTCGCCCTTGCCGCCATCACTCAAGACGCGGCCATCCTCGAGAGTCAGGTCCTCCCCCACGTGCGCGCAGGTGGGGTCGCGGTTCTGGACTCGTGGTGGTTGAAGACGTCGTGCCGTTTCGTGATCGAAGCGGAGAATCTCGGCTATGAGCAGAGCCGCATCCACCGGATCGCCGGCTGGATCGACGATCTGGCCTACTGGCGCACGTGGCCGGATCTCACCGTCTACACCGCCGTCCTCGAACTCGACGACTCGACTGTGCGCGCACGTTACGAGCAACTCCCGGAGGAGCGGCGTGACATCGTCATCGGCAGGGACGGACGCAATTCCGTCGACCCCGATGAGTTCGTCGACTTCGTCTCACGCATACGACACCTCATCAGGAAGAAGTCGGAGGGGATCGATACATCGCGCACGTTCATGAACACCTCGGACGATCACGGTATCGCGTGCTCGAACGCGATCGCCGAGTGGATCCGCCTCGCGCAGAACGCAGACGGTTCCGGTGCGAGTGGTCATTGACTCCCGCAGCACCCTCGTCATCGATTTCGACGGGGCCATCGTCGATTCCGAGCCGATTCGGCGACGAGAGACGGAACGCTCGCATCGAGAGGGCGCGCCGAGGCAACAGACCTACGCACGCATCCAGGCCCTCATCATGCAGACGCCCCCGCGACCGGAAGCCCTCTCCTTGATCGCGCGTTTCCCCACGAAGGACATCGTGATCGCCACGAACAACCTCTCTGCCAACGTCCGCGAGTATCTGGATGCGTGGCTGCCCTCGCTCTCTGCCGCGTCCATCTTCAGTCGCCTCGACCTCGGCTTGGCCAAGGAGACCGAGGACTTCTGGCGACGGCTGGGAGCGATCCTGAATCGCCCCTCCGACACACTCCGCGTTTACGACGACAGCGCGGACGTCTGCGCGATCGTTGCCAAGGTCGGCATGCAGGTTCACCGCGTCGAGACCGGGGTGGCCGGATGAACGACGGCGCAGCTCCTCGCGTGCTCGTGGCCGGCGGGGCCGGTTTCCTCGGGAGCCATAGCGCGAAACGTCTGCGCCGAGATTTCCCCGAGTCCGTGATCACTGTGCTCGATCGCGAGGAAGGTCAGAACACCGACATCCGCGTCGACCTGACCGACGACCGAGCAACCATCGATGCCCTGAGAGACAGCGCGGACTACGACTGGGTGCTCAACTTCGCCGCTCTCTCTTTCGTTCCGTCGAGTTTCACCGAGCCTCGTCGGTACCTGACGAACAATGTCCTCGCCACCCAGAACCTCCTGGACGCTCTGAGCACGGGCGGCTTCCGCGGGAAGCTTCTGCATTTCTCGTCGTGCGAGGTGTACGGAGACGCCACGAGACCATCGACGAAGGCACCGCTGGTGCCGAAGAGCCCGTACGCCGCGAGCAAGGCGGCTCAGGAGCTGGTGCTTCGTGCCCACCACATCGCCTCCGGGGGCGCCTACGCGGCGACCATCATGCGGCTCTACAACATCTATGGGCCCGGGCAACAGCACAATCGGCTGTTGCCGTCCGTCGTCCACGCGGCCGCGACCGGCGAGTCGCTCGCGCTGTCCGGGGACGGCGAGCAGACGAGAACGTTCCTGCATGTCGACGACCTCATGGATCTGCTCGTCTCCGTGGTCACGGCTGACGCGACGCGCACCGCTGAGGAGCTGCGGATCTACAACGTCGCTGGACCCGACGTGTTGAGCGTCAATGATGTCGTCACCCTCGCCCGGCGAGATGCCGCCATCCCCACCGTGACGGCGCCCAGCACTCCGGCAGCGTTGCGAGTGTCGGTGGGGGACCCGATGAACGTCATGGACGATTTCCGGTGGAGCCCGTCGAGGACGGTCGCGGATTTCATACGGAAGTCGATCTCAATTGTTGTCCAATCCGAAGAAGTGGGGATAGATCGTGCGTCTGGGAATCTATGGTCTCGGTCAGGTCGTGTTGGAGAGGCACCTCGATGAGCTACGCGCTATCCCGGAGATCTCCGTCACCCACATCGCGACGCGGGACAGCGCGCGCTTCTATCGTGCGATGGAGACCTACCGTGGAGACATGACCCGCGTGGGGTCCCTCTCCGCGCTCGCAGGCCACCCCGACATCGATGCCGTGCTGATCGCGACCCCCGCGTCGGATCTCCTGTCATCGGCGGAAGTGGCGCTCCGAGCCGGCAAGCTGGTCTACCTGGAGAAGCCTCTGGGCGCGTCCTACGCCGATGCCCTGCGCATCACCGCATTGGAGGGCGCCCGGGATCGAATGGTGGTCGGCGACAACTTCTATTTCCAGGAGAGGTTCGTCGCGGCCATCGGTCACACGCACGCCGCATGGCTCCCGGAAAGCACCTCGGCCGATATCGTCGATTATCTGAGAAGGGGAGATCGGGTCCGCTTCCGGTCCGACATGGATCTCTTCAAGGAGCATATCGTCCACCCCCTGGCGGCGCTGCACAGGCTGGGCCAGCCGGTGCTCGACGCACATGTGCGATCTGCCCGGGTCATTCGTGACATCGAGATCGGACAGATCGTCGACATGCACCTCGTGTCCGGCGAATGGAACGGCACGATTCGAAGTGTCATCACCGACGCCTGGTCGCGAGACAGATACGTCTTCCGCGGCGAACGCGGCGAGGTCGTCATCGAGCATGTCCATGACTTCGAAACGGCAGCTCAGCTGGGCAGGAGCGTCTACAACGACTTCCTCGATGTCGACGGCGACTCGGTGCCATTGCGCTCTCCCGCCCCCAGTGGCATGTTCGAAGCCTGGAACGTGCTTCTCGGGCTCTCGGCCGGAGACCGCAAAGCCACCGCCGAGGCTCACCGCGTGCTCGAGGCGAGCCTCAACGCCGTTCGCATACGGGATGAGGCGCTTGCCCTGCTTCACGAAAGCAGCTGAGTTGCCTTCGGTCAGCATCCTCGGCTCGAGTGGAGCGGGTAAGTCGGTCATCCTCGATCGCTGCGCCGAGCTGGGCCCTCTCGCCTCCGGGCACGGCGAGTATTCGGTGGTCGGCATCGCGTGCCACGAGTGGGAAACCTGGGAGAGCTTCCTCACCGACCCCGGGCGTTACGCCTTCGCAAACCAAATGGAAGCACTGCGCAAGACCGTCGACACTCTCGTCTGCGTCGAACGACTCAGCGGCCCGTTCGATTACGTCGTGACCGATGCCTCGCCGATGCGCGTGAAGATGTACACGGAGATCATGTTCGACGTCGATCTTCTGTCACCGGAGGAGTTCGGCCGATGGCAGTCCGAATACCGTCACCAGCTCACGAGAATTCCTCGTTCCGCGGCGTTTCTGTATCTGGTTCTGGACACGGGAGAACGGGCCCTCCGAGATGGTGCGGGAGGACACGATGGACGCTGGTCCAACGGCGATCAGCTGAAGGCACTCCTCGACGCACGCTTCGACGATCTGCTCGCTGAGCGGCGAGCGACCGGCGAGCTCGGCGCCACGGTGGTCGCGTCGGCGACGCCGGCCGAGATGCTCGCGGACTTCCGGAAGCGACTTCTCGAGGATGCGCGGACCCGACACGATGGTCGAGCACGGGAGTAGACGAGATCATCCGCTGGATGTACGACGCCGGCACTCAGGGCCGATGCCCTGTGCTGCGGCCCCGTCCTAGCGTGGAAGACATGTCAACCACCGTCTCCCCTTCAGCCCTGTCCGCCCCTGCGACCTCGACCGCGAAAGGGACGGTCAGTCTCGTTCTCGGGATCTGCTCTCTCTTCGCCGGCTGGACCTTCTTCGCGCCGGTCATCGGACTCATCTTCGGCATCCTCTCGCTGCGTCACGAGCCGCAGGCACGCACCAGGGCCGGCTGGGGAGTCGCCCTCAACGCGATCGCCATGAGCCTCTGGGTCATCACGCTCGTCGTCGTCCTCGCATTCGGAGGGGTCGCGGCCGTCGCGACGATGTTCGGCCAGTGACGTCCGCCGCATGCATGACGCTTCGACGGATGCAGGGGGTCTGCACGACGAAACCTCCTGCATCCGCGATCGGTTCATGCAGGTGAGCGGAGCGTGATCGTCAGACCGCACACAGCCGGCCGCTCCGTCGTTGCGATTACGCTGGTCCGCGGGGGACAGCCGCGACGCGGGTCCCCGAACGAGGGAGCCTACCGATGACCGAGTCCTCCACGCCGGACCTGCGGACGATCTCCGCACCGCCGCCTCCGCCCGGCCCCGCGCAGACGCACCCGCCGACAGCTCCCGCCGCGCCCACCAACAGCGCACCCACCAACGCCGCGCCCACGGACGCCGAGATGGCCAGGGCCTCCGAGGTGCTGCGAGTCATCTCGACCTCGTACTCCGCGAAGATGGTCGGCCAGGACCGTCTTCGCACCAGCCTGCTCGTCGCCCTCATCGCGGGCGGACACATCCTGCTCGAGAGCGTGCCGGGACTCGCCAAGACCACCGCGGCGAGCACCCTCGCCGACACCGTGAAGGCGCAGTTCAAGCGCATCCAGTGCACCCCCGACCTGCTGCCGAGCGACATCACGGGCAACCAGATCTACGATGCGGCGACCGGCTCGTTCCGCACGGTGCTCGGCCCCGTGCATGCGAACTTCGTGCTGCTCGACGAGATCAACCGCTCCAGCGCCAAGACGCAGAGCGCCATGCTCGAGGCGATGCAGGAGCATCAGACCACGATCGGCGGAGAGATCCACCACCTGCCCAAGCCGTTCCTGGTGATCGCGACGCAGAACCCGATCGAGCAGGAGGGCACGTACGAGCTGCCCGAGGCGCAGATGGACCGCTTCCTGCTCAAGGAGATCGTCGAGTACCCGAGCCCCACCGAGGAGCTCGAGGTGCTCAGCCGCATCGACTCCGGCGTGCTCGACCCCGACCGGCACGTGACCAGCGCCGTCAGCCTCGACGACGTGCACCTGCTGCAGGATGTCGCGAGCCGCATCTACGTCGACCCCGCGATCCGCAACTACATCGTGTCGATCGCCTACGTCACCCGCAATCCCGCGCCGTACATCGGCGAGGAGCGCGCCCGCTTCATCAAGTACGGCGCGAGTCCGCGCGCGAGCATCGCCTTCCTGCAGGCCTCGCGCGCGCTGGCGCTGCTCAAGGGACGCGCGCACGTGCTGCCCGAAGACATCCGCGAACTGCGGCACCTGATCCTCCGGCACCGCGTGCTGCTGACGTTCGAGGCCGACGCCGAGGGCATCCGCAGCGAGGAGATCATCGACCAGATCTTCGCCTCGGTCCCGACCCCCTGACCCGGCGCCTCGGGACTCATCGCCACATGCCCAGCCTGATCACGCAGGTGAAGAGCAAGCTCTTCATCCATTCGACGCGCAAGTCGCTGCACGCGCTCGACGGCGCCTACGCGTCGTTGCTGCGCGGACGGAGCCTCGACTTCGAAGACCTGCGCAAGTACGAGTACGGCGATCAGGTGCGCGACATCGACTGGCGTGCGACCGCCCGGCTGGGGACGCCCCTCGTGAAGCGCTCGCGCGCCACCCGCATGCACACCGTGCTGTTCGTCGTCGACACCGGGCGCTCGATGTCGGCCCTCGCGGCGGACGAGCAGTCGAAGAAGCAGCTCGCGATCCTCGCGACGGGTGTGCTCGGCGTGCTGACGCTGCGTCACGGCGACGACTTCACCACTGTCTACGGCGACTCCGCGAAGGTGCGCCGCCTCGCACCGGGACGCAGCGAGGGCGCCCTCGAACACGCGCTGCGCACGATCGACAGGGCCGTGGACGAGAGCAGCGCCCCGAGCGATCGCGATGCCCTGCTCTCCTTCGTCACACGCACGATCGCCCGCCGCATGATCGTGGTGGTGATCACCGACGAGGCTCCCCTCACGAGCGAGACCGAGCGGATGCTGCGCCGACTTCGAGTGCAGCACGACGTGCTGTGGCTCACGCTGCGCGATGCCGAGCCCGTGCTCGATCACGCCACGGGGCGCATCCGCAGGGACGTCGACAGCCGATGGCAGGTGCCGGGTTTCGTGCAGGGCGACCGCGAGATCGTGCAGGAGCTGACCGCCCAGCGCGAGGCCGAAGCCGCGCACCTCGACGATCTGCTCACCCGCATGGAGATCAGCCACTCCACGCTGGACGGGCAGGACCATGCCGTCGCCCAGCTGCTGACGTTGCTGAACCGGAGGTCGAATGCCCGGCTCTGACGACCTCTACCCGCCGGCCCAGTACGGCTGGGGGTGGCTCCTGCTCGCGATCGGCATCCTCGCGCTGCTGGTGCTCGGTGCGTGGCTGTTGATCGCGCTCACGCGACCCCGTCGCACCCTCGCCACCGCGGACCCGAATGCCGGGCAGGCTCCGCTCATCATCGACGTGCTGTCGCAGCTGCGCACCGAGTACCTGGCCCGAATCCAGCAGATCGAGACGGACTACCGGGAACGGCGCCTGTCGGCGCGGCAGGCGAACGTCGAGTTGAGCAGGGTCGTGCGCGCCTTCGTGAACGAGTACAGCGGTCTGGAGGCGCCGGTGCTCGCACTCGACGACCTGGTGGCGCGCGGCGTCCACCCGGCTCTCATCGACGCGCTGGGCAGGCACTACTATCCGAGCATCTTCCGACCCGGCCCGGTGATCGACCCCGTGGCCGGCGCCGAAGCGGCGAGGACGGTGGTGCGCACATGGCACTAGCGAACATCTGGATGCTGGTGGGCGCGGTCGCCGTCGTGCTGGTGGCGCTCGCGATCGGGCTCGTTCTCGGACTCCGACGCGAGGGGCGTGCCGGGGCCGGAGACGCCGCCCGCGTCGCCCGCGCCGAACGCCTGCGCACACTGCCCTCGTTCCGCCGTGCCCTGACGCGACGGGCACTCGCGCTGTCCGGCGTCCTCGCGCTCGGCGCGGCAGCCGCGATCGTGTCGGGGGTGGTTGCCGCGCGGCCGATGTCGGCGCAGACCGTGCAGGCCGTCAACACGAGCCGCGACATCATGCTGTGCCTCGACGTCTCCGGCTCCATGACCGAGGTCGACGTCGAGGTGCTGAACGTCTTCGACGAGCTGTTGGACAGCTTCGAGGGGGAGCGCATCGGCCTGACGATCTTCAACAGCTCGCCCGTGCAGATCTTCCCCCTCACCGACGACTACGACTTCGTCCGCGAGCACCTGGCCAGCATGACCGAGAGCTTCGACTTCGTCGACCAGGTTCCGGAGCACTGGATCGGCACGCTCAACGGCAACGGCGCCTCCCTGATCGGCGACGGCCTCGCGGCCTGCGCGATGGGCTTCGACCACCCGGACGATGAGCGTTCGCGCTCGGTGATCTTCGCCACCGACAACGAGGTCAACGGCGCCTCGATCGTGACGCTGGAGGAAGCCGCCGCCTACGCCGCCTCGAAGGACGTGCGCGTCTTCGCACTGAACCCCGTCCAGGGCAAGGACGCCGATGTGAGCGCCGAGCTCAGCGCGGCAGCAGAGGCGACGGGGGGCGCCGCGTTCGGGCTGCGCGACACGACCACCGTCTCCGACATCGTGGACCAGGTGCAGGAGCAGGAGGCGACCGAGCTGCGCGGAGAGGCGCAGGTGGTCTGGACCGACACCCCAAACCTGTGGATCGTGGTGCTCTGCCTCAGCGTGCTCGGGTTCGTCGTGGTGCTGTGGAGGGTGCGACTGTGATCTTCCAACCCGTGCTCAACCCACTGCTGATCGCGCTGCTGTGCGCACCGGTCCTCGCCGTCGCCGTCTGGGTGCTTGTCCGTGCGCCGAAATCGGGCGGCGTGCCGATCGCGGACGGGCGCGCACTCGCCGGGCATCGTGCGCTGTGGGCCATGCGGCTGCTGCTGGTGCTCGCCTGCGTCGCGCTCCTGCTTCGTCCCGGCATTCCCGGCGGAGCCACGCAGACCCTCGCGACCGACACCGACATCGTGTTGGTGGTCGACACCACGGCGAGCATCGTGGCCGAGGACTGGGGCGACGGGGAACCGCGGCTCGACGGCATCCGCGAGGACGTGCGCGCGCTCGTGGAGGAGTACCCGGGAGCACGCTTCGCGCTCATCACCTCGGATGCCGCCGCCCAGCTGCGGGTTCCCCTGACCACGGACACCACCGCGCTCATGGGTTCGCTGCAGGTGCTGCGCCCCGAGGTCACCAGCCAGTCACGCGGAAGCTCGATCGGCATCGCCGCTCCGCTGCTTTCGGAGACGCTCGCCTCGGCGGCCGAGTCGTCTCCCGACCGCTCGCGCATGGTGTTCTACTTCGGCGACGGAGAGCAGACGGTCGACACGCCGCCGGAGTCGTTCAGCGCAAGCGAGAAGTACACCGATTCGGGAGCCGTGTTCGGCTACGGCACAGCCGAGGGCGGGCCGATGCGCATCACCACGGGCGGCGTCTCGGATCAGGGAGGCGACTACATCCAGTACCAGGGCGCCGATGCGCTCTCGGTGATCGACGAGTCGACCCTCGAGACGATCGCCGACGACCTCGGTGTGGAGTACTCGCATCGGACGGCGGACACCGCGCCCGTGCTTCCCGCTGCCCCGTCCACCACCACCGACTACGCCGATTCGGGCGAGGTCGGCAACGTCATCGAGCTGTACTGGATCGCCGCGCTCGTCGCCCTGGCCATCCTGGGCGTGGAGCTCGGGCGGGCGACCCTGCTGATCGCGCGACTGCGGCATCTCCGTGCTCCTCGGTCCGACGCAGCAGCGCGATAGCGAGCAGCCCTTCCATCTGGAAGCTGACACTCAGCAACCTCCGGATATCGGATGCTATTGTTTTACACGTCGCGGACTATCTCGGACGCGACGGGGGTTCGCAGATGCGATCCGACCGCGGAGTCACATGAGCTTGGGGAAGCTCCCGCGGTCGTTTCACGCTGCGATGTCATGTCGACTCTCACGTCGGCATCAGATCACTGGGGAAGCAAAACATGGGGAACAAGCGTGTTCTGAAGCGCGCCCGAAAGACCGTCATCGCGACGGTCGTCGGAGCCTTGGTCGTCAGCGGGCTCGTGTCGTTCGGTGGTGGAGCCGCCGTGGCTGCCGACGCACCGCCGACGTTGCCACCGCTGCTGCAGCGTGATGACAACGTCGTCACGTCGGATCCGATTCCGACGGTGCAGATCGACAACGGGTACGTCTGGGCGCAGACGACCATCGGCTCGACCGTGTACGCCGTCGGCAAGTTCGACAACGCCCGCGAGCCGAAGGCGAAGCCCGGCACCGCGCTCACAGCACGGTCGAACGTGCTCGCGTACGACATCAACACCGGCGCGCTCCTTCCGTTCGCCCCCACGGTCAACGGGGTGATCAAGGCCGTCGCCGCCTCCCCCGACGGCAGCCGCATCTACATCGGCGGCTCGTTCAACAAGGTCAACGGCAAAGACCGGTGGAACATCGCAGCCATCGACGCGAAGACCGGCGAGCTCGTGCCCGGCTTCATCCCCTCCATCGGCGGATCAGGCGTCTACGCGCTGGCGACTTCGGGCACGAGCGTCTACGCCGGCGGTCTGTTCTCGCAGGCCAACGGCACCGCGCGGAAGAACCTCAGCGCGTTCAACACCGCCAACGGAGCACTCCTCCCCTGGGCACCTCAGACCGATCAGCAGGTCGACGCCCTCGTGATGGACCCGGCCGGGATCGACACGATCATCGGCGGACGCTTCTCGCAGATCAACGGCGACACGGGGCTGCGCGGCATCGGTGCCGTCGACAAGGTCACCGGCGCAGTCGACACCGCATGGGAGCTTCCCGACACGGTCAAGAACGGTGTGGGCACGGGCCCTTCCGCGGGAAAGTCCGGAATCTTCGGCCTCGCGACCGATGCCACCGGGGTCTACGGCACAGGCTGGGCGTACGCGAACGCCGATGTCGCCAACCTCGAAGGCACGTTCGCTGCTGAAGCCGGGACGGGCAAGGTCCGCTGGATCGCAGACTGCCTCGGTGACCACTACGGCGTCTACTCCACCGGCAAGGTCATCTACACCACCAGCCACACTCACGCCTGCAGCACCATGGGCCTGCACCCGGAGCAGTCGCCGCGCACACACCGCTACTCCGAGGCCTTCACCGCCGATGCGCGCGGGACGCTCGGAACTCAGCCGGCGACGCCTCAGTACAAGGACTGGGCCGGAACGCCCTCGCCCTCTCCCTACGTGTGGACGCCCGACTGGGCTGTCGGTACCACGACCGGACTCGGCCAGGCCGGGTTGTCGATCACCGGCACGGGCAACATGATCTCCATCGGCGGCGAGTTCCGCTCCGTCAACAACGGACAGTTCGAAGGGCTCGTCCGCTTCTCGACCACGCCTCCCGAGGGCCCGAAGGACGGCCCCCGCCTCGCCGGCGAGAAGTGGGTGCCGACCGCGACTTCGCTCGTCCCCGGCCGCGTGAAGGTCACGATTCCCGCCAACTGGGACCGTGACGACCTCACGCTCACATACGAGCTGCGCCGCGCCGGCTCGACCACGCCGTTGTTCACCACGAAGATGGACTCCACCTGGTGGAACCTGCCAGCGGTGACCTTCGAAGACACGACAGCGCCGGCAGGTTCACAGCAGCAATACACGTTCACGGCCACGGACAGCAACGGCCACACGGTTTCGAGCAAGACGACGACTGCCACGGTGGCCGAGTCCACTCCGGCGTACTCCAACGCCGTGCTCGCTGACGGCCCCGAGTTGTACTACCCATTGGGAACCGTCGCACAGGATGTGGCGGGAACGAACAGTCCGATCCTCCGCTCAGGAGCAACTCCTCAGTCGTCAGGTGTGCCGAAGGGCGTAGCCGGTGCGACAGCCCTCGACGGCACAGTGACCGGGCGAGTCGACACGACCACGAAGGTCGCGGCGCCCTCGTCGTTCTCGGCCGAGCTGTGGTTCCAGACCTCGACGACCAGCGGCGGGTTGTTGTTCGACTTCCAGAGCTCGGCCACCGTGCTCTCGAAGAACTTCGACCGAACCGTCTACATGTCAGACGACGGCCGCCTGAACTTCGGGGTCTACAACGACGGCACGAAGGTTCTCACGACCGCGACGGCATACAACGACAACCGCTGGCATCATGTCGTCGCGTCGGTGAGCCCCGACGGAATGAAGCTCTTCATCGACGGGAAGCTCGACGGACACCTCCCCGGAGTGACCAAGGCGCAGGACTACAACGGCTTCTGGAAGATCGGCAACGGCAACCTGACCGGCTGGGCGAACGCACCGAAGACGACTCCCCTCCTCGGCAACGTCGATGAGTTCGCGGTCTACCCGTATGGCCTGACCGCGGGACAGATCAAGACCCACTACAGCGTCGGAAACGGCTCCACAGCCCCCGTCGCCGCCTATACGGCAACGGCGACCGGGCTCGACGCGGCCTTCGACGCGAGCTCCTCAGTACCCCCTGGCTCTACGACGATCGCGGAGTACCGATGGGACTTCGGTGACGGTTCGACCGCGGCCGGCAAGACTGCGGCGCACACTTATGCGGCGCCCGGAACCTATGAGGTCAAGCTGACGGTCACCGACAGTCAGGGACTCGTGGGATCCATCAAGAAGCCGGTTGTCATCCAAGGAGCCAACGTGGCGCCCACCGCATCGTTCGCACTCTCCGCGTCGGCGCTGACCATCACAGCCGACGCCTCGGCATCGTCCGACTCCGACGGCACGATCAAGAGCTACAGCTGGAACTGGGGCGACGGCACGACCGGCGAGGGCGCGGCGGCGAACCACACCTACGCGACGGCAGGCACGCGCACCGTCACCCTCACCGTGACCGACGACCTGGGCGGCGTGGCAACCACCACCCGGGAAGCCATCGTGACGGCTCCCGCAGCGCTCGCGAGCGATGAGTTCGAGCAGCCTTCCACTCGCGGCTGGGGTAATGCCATCGTGGGCGGCGCCTGGAAGATCGCAGGTGGAACGACGACGACGACCACAGTCGCCGACGGTTTCGGGAAGCTGAATCTGGCCGCAGGCGACACCCGGCACGCGACGCTGAACACGCCGTCGATTCCGAGCCCGGCTCTGGAGACGACCTTCCGCCTCGACCAGGCTCCCGCCGCGGGTGGTGCCTACATCGGCGTCATCGCACGGGACTCGACCGCCGGGAAGTACCTCGTTCGCGCGTGGCTCCGCCCCGACGGAACGATCTGGCTCGTCGCGCACCGCGACGGCACCGTGCTCGCCACCCAGGCCGTGTCCGGGCTCGCCTTCGCGGCGAACACCTCGTACACGCTCAAGGTCACGGTGACGGGCACAGCACAGGCGTCGATCAAGGCGAAGATCTGGGCGACCGGAACGACAGAGCCGACCGACTGGCAGCTCAAAGCGACGGACAACACGCCTCTGCAGCCGGGGGGTGGGGTGGGCCTGAGCGGCAACCGCTCCGGTAGCTCGACTGCCGCGGCAATCGTGTCCTTCGATTCCTTCCGCGTCACCGCGGCCGAGTAGCGCTCGGGGACGGGCATCGTCCCTCCTCATGATTCAGCCGGCCTCGGCACCCGAGGTCGGCTGAATCGCATCCTGAGGATCCCCGGATAGGATGTTCAGCGCTTCGTCCTGCCGCTTCGGGGACCAGAATCCTCGCGCTGAGCAGTCGTCGATCGGTAAGGGGGTTGGGCGTGACAGATCCGTCGGCACCCTCGACGACCGAGGTCGGACCCTCGACCACCACCGCCCGGGCGGCCGACCGCGCCGCCGCCCTTCTCCGGTCCAACCGCCACCGTCGCCGCGTCCGCCGCTGGGTGGCGATCGGGACGATTCCGCTCACACTCGCCGCGCTTCTCTTCGTGGGCAAGCTGCTGAGCATGTACGCCTTCGCGCACCAGGCCATCACCGCCTACGTCGTCGACGACTTCGCCGGCGCTGAGGCCTCCGCGCGTGGACAGGACTTCCTCAACTGGTTCGAGCCGTACAAGGCGCCCTTCAACATCGGCACGGCACTCGGTGCGGCCGAGCAACTCCCCGAAGCCCGTGTCCAGCTCGAAGAGGCGCTCGACCTCGCGACCGGCCTCGAAGTGTGCGCGGTGCGGATCAACCTCGCGCTGATCATCGAACGCATGGGCGATGCGGCCCGTGCGGACGGCGACGGCACGGGCGCAGCGGCGCTCTACGGCGAGGCGCTCGGAATCACCGTCGACACCCCGGAGGAATGCCGCAGCGACGAGGCACAGCAGCAGTCCCCCGACCCGCAGCGCGACATGTCCGACTCCCTCGACGGCACGGCGGACCGGCTGAAGCAGAAGCAGCAGGAGGAGCAGCAGCCCCAACCGCAGCCACAGACCGGCGAGAAGGAGCAGCCCTCCGAGGACAAGCTGCAGGGCCTCCAGGACAAGCTCGAGCAGGGCACGCAGGAGCGTGACCAGCAGCAGGGCGACGACCCCGGTGGCTCGGGGACGGAGAAGCCGTGGTGAGCGACCACGAGAGGCAGCGCGCTCGCTACCTCTCGGGCACCGAGGGCGCTCCCCCCGTTCCTCCGCCCGGGGGGTATCGCGGGGCGCGTCGTGAGGCCTGGGGATCGACGCCCGCCCCGCCCGTGGCGGTTTCCATGCCTGCGGAGGAGTCGAAACAGCCCGCGAACGCCCTCGGCTGGATCGCCCTCACCGCATCCATCCTCTTCGCGCTCATCCTGCTCGGCACCTTCGTCGCCGGCGGCACCGATCTCCTCTACGGGGTCACGATGCTCGCACTGCAGCTCGTGGTCGCCGGCGTGATCATCGCGGCGCTTTTCTCCGTGCGCGGACGGAAGCTCGGGGCGATCGGCCTGGTCATCGCGATCCTGTTCAACGTCGCGACGGTCGGCGGCATGAGCGCACTGCAGACCTCGGCCTCGGGCAACTACGAGGGCACGAAGACGGCCGCCCAGAGGCACGCGGAAGCCTATCCCGGGATCAAGGGCACCGATCCGCAGAAGGCGTTGTCTCAGCAGTCGCTCGACGAGGTGCGTGCGCAGACCGAGACGCTGTTCGCCGACATCCGGGCGCGACTCACCGACGAGTTCGGCTTCACCTGGACGCAGGTGGGCGATGAAGACCTGCGCCCGGAGCGCAACGGCTACGGCGGGGAGTCGATGCTGGTCGAGTTCACCTCCGCCGCCTGGGCGACCAACGAGCCTGTCCAGGGCTACGACCGAAAGCGCGCCGTGATGGCCGTGATCAGTGAGGTGGTCGTCGACCACGGGCTGTGGGACCTGTACTCGTTCAATGATCCCGCGGTGTCGGGCATCGACCCCGCGATGATCGCGAAGCTGTACGGCAGCGACGACCCGCGCACGCAGACCACGTGGGAGTACTACACCGAGAACTTCCCCGACCCTCTCCGCTTCTACGCCACGATCAATGACCTCTCGAACGATTCGGACGGCGGCTTCCGCACGGCACGGGAGGCGCAGAACGCGCGCACCGGCGAGCCGCTGGAAGGGCTCCAGCTGACGGCGATCGCGAGCGGGGTGCTCAGCGAGGCGGATCGTGCCGAGTTCCAGGAGAAGCTGAAGGACTACCCCGGCTTCGAGTGAAGCGCTCGACGGCCGTTCAGGAGCCGAGGGTCAAGAGCATCCGCGCCACCACGTACCTGGCGTGGCCGCGGGACGTGCGCGGGTCATACCCGAGCGCATCGACGAGCACGCTCAGGCGTTCCTGCACGCTGGAGTGGTGCCGCCCGAGCCGCGCGGCTGCGGCGCGCACGCTCCGTTCCTCGCTGACGGCGTCGAGAAGCTCCCGACTGCGCTCATCGAGTGCCGCGAGTGCCGCCGCATCAGGGTGGAGGGGCCCCCGCCCCGCAGCCTCGGCGACGAGCAGCAGACCACCGAGGTCGGCGGCATCGACCACCGGCTCCTCCGGGCTGGTCAGTCGCACGGCCACGAGCGCCGACGCCCACGACGCGGGAAGACCCTCCGCCGGGCCGACGATGCCGAGCCCCAACCGCAGGTCGACACGGTGCGGCCAGGCATCGACGGGCTGCATCTCGGCGTCGAGGATCGTCGCTCGCGTCAGGCCGTGCCGGGTGGCGACGACAGCCGAGGGATGCACCGGCAGCGGAGCGGGGTCGGGAGGAGAGGCGACGAGCCGCAGGGAGTCCGCAGCGATGCGGAGTCGAGGCAGTGCCGCTGCCCTCTCCTCCGCACCGGCATAGGAGCTGATGGCGAGTTCGACCGCGCTCTCGGGGCCGACCGATCGGCGCGCCCTGATGATCCCGAGGGCGAGACTGAGCCGTTCCAGGATCATCGCGTCGTTCGTGTGCGCATCGCCTTCGCGCTCGATCCAGGCGACCGCATCCGGTCCGCTCTCCCGTACCGGCCAGGAGTGAGACGGCTCGACGGGATCGATGCGCACCCCGTCGGCCCGCACACGCATGATCTGTCTGCCGTCACGCTGTCCGACGGTCGCGCCGCTCAGCACCGCCGCACCTCGCAGCATGCTCTCGACACCCACGGAGCGGGCGACCAGGGCGTCGAAGTAGGTGACGACCTTGAGCGTCTCGCTCGCATCCGGGTCGAGGGCGGTGAGACGCCCCAGCAGATCTTGCATGTCGGGCTCCATCGCACGGGGATTCCACCCTATGGGGTGGGAGTTCCCTCTTCCGGTCGACGCGGGCTCAGGAGAGCAGCCGGTTCACCCAGTCGTCGCGGGCGGCGAGCATGGCCTGCGCGACGGCCGTGTGCGGAGCGAACATGTCGAAGCCGTGGAACCCCCCTGCCCAGACGTGCAGTTCCGCCTGCACCCCGGCCTCCCAGAGCTTCGTGGCGTAGGCGACGTCCTCGTCGCGGAACACCTCCGCGCTGCCGCAGTCGATGAAGGCGGGCGGCAACCCGCTCAGGTCGGTCGCGCGCGCCGGGGCGGCGTACACGGAGACGTCGTCCGTCCCGACGCGATCGCCCAGGAGCGCGGTCCACCCCGTCACGTTCGAGCCCCGGTCCCAGACGCCGATCCCGTCGATCTGGCGCGTCGACACGGACTCGTCTCGGTCGTCGAGCATCGGGTAGATGAGCAGCTGGCCGACCAGTTCAGGGCCACGTCGATCGCGGGCGAGAAGGGCGGTGCCCGCGGCCAGCCCACCCCCGGCACTGCCTCCGCCGATCAACAGCCGGGAGAGGTCGATGCCGAGCTCCTCGGCGTGCTCCGCGGTCCACAGCAGGCCCGCGTAGCAGTCCTCCACCGGGTACGGATCCGGGAACTCGGGGGCGAGCCGATACTCGACGGTGACGATCACGCCGTTGAAGCGCTCCGCCCAGTCGAGGAAGCCGGCCACGCCGAGCCAGCGGTTGCCGATGATCATGCCGCCGCCGTGCGTGTGGAAGAACCCGGGGCCGGTGCCGGTCCTGCCCTCCTTCTCGATCACGGAGACGACGATCTCATCGCCACCATGACCCGCGATCGAGACGTCCCGTCGGGTGAAGCCGCGATCGGCGAGCACCGCGAAGATCTCGTCCTCCCCGCTCACCGGCGACTGGCGCAGCAGCGGGATCATCTCTGCCGTCAGGGTCGGCGGCAGCTGGTCGGCGACGAGGGCGAGAGCGGCCTCGAGCTCCGGGTCGAACGGCGGTCGCGCCAGGGTGGTGTCGGTCATCAGAACTCCTTTGTCCTCGGCCGCCATCGCAGCGGCTTCCCGCCAGCCTCGTGCACACCGCACCCGAGGGTAACCCGCCAGCCGAGGCCGATCCTGCGCCGTGCGTCCGCCGAGTGGCGGGTTCTCCTGCGCCGAGGGTGAGGACTCCCTTGAAGGGCATCGACGCCCTGGCTAGCCTGGCGCCACAGGGAAGGAGTGCACGCATGATTCGAGTACTCGACGAACAGCAGGCCTATGAGCTGCTGACCACGACCACGATCGGGAGGATCGGCTTCGTCCACGAGGAGCGGGTGCAGATCTATCCGGTGAACTTCGCGCTGTCAGGGCGCGATCTGGTGCTGCGCACATCGCCCGAGGGCGTCCTCGCCGATCTCACGCGAGAAGCCGCCACGCCGGCCGCGTTCGAGGTGGACTACCACGACCCGCTCGGCAGCACGGCATGGAGCGTGCTGGTGCACGGCACACTGTCTCGGGTGGCGGACGACGACGTCGCCGGCGTCGCCGCGCGCGTCAATCCGTGGGCGGGAGAGGATCGCGATCTTCCCCTCGCCCTCCAGATCGAGAGCATCGCCGGACGCAGCGTGCGCCGCGAATCCACGCGGGGGAAGATCTGAGCCGACCGCTGTGACGTCCTCCTGCTGAACGCGTGATCAGGAAGCGAGCGCCAGCCCCGCGGCGAGCGCGAAGCCCAGCACGGTCGCGAGTCCCGTGGATTCCTTGGCCTTGGACTGCGCCTCGGGGACCATCGAGTCGACCAGCATCACCAGCAGCGCCCCGGCTGCGAAACCGCTCGCCGCCGAGCGGAAGTCGTCGCCCGTGATGCTCGCGAGGCCGAACCCCGCGACGGTCGCGAGCGCGCAGACCACGGCCACGCCCGCCCACAGCAGCAGCACCCGCGACTTCGCCATGCCGCCTTCGAGCAGGTCGGCAGCCGAGCCGATCGACTCCGGCAGGTTCGAGACCAGGATGGCGACCACGAGCGCGATGCTGACCGGCTCACCGGATGCGAGTCCGATGCCGAGCACGAGCTGCTCCGGGATGCCGTCGAGCAGGGCGCCCACCGCGAGCTGTCCTCCGCCGGCCTGCTCCTTGGTCTTCGCCGCTCGGGCATCGAGGATGCGGTCGGCGATGTAGTAGCTGATCGCTCCCGCCGCGACACCCACCACGAGAGGGATGGGACCGGCGAGGTCGAGCCCTTCCTCCCACAGCTCGAAGGCGATCGATGCCATGAGAGCGCCGGCGCCGAAGCCCAGCACGATGCCGAGCCACTTCGGCGGCCACGTACGCAGCAGTGCGAGCACTGCACCGACGAACAGCGGTGCTGCTGCCACCGCGCCCCACAGGATTGCTGCGCCCATGTCCGACCTCCGTGCGCCTACTCTCCCACTTCGTCGCGCCTCCGCCGGCCCAGCCTCGGCGAAAACGGAGACGTGTCGCGCGTACCGCGGCGAGCCGCACCATGACACACCGTGTCGCGGGCGATGCTCCTCCGTTTTCGCATGGCGCGCGCACCGCCGATGCATAGGATGACGGGAACGGGAGCGAGGCGGAGATGCACGACAGACCGACCGAGGTGCTGCGCGTTCCGGCGTTCGCCCTCTTCTGGTCGTCGTCGACTCTCGGCGCGTTCACCGGCTCCGTGACCGCCGTCTCCTTCCAGGTCCTGATCGTCACGACACTGGGGGCCTCTGCGTTCGAGATCGGTCTGCTCAACGCCGCGAACGTCGTGCCGTACCTGCTGTTCGGGCTCATCGTCGGCGCCCTGATGGACCGCTGGCGGCGCAAGCCCGCCATGGTCATCGCGAGCATCGGCCGCGCGCTCACGCTGGGTCTCGTGCCGGTGCTGTGGTTCACGGGGACTCTGTCCGTGTGGTCGTTCGGCGCCCTGCTCCTGCTCTACG
Source organism: Microbacterium sp. R1 (assembly GCF_015159725.1). NCBI lineage: Bacteria > Bacillati > Actinomycetota > Actinomycetes > Micrococcales > Microbacteriaceae > Microbacterium > Microbacterium sp. R1. The sequence continues at coordinate 197,541 of NZ_JADDUD010000002.1, read as the reverse complement.
GCGCGCTCACGCTCATCGCCGATTCCGCTGCGCAGCCGATGCTGCCCCGCCTCGTCGGCCGCGATCAGCTGTTGGCGGCGAACGCGAGACTCGGTCAAGCAGGCACCGTCGCCCAGACGACGGGGCAGGCCTTCGGCGGCGCACTCGTCGGCTGGCTGGGGGCACCGTTCGCCATCCTGATCGATGCCGTCGCGTACGTCGTCAACGCCGTTCTCCTGAGCCGCATCCGTGTCGAGGAGGTGAAAGCGTCACGCCGCACCGACGGCCGGCACCTAGGGCACGACATCATGGAAGGCCTGCGCTGGACCTACTCCCACCGAACGCTTGCGCCCATGGCCGTGTCGGTGAACGTCTGGTTCCTGGGCAACAGCATCGCGCTGACGGCATTCGCGCCGTACGCGCTGCGAGAGCTCGGCGTCGGCGCACTGCTGTTCGGCGTCGTGCTCGCGATGGGTGGGCTCGGCGGCCTGATCGGGGCACTCCTCGCCCCCACGGCGGGTCGCCGGTTCGGAGTCGGCGGCGCGGTCCTCGCGGGGCGCCTGCTCTCGGCACTCGCGTGGACGACGGTTCTCGTCATCCCGCACGCCGAGAACACGACGCTCCTCGTCGTCGCCATCCCCCTGGGCGTGGGGCAATTCCTGTTCGGCCTCGGGATGGGGGTGGAGGATCCGAACGAGATGGGATACCGCCAGGCGGTCGCCCCCGACCAGATGCAGGGACGGCTGAACGCATCGATTCGCACCGTGAACCGCGTCACCTTCCTCGTCGGGGCCCTGATCGCCGGCGGTCTGGCGACGGCGTACGGCTATCGCGTGACGATCGCGGTCAGCGTGGTCGTCTTCCTCGTGGCGGCGATGATCGTCCTGTTCTCGCCGCTGCGCACCGCACGCCACGAGGATTCCGCTCAGTCGGGGTAGCTTCGTCGCAGCTCACCGGGCCGTGCCCGGCGAAAACGGAGACGTGTCCGGCGTGCCTCGGCGTGCCTCACCACGACACACCGTGCCGCAGCCGGTGCTCCTCCGTTTTCGCCGGAGGCCACACCAGACGAAGCCAGACCAAACGAGACCAGACGAGCCAGCTGAGGCGAGACGGGGCGACACGCCGCCCGCGGATAGACTGGGAGCCATGTCCAAGGTCCTCCAGTCCCTGCCCGTCGGCGAGCGCGTCGGCATCGCCTTCTCCGGAGGACTCGACACCTCCGTCGCCGTCGCTTGGATGCGCGAGAAGGGTGCCGTCCCCTTCACGTACACGGGCGACCTCGGTCAGTACGACGAGGACGACATCGCCTCGATCCCGGGCCGCGCGCTGGAGTACGGCGCCGAGGCGTCGCGCCTGATCGACTGCAAGACCGCCCTGGTCGAAGAGGGCTTCGTCGCCCTGTCCTGCGGGGCCTTCCACATCCGCTCCGGCGGCAAGACCTACTTCAACACGACGCCCCTCGGACGCGCGGTCACCGGCACGATGCTGGTGCGCGCCATGAAGGAGGACGGCGTCGACATCTGGGGCGACGGGTCCACCTACAAGGGCAACGACATCGAGCGGTTCTACCGCTACGGCCTGCTCGCCAACCCGCGCCTGCGCATCTACAAGCCGTGGCTCGACGCCGACTTCGTCACCGAGCTCGGCGGCCGCAAGGAGATGAGCGACTGGCTCGTCGCCCGCGACTTCCCGTACCGCGACTCCGCCGAGAAGGCGTACTCGACCGACGCGAACATCTGGGGCGCGACGCACGAGGCGAAGACGCTCGAGCACCTCGATGTCTCGCTCGAGACCGTCGACCCGATCATGGGTGTGAAGTTCTGGGACCCCTCGGTCGCGATCGAGACCGAAGACGTCACCGTCACGTTCGAGGCGGGACGTCCGGTCGCGATCAACGGCGTGGAATACTCCGACCCGGTCGCCCTGGTCATGGAGGCGAACACGATCGGCGGACGCCACGGCCTCGGCATGAGCGACCAGATCGAGAACCGCATCATCGAGGCGAAGTCGCGCGGCATCTACGAGGCACCCGCCATGTCGCTGCTGTTCATCGCCTACGAGCGCCTGGTCAACGGCATCCTCAACGAAGACACCCTCGCCACCTACCACGAGCAGGGGCGACGCCTCGGTCGCCTCATGTACGAGGGACGCTGGCTCGAGCCGCAGTCGCTCATGCTGCGCGAGTCGATCCAGCGCTGGGTCGGCCTCACGATCTCGGGCACCGTCACCATCCGCCTCCGCCGCGGCGACGACTGGACCATCCTCGACACCGTCTCGCCGAACCTCTCGTACGGCCCCGAGAAGCTGTCGATGGAGCGTGTCGGCGATGCAGCCTTCGGGCCGGTCGACCGCATCGGCCAGCTGACCATGCGCAACCTCGACATCGCCGACTCGCGCGCACGCCTCGAGCAGTACGCGGGACTCGGCCTCGTCGGAGGTGCGACCGGCGAACTGGTCGGCCGCGTGACCGCCGGGGAGTCCAGCGAGATCACCGAGTCCGTCCAGGGCTCGATCTCCGAAGCCGACGAGACGTTGGCCGACGCCGTCGACTCGGCCTCCGAGGGCGCAGCCTTCGACTCCGGCACCGACTGACACGACGACGGATCCACCGATGCGCCGGCGCCCTCGGGGTGCCGGCGCATCGTGCTTTCAGAGGTGCGGCTCGGGATCAGCGCGCTCGCGCCGCGGTGCGGTCGACGACACCCGGCAGCACATCGTCGAAGAGGATCACCAGGGCGGCCCGGACCTGCACCGCATCACGACGGACGATCGCCTCGCGGATCTCGCGCGTGGACCTCTCGTTCGCCGCCCAGTCGAACGACCCCGCAGAGCGCTGCGTGAAGCGCCGGATCTGCGGCCCGAGCAGTTCGATCACGGACTCCCGCAGGGCATTCCCCTCGAGACGGGCGAAGCCGATGGCGATGGTGCGCAACGCGACTCCGTAGGCCAGGACATCGCGCGCTCGTCCCGCGGCGGACATATCGTCGGTCAGCTCCACGAGATAGGCGACGTCATCCTCCTGGACGTGCGGCATCGCATGGCGCACCGAGCCGATCCAGCTGTCGCCGAAGAGGGCGATGGCATCGCGGATGTGGTCGAGATCGAGCGGCGCCACGCGGGTGGCGCCGTTGCGGTGCATCTCGACGAGCCCTTGTTCCGCCAGGCGCGCCAGGGCATGTCTGACGGGCGTGGCGGAGGCCCCCAGGCTCTCCGCCAGCTCCGCGTCGCGAAGGCGCTCCCCCGGCCGCAGCTCACCGTCGACGATCGCATCCCGCAACCGGCGATAGACATCATCGCTCTTCGTTCGGCGTTCCCGCACGACATCGATGCCTGCCAAAGCACACTCCCCCTCGACCACAGCGGTCCCCCACCACTTGAAAACGGTCGACACTCGCGTACCGGACGCTCACGCGTCCGAGACCGGCGCCATCCCCCGTGCGCGCTCACGCGCAACGCGTAACATAACACGCTTGGCTCCGTGACGGCTGCGCGGAAGCGGCACCTGAGGACGCTCTCCGAATGTGAAGAATAATCTTGCACAGCTATGTGCATGATCCGTAGCATGAGGTCATGACCACTCGTGCACCTCGTCGCGACGCCGTCGAGAACCGCGCCGGCATCCTCTCCGCCGCGCGCTCGACCCTGGCCGTCCAACCGCACGCCTCCATCGACGTCATCGCTCGTCGTGCCGGGCTCTCGCGTCGCACCCTCTACGGACACTTCGAGGACCGTGACGCCCTCATCCGGGAGCTCATCTCCAGCGGCACTCAGCGGTTCAACGCCATCGCCACCTCGATCGACGACATCGACGCCCGTCTCGCCCTCGCCCGCCTCGCCGCTCTGCTCTGGCACGAGGCCGCGCACGTGCAGGTGGCCGCGGCTCTCGCTCTCGATGAAGCGCACGTCGAGCACACGGCCGCCGCGCTGGCCCCGTTGCGCCGCACGGTGTCGGCACTCGTGCGACGCGGTCAGGACGACGGCAGCTTCCGCACGGACCTCGCCGCCCCCACCCTCGCGCGCCTCATCGAGGAGATGGCCCGCACCGTGATCTCGCGCACGGACGCGACCAGCACGGGTGCGGCTGACGTCGCCGTGCGGACCGTGTTGAGCATCGCCGGCCTCTCCTGGCGCGAAGCTGACGAGCTGCTCGCCTCGCACCCCGACATCGCCGCGGCCGCCGCTCCCACAGACTCCCCCATCGATCCGGAGGACCGCGCATGAAGATCTCGCTGCGCGATGTGAGCAAGGGCCGCAACGGCCAGGCGCTGCCCCCCATGTCGCTCGAGTTCCACACCGGAGCAGTGCGTTTCGCGATCGCCGAGACCGAACAGCGACCGACCGTGCTCGGCTTGATCGCGAGCGGCCGCATGCGTCCGGAATCCGGGCGCGTGAGCATCGACGACGCGGTCGACGCGAAGTCCCTGCGTCGACGCGTGGCCCTGGTCGACGCTCCGGATGTCAGCGACCCTCATCCCGACGTCGCCCTGGTCGGCGTCGTCGAGGAGGAGCTCATGTTCGCGGGCCTCGGCGCCACCCCGCTCCACGCACGGCGCTGGCTCGCTCGTCTGGGGTACAGCGAGCTCGCCGCCGCCCCCATCGGCACCGTCGATCCGGCGGCACGCGTGCGCATCCTGTGCGAGCTGGCCGTGCTCCGCTCCGGCGTCGAGGGCATCGTGCTCGTGTCGCCCGACCGTCACGGCGGCAGCCCCGATGGATGGTGGCGCATCGCCACGGAGTTCGCCGACCGCGGTTACGCGATGCTCGTGATCGTCGGCGGATCCGCTGCCGTGGCCCTGGAGCGGATGCACGAGTTCGACGCGATCAATGCCTCCGGACCGGTCGAGCCGCTCGTGTGGGACGAACCGGCGGACGATGCCGTCCCCGACATCGCGGACACCCACGCAGACGAGAACGGAGGCACGCGATGAAGGTTCCCGCCATGATCGCCGCCGAGCTCCGACGACTGACAGCGAGCAGGATGGGCATCATCGCCCTGGTCGCGCTGATCTGCGTGCCGATCCTCTACGGCGGTCTGTACCTCTGGGCGAACCAGGACCCGTACGCCAAGTTCCCCGAGGTTCCCGTCGCCCTCGTGGTGGACGACGAGGGCGCGCCCGCACCCACGACCGGCACGGAACCCGCGACGGGCGAGATCGTCAACTACGGCGAAGACGTGGCGGAGAACCTGATCAAGGGCAACGCGTTCGACTGGCAGCTGATGTCGGCGGACGAAGCCTCGGAAGCACTGCGCCACGGCACGGTCGACTTCACGGTGACGATTCCCAGCGACTTCTCCTCGGCCCTCACCTCGGCGGCGGGAACCGACCCGCACCAGGCGCGCATCGATCTCGAGACCAATGACGCGAACAACTACCTCGCATCGTCGATGGGCACGCAGGCGGTCGAGAAGATCCGCAGCTCGGTCGCCGAGATGGTGGGCAGCCAGGCCGCAGAGCGCCTGCTCACGGGCCTGAGCGACGTGCGCGACAAGCTCATCACGGCGACGGACGGCGCCACCAGGCTCGCCGACGGCGCCGGCACGGCGGCGACCGGGAGCATAACTCTGGCGGAGGGCACCGCGAAGCTGGCCGACGGCACGGCGCAACTCGCGACCGGGGCGCAGAGCCTCGCGAGCGGAGCCCAGCAGGTGAGCGCGGGCAACCGACAGCTCGCCGACGTCGCCGACCGCGCGGGGTCAGCGGTGCAACAGGCCGCGAACGCCTTGCCGCAGGTGCGCTCCGACATCGCGAACGCGCTGGCGCAGCAGGGCCTCACCCCCGAAGAGATCGACCAGGTGCTCGCCCGGCTCGATCCGCTGGGCGCGCGTCTGCAGGAGGGGAACACGCAGGTGCAGGCCGCGGTCGGCAAGGTCGATCAGCTCGCTGCCGGCGCCGCATCCCTCGCCGCGGGTGCGAACGAGCTCGCCTCCGGCGCCGGCACGGTCGCCACCGGCGCCTCCGCGGCGAACGACGGCGCGACGCAGCTGCGTGACGGACTGGCCACGCTGGCCTCCGGTACGGCCGAACTGCGCGACGGGCTCGCCCAGGGGGTGGACGCGATCCCCGCCTCGACACCCGACCTGCGTGCCCGTCAGGCCGACACGATCGCCGATCCCGTGAAGGTGTCGAGCGACAAGGTCGCCTCCGCGGAGGACTACGGCGCCGGGCTCGCCCCGTTCTTCGCCGCACTGTCGGCGTGGATCGGCATCTACGCGCTCTTCCTGATCGTCAAGCCGATCTCACGGCGGGCCATCACGGCCCTCCATTCCCCCGTCCGCATCACGCTCGCCGGCTGGCTCACCCCTGCGATGCTCGGCGCGGTGCAGATGCTCGGGCTCATGGGAATCCTCGCCGTCACGCTCGGCTTCACGTTCGACCACCCGCTCGGAACCCTCGGTGTGATGATCTTCGCGTCGGCCACCTTCACGGCGATCATCCTCGCGTTGAACGTGTGGCTCGGCTCGGTCGGACAGTTCCTCGGGCTGGTGCTCATGGTGCTGCAGCTCGTCACGGCCGGTGGGACCTTCCCCTGGCAGACGCTGCCGGCACCACTCGCCGCCCTTCATCATGTGCTGCCGCTGGGATACGTGGTCGATGCGATGCGCCAGCTGATGTACGGCGGCGACTACGCGCGGGCCGGGTGGGATCTGGCAGTGCTCGGAGTCTGGCTCGTCGGTGCGCTGCTGCTCGCGATGATCGGGGTGACCCGGATGACGCACCGCCGCACGCTGCGGGATCTGCAGCCGAGCCTGATCGGGTGATCGGTCGGGCGCTCGCGGCGGAACACCTCGCGGCGAGCGCGGAGGTGGATATGATGCGAAGGCGCGACCCTGACACGCGCACCGGGGCTCGGTGGGACTGAGTTCCACCTGTCTACCCGAAAGAGTTCTCGACGATGATGACCGATTCGCAGGAGTCCGCCGCACCCTCACGCCCCTCGCTGGGTGTCCGCATCGGACGCGTCGCGTTCCTCGTTGTGGCCGCGATCGTCGTGGTGGCCGTGGCTGCCGCGTTCTTCGTGACCTGGACGATCCAGCGCTCCTTCCCGCAGACCGACGGATCCATCGAGCTCGACGGCCTCCAGGCCGAGGTCACCGTGCAGCGCGACGACCGCGGCATCCCGACGATCACCGCCGACTCCACGGACGATCTGTTCTACGCCCAGGGCTTCGTGCACGCGCAGGACCGCTTCTTCGAGATGGACTTCCGCCGCCACGTGACGTCCGGACGGGTCGCCGAGATGTTCGGGGAGTCGCAGGCCGGAACCGACGCCTTCCTCCGCACCCTCGGCTGGCGCAAGGTCGCCGAGGCCGAGGTCGAGGCCATGGACGACACCACCCGCGGCTACTACGAGGCGTATGCGGATGGGGTGAACGCCTACCTGGCCTCGCGTTCGGGTGCCGAGCTCTCGCTCGAGTACGCCGTGATCGGACTGCAGAACCCCGACTGCGCCCCAGAGCCCTGGGAACCTGCCGATTCCGTGGCCTGGCTCAAGGCCATGGCCTGGGATCTCCGCGGCAACATCGAGGACGAGACCGAGCGATCGCTCCTCGCCGCCGGGCTGAGCACCGCTACCGACGGCAATGCCCCGGATGCCGCGACCACCGCGGACATGCTGGCGAAGCTCTACCCCGAGTACCCGTTCGCTGAGAACCCCGTGATCGTCCCGAAGATCTCGACCGTTCCGGCGCTCGGCACGGGAGCGGAACCCGCAGCCTTCACCCCCGGCGAGACCGAGGGTGAGGCGCAGCAGGCGTCGACCACCATCGACTGGGAGGAGACCTCGAACGTCATCGAGGCCGCCAGCGTGCTGGTCGGCGACGTGGGCGAGGGCATCGGCTCGAACTCGTGGGTCGTCTCCGGAGACCTCACCGAGACGGGGATGCCGCTGCTCGCGAACGACCCGCACCTCGGAGCCTCCCTCCCCTCCGTCTGGTACCAGGTGCAATTGAAGTGCTCGACCGTGGACGAGGAGTGCCCGTTCGATGTGGGCGGCTTCTCGTTCTCCGGGCTGCCCGGCATCGTGATCGGCCACAACCAGAAGGTCGCGTGGGGGTTCACGAACCTCACCACCGACGTCACCGACCTCTACCTCGAGCGGGTCGAGGGCGACCAGTACTGGCGGGACGGAGCCCTGGTGCCGCTGGAGGAGAGCACGGAGACGATCAAGGTCGCCGGCGGCGATGACATCGATCTGACCATCCGCTCCACCGTGCACGGCCCGATCATCTCCGGACTCACGGACGACTTCACGGAGATCGCCGATGACCCAGAGCCCGCGCTGGGCGTCGAGGCCTCCGCGCCGACCACTCCCGTCCCCGGGTCGGAGGACGCCGAGTACGCCGTGAGCCTGCGGTGGACGGCGCTCGATCCCGGGACGGCCGCGACGGCGATCTTCGCCCTCTCCACCGCGCAGGATTTCGATGACTTCCGCTACGCCGCGTCGCTCTTCGACGTGCCGGCGCAGAACCTCATCTACGCCGACACCGAGGGCAACATCGGATACCAGGCCCCCGGCCGCCTCCCCATCCGCGGTGCTGGCGACGGATGGATGCCCCAGCCCGGATGGGACAGCAGCTACGACTGGACGGGCTTCATCCCGTTCGAGGAGCTGCCGGTGTCGTACAACCCGAACTCGGGGTACATCGTCACCGCGAACAACGCGATCGTGACGGACGACTACGCCTACTTCCTCTCCCGCGACTGGGACTACGGCTACCGGGCGGCGCGGATCGCCCACCTCATCGAACGGCGGGCGGCGGTCGCCCCACTGACCGCCGACGACATGCGCGACATCCAGATGGACAACGAGATGTGGATCGGAACGCAGCTGGCGACCGCCATGGCCGAGGTCGACGTCTCCGGGGCAGACGCGTCCGATGCCGTCGACCTCTTGGAGGCCTGGGACGGTCAGAACAGCGCATCGTCGGCGGCCGCCGCCTATGCGAACGTGCTGTGGTCGAACCTGGTGCAGAACATCTTCGCCGAGCGCGAGCAGCCCCTCCCGATCGATGGTCAGGGGCGCCTGTTCACGGTCGTCTCCGCCATGCTGACCGATCCGTCCGACCCGCTCTGGACCAACGAGCAGCTCGACGTCGACGGGATGGAGCAGATGCTCGCGCTGTCGGCGGAGGAGGCCTACGACGAGCTCGCAGCCCTGCAGGGGACCACGATCTCGCGATGGAACTGGGGTGACCTGCACGCGATCACCCTCACCAGCGACACGCTCGGCTCGTCGGGGATCGCCCCGATCGAAGCACTGTTCAATCGCGGGCCGTTCCCCGTGAGCGGAGGAGCGTCCGTCGTGAACGCGACCGGATGGGAGCTCGGCGTCTCGTATGCGACGACGACGGTGCCGTCGATGCGGATGGTGGTCGATCTCTCCGACTTCGACGCCTCGACCTGGAACCACCTGACCGGTGCCTCCGGACACGCGTTCCACGAGCACTACACCGATCAGACCGCCGACTGGGCGGTAGGCGCCCAGAAGCCGTGGGCGTACTCGACGCAGGCGGTGAAGTCCGCAGCCGTCGACACGCTGGTGCTCAGCCCGGCCGACTGAACCCGAGGGTCGGAGTATCCGAGCACTGCCCCAGAATGCTCGGCTAGCGTGGATGGGTGCCAACCAGCTACCTCGCCCCCAAGGGCACCCCCGTCACGCTCCTGGAGTTCGAGCACGGAGGCGCGACCCTCATCGCCGAGACGTTCGGAGAAGGACCGCACACCTACCTGCTCCTGCACGGTATCGGCATGGGGCGCAGCGTCTACCTCGACGTGGTGCAGCGGCTCGATGGACGAGTCATCGCGGTCGATCTGCCGGGCTTCGGGGAGGCGCCAGAGCCCACGCGCACCCTCACGATGGAGCGGCACGCCGACCTGGTCGCGGCCTACCTCCAGCACGTGGACTCCGGTCCCGTTCTCGTGATCGGCCACTCCATGGGGAGCCAGATCGCTGCCGAGCTCGCCGCACGCCATCCGTCCCTCGTCGAAGGAGTGGTGCTCGCCGGTCCCACCGTGAACAAGGCGGCACGCAACATCGGAGCGCAGGCCCGCTACCTGCTGACCGACCTCATCGGCGAGCGGCCGCTGGTCATCTGGCGGGGAGCCCGCGAGTACCTCCGCGGCGGACCACACCTCTTCCGCAAGATGCGCGCAACGATCGTGCACGAGCCGGAAGACGCCTTCGTGCGCATCGAGTGCCCGGTGCTGGTGCTGCGCGGAGAGAGCGACCCGCTGGCACCGATGAGCTGGTGCCGCGAGATCATCGACGCGATCCCCGGAGCCGACCTCGAGGTGATCCCCGACCACGGTCACGGCACCCTGATCAGCGACTCCGAGCCCGCGGCACGCCTGATCCACGAGTTCGCCGCCCGCATCTGACGCCCGCGGGCTCTCCGTCGAGCGGCTCCCGGGATCAGACCTCGAGGTCAGCCGGCGGCGGGCGGGGTCTGCTTCGACTCGGCGAGTTCGTCGACCACGAGACCGCGCTGCTCGATGGTGCCGTTGCGATACGCCTGCCGTCCGACCATGTGCGCCGAGAGCGGAGCGGTCGCGAACTGCATGAGCACCACCGGGGCGACCAGCACGAACCCGAGCAGGATGCCGCCGATCGAGCGCTGCGACAGTGCGATGGCGATGCAGATGAGGAGGAGACCGAGAACCTGCGGCTTGGTCGCCGCGTGCAGTCGCGAAGGCACATCGCGGAAGTGCAGCAGCCCGACCGCAGCCGACAGGCACAGCACGGCGCCGAGCAGGATGAGCACGAGCACCGCCACGTCGATGACGGCGTCGGGGATCATGAGACCGAACACGTTCATGGTGTCGTGTTGTCCCTTCTCGCGACGAAGCGGGCGACGGCGATCGAGCCGAACACCCCGATGGCCGCGATGATCAGGAGCACCGGGATGTTGCGGGTGTGACCGTTGATGGCCATCTCCGCACCGATCACGCACATCACCTCGGTGAGGAGCACGTCGGAGGCCACGGCCCTGTCGAGGATCGACGGCCCGCGCACGATCCGGATCAGGGCGAGCACGGCGGCGATGCCGAACACCACCATGATCAGCAGCAGGAGGATGTTCATCGGGCACCGCCCTTCGTCAGTCCGAGGCCCGCACGCTCGTCGGCCTTGAGGGCACGATACTGAGCGGGGTCTCCGAGCGCACGCACGACCCGCTGCTCCCAGCGCAGCACGCCCGCACGCTGCTTCTCCACGTCGTCGAGGTTCCGGACGCCGATCACGTGCAAGTACAGGATCCGGCGGTCGCGGTCGGTCTCCACGACCAGCGACCCGGGGATCAGCGACGACACGACAGCGACGTGCGTCATGACGAGGTCGTCCGCGTAGCGCAGCGGCACCGCGATGATGGCCGTCCCCGGCTGTCGGCGGAAGTCGAAGACCTGCACGGTGACCGAGAGGGCGCCGCTCAGCACGGCGAACAGGAACTGCACCACGAAGAGCGCCGCGTACCAGAGGTTGATCCGGCCGGAGAGCGCGACGGTCGGCAGGCGGAACACGCGGGTGACGAAGATCGCGACGACGAGTCCCGTGAGGAACGACAGCACCGTGAACTGCGCCCACAACAGCATCCAGAGCACGACGAGCCACGCGAGGAACGGCAGCTGCACGCGGATGTCGCGCCACAGGTGACGCCGGGTGTCACGCGCCATCAGCCCACCTCGTCTTCCAGTTGCACGAGGCTCACGGGCTGCAGCAGTCCGGCGCCGATGCGGTCGCAGAGGGCGTACAGGGGACCGGCGAACACGGTCAGAGCGAGGGTCACAGCGACCATGCCTCCGGTCGCGAGGGTCATGATCTTCGGGATGCGGCGACGCTCCTGCTGCTCGTCGGCGGCGGGGGCGTTACCCAGGTAGGAGATGCGGCCCTCGGTCTCGGTGGAGTCCTCCTCCTCGCGCCAGAAGGCGAGGTTCCAGGCGCGCATCAGCGCGTACAGCGTCAGCAGCGAGGTGATGATACCGCCGAAGATCAGCACGATCATGATCGGAGTTCCGACGGAGGCCGCAGCTTCGAACAGCGCGAACTTGCCGATGAACCCCGAGAAGGGTGGCAGGCCGCCGAGGTTGATCGCGGGAACGAAGTACAGCACCGCGATGACCGGGGCGACCTTCAGCAGCCCCTTGACCCGCAGGATCGACGTGCTTCCCGCTCGGCGTTCCACGAGCCCGACGGCGAGGAACAGCGTCGTCTGCACGACGATGTGGTGAACGATGTAGTACACCGTCGCGCCGATAGCGGCGGGCGTCGCTATCGCGAGCCCGAAGATCATGTAGCCCACGTGGCTGACCAGCGTGAACGACAGGATTCGTTTGAGCTCTGCCTGCGCCACGGCGCCGAGCACTCCGACGATCATGGTCGCGAGCGCGATGATCAGCAGCAGGGTGTCGATGCTGTTCGAGGCGAAGAGCTGCGTCTCGGTGCGGATCAGCGCATACACGCCGACCTTCGTCAGCAAGCCGGCGAACACGGCGGTGACCGGGGCCGGAGCGGTCGGGTACGAGTCGGGCAACCAGAACGACACCGGGAAGATGGCAGCCTTGATGCCGAAGGCCACCACGAGCATCAGGTGCAGCACCAGCTGCGTCTCCTGGGGGAGCTCCGACATCCGCTCGGCGATCTGGGCCATGTTGACCGTGCCGAGCGCGCCGTAGATCATGGCGATCGAGGCGAGGAACAGGATCGACGAGACCAGCGAGACGACGATGTAGACCGCGCCGGTGCGGATACGGGACTCGGTGCTGCCCAGCGTGATCAGGACGTAGGAGGCGACGAGCAGGATCTCGAATCCGACGTACAGGTTGAACAGGTCCCCGGCGATGAAGGCGTTGAAGATACCGGCCGCGAGGATCAGGTACGACGGGTTGAAGATGGAGATCGGCGTCTCGTCGGTGCCGTCCGCCGCACCTTGGCCGATGGAGAAGAGCAGCACCGCGAGCAGCACGATGCTGGAGATCAGCACCAGGAGCGCGGCGAGCCGGTCGACATAGAGCACGATGCCGAACGGAACGGGCCATCCGCCGACCGACACCGCGAGCGGAGCACCCGAATCGACGACGACCAGGAGCACGGCGGCGATGATCGAGACGGCGGCGAGGGTGGCGACGGTGACGACGACCTGGAGGCGCGCGTTCCGGCCGAACACGAGAGTGACGGCGGCACCGAGCAGTGGCAGTGCGACGAGGAGGGGGACGAGGGCGGTCATGGCCTGCCCTCCTCGTTCTCGTCGTGGTCATCGGGTTCGTCGGGGCGCGGTTCTCGACCCTCGTCCGCAGCAGAGGGTTCGCTCCCCCAACCGGTCGGAGCGTCATACGGCGCATCGTCGTGGATGGAGGGGTGGTCCCGCATGTGCAGCACCGTGATCGGCGCGGTCTGCACGCCGACGAAGTCCGTGGTCGCCTCGTCGTCGTCCGTCTCGGATTCGTCGTCCATGAGGTCTTCGTCGGCATCGGTGCGCTCGCGCAGGGCGATGTCTGCCTCGTCGTCCTCGACCGTGTCGGCCTGTCCGAGCTGCCAGGAGCGATAGATCAGTGCGAGGAGGAAGGCCGAGACCGCGAACGTGATCACGATGGCCGTGAGGGTGAGCGCCTGCGGGAGGGGGTCGCTCATCTCGCCCTCGGTACCGAAGAACGGGGCGTTGCCCGGCACGCCCATCACGATCAGCAGCAGCAGATTGGTGGCGTTGCCGAGCAGCAGGAAGCCGATCAGCACGCGGGTCAGGCTGCGCTCCAGCATCGCGTAGACACCGCATGCGAAGAGGATGGCCATGATGACGATCAGGGTGAGGGAGACATCCATCAGCTGCTCCTCCCGCCCCGCGAGAGGAATCCTTCAGGACCGGGCGTGGTGCGCAGGGCGGCCTGACGGTCGACCTCGGCCCCGAGGCTGCGGAGCACGTCGAGCACGAGTCCGATCACGACGAGATAGACGCCCACATCGAAGATGGTCGACGTGACGAACTCCATGTGTCCGATGAGCGGGATCTCCCACTCCCAGAACGTGCTGGTCAAGGGGGCGAGGCCGAAGAACAGGGGCACCACGGCCGTGCCGACGGCCAGGATGAGGCCGGTGCCGAGGAGGCGTCCCGCGTCCGTCGGGGCCGCGGCTCCCAGCTCCCAGCGACCGCCGGCGATGTAGCGCATCACCAGCGCCATACCCGCGACGAGACCGCCGGCGAACCCGCCACCCGGCAGGTTGTGCCCGGAGAACAGCAGGAAGATCGACACCACGATGATCGTGTGGAACAGAATGCGGACGATCACCTCGAGCAGGATCGACCTGTTCTCGGGCTTCATCTTCTGGCCGCCGACGAGCCATGCCCGCGGGCTGCTCTCGTTCTCGGACGTCTGGAAGCGGATGCCCTCGGTCGTCTCGACGAGGGGGCGGCTGCGCGCGGCCTTGCGCGTGGCTCGCGGCAGGTTCTTGGTGGCGGCCAGCAGATCGGCGCGGTGCGTGACGAATACGAGGGAGGCGACGCCCGTCGCGGCGAGCACGAGCACCGAGAGCTCGCCCATGGTGTCCCAGCCACGCAGGTCGACGAGCGCCACGTTGACGACGTTCTTGCCGTGGCCGATCTCGTACGCGAGCTTCGGGAACGCCTCCGAGATCGGGTCGGCGACGCGGGACTGGGTGGCGACGACGGCCACGAAGGCCATCGTGACGCCCACGCCGATGGCCAGCAGGGCGCGGGGGATGCGCCCGACCGAGGCGTTGTGCTCGCCCATGCGCGCGGGAAGACGACGCAGCACGAGGGCGAAGGTGACCATCGTGACCGTCTCGACCAGGATCTGCGTGAGCGCGAGGTCGGGGGCGCCGCTCGTCGCGAAGAGCACGACCATTCCGAGTCCAGTGACCGAGACCAGCACCACGCCGGTGTAGCGCTTGCGCGCACGGACCGCGAAGATGCCGGCGATCGCCATGATCGGCGCGACGGCGATCTGCGCCGGAGTGTGCCAGAGGGACAGGTTGTACCGATCGATGTCGCTCGCGATCAGCGCCGTGACCTCGGCGGCGACGAACACCACGAAGATGGTGCCGACGTACACGGGCAGCGAGCCGCGCTGCGTGAGCGTCGTGCTGAGCACCGAGAGACGGTCGACGCCGCGCATGACGAAGTAGTACACGTCGGCCGCGGTGAAGCGCAGGATGCGAGCCTTGCGGTCCCAGGCGGTCCTGCGGGTGAGCAGGAACAGCCCGATGCCGAGCAGGATCGACAGGATCGAGATGCCCAGCGCCGGTTCGAAGCCGTGCCAGAGCGCCAAGTGGCCAGGGCCCTCGACGGCTTCCCCGGAGTGATCGAGGCCGGGAGTCGCCGTGAGGGCGTATCCCTGCAGAGCGGTGTCCAGGGCGGGAGCGCCGATGCCGGTGGCGAGGGTGACCCCCGCGAGGATGATCGGCGCGGACAGGAAGCCCACCGGCGGATCGGGCCATGCGGTGTCGGGAAGCTGCTGGCCCTGGTCGTCGCGCTTCTTCCAGAACGCACCCCAGAGGAAGCGCACACCATATGCCGCAGTCAGCATGGAACCGAGGACGATCCCGATCAGCGCGCCGAGACCCCAGGCGGAGCCGCCCTGCGCGTCGTCGAGGAGCGCGGTGAGCGTCGATTCCTTGGCGACGAAGCCGATGGTCGGCGCGATACCCGCCATGGAGGCGACGGAGATGAATGCCGCTGTGGCCATGACGGGCGCCTGCCGACCGACACCGGAGAGCTCGTTGATGTCACGGGTCGACAGTTGGCGGTCGATCACACCGACGATGAGGAACAGCGCCGACTTGAACAGCGCGTGGCCGATGACCAGGGCGAGACCGGCGAGGGCGGTCGCCTGCGTGCCGTAGCCGACGACGATCGCGAAGAAGCCGAGCTGGCTCACGGTGCCGAAGGCGAGGATGCGCTTGAGGTCGGTCTCCCGAAGCGCCTGGATTCCGCCGAGCAGCATCGTGACGATGCCGAGCGTGATGACGATCGGTCGCCATGTCGTGCTGAACGCGAAGATCGGGGCGAAGCGGGCGATCAGGTAGATGCCGGCTTTCACCATCGCGGCCGCATGCAGGTAGGCGCTGACCGGGGTGGGAGCCGCCATGGCACCCGGAAGCCAGAAGTGGAAGGGGAACAGCGCCGACTTGCTGATGGCCCCGATCAGGAGCATCACGATCGCGGCATCGATGAGCGGCCCACTGGGCGCGAGCTCGAGGATCTCGCGGATGCTCGAGGTGCCCGTGTCGACGACGAGCAGCACGACGCCGACGAACATCACGAGACCGCCGAGCGTGGTCACGAGCAGCGCCTGCAGTGCGGCACGACGGCTGGCAGCGCGCCGACGGTAATGGCCGATGAGGAGGTAGGAGAGGATGCTCGTGACTTCCCAGAACATGACGAGCATCACGAGGTCGTCGGTGAGCACGAGCCCGTACATCGCCCCGGCGAAGCCGAGCAGGACACCGGCGAACTGGCCGACCCCCGCGGAGTCCTCGTAGAAGTACCAGCGGCAGTAGAGGAGCACGAGCGCGCCGACGCCGGTGACGATCAGCGTGAGCACCCAGCCGAGCACGTCCATGTCCATGGAGAGGTTGAGTCCCAGCTGCGGGATCCACTCGACCGATTCGAACGGGACGGGGCCGTCGAGCACCCGCGGCGTCATGACGAGCGCGTGCACGAAGGCGGCTGCCGGAACGAGGGCGGCGATGGCGAAGGCCTGAGCTCCGAGCCAGCGCACCAGAACGGGCATCAGCAGCGACCCGAGGAGGAACACAGCGAGGAGCATCAGCATATACGCGGCTCCCTCAGGGCTCGTCGGCCATTTCGGCACAGGCGGGCGGGTGTCAGACCAGTTTACCGGCGCGAGAGGTTCCTGCGGTCCACAGTTGCACGATCGTGCGAGAGTTGGCCCATGCGGCGGGTCTGGGTGCGAGAGCTCGCGGGCTGGTCGGGAGCACTGGTCGTGGCGGTCATCACCGTCGCTCAGGTGGCTTCATCCGCCCGCGCTGAGCTGCTGTTCCGAGACGGAGATTCCCTGGTCGTGGGCATGTTCGCTCGGTCGCTGCTCTCCGGCGCACCCCTCGACTGGGCGATGTCGAGCGTACTGTTCCTGCCCGAGTCCGCGGTGTTCTCCGGGCTGGACGCCGCGCTCGGGCTCGATGTGAACGGATTGCTCACGGTGAATGCCGTGGTCAACATGCTGGCCCTCTACGGTGCACTCCGCGTCGCCGTAGGGCGTCGGCGGCACAGGACAGCCCCCGTCGCATGGGCGCTGCTCGGGATGGGCACCTTCGCGATCCTCGCCATGACCGATCTCTCGGGGTCCCGAGACGCCCTGGAGCTGGCCTCACTGCTGCTGACGACCACCTACTACGCCGCCACCGTGGTCGCCGTCGTCCTCTGTGTGGGACTGGTCCGTCGTGTGCTCGACCGAAGCGCAGGGGGTATCGGCGCACTGATCGCGCTCGGGGCGATCGCCGCCGTGTCGACGCTCTCGAATCCCCTCTTCGCCGCCTGGGCCACGGTTCCGCTCTCGCTGCTGCTCCTCGTGATGCTCCTTCGCCCGCCACGACGAACACGCACCGCAACGATCCTCGTCGTGCTGGTCATCGGCACCGCGCTGGGCTTCCTCGGACGCATTCCGCTTCGGGCATGGATCGCCAACTCCGGTGCCGGCTACATCCAGCCCGAACTCTGGACGGAATCCGCGGGCTACTACGGCGGCCTTCTCCTCGACCGCCTTGCGACGCCCGCAGGGATCTTCGGAGTCGTGGTCGTGGTGGCTCTGGTCGGCTGGGCGATCGCGAACACGGCACGCGTCGGAGACACCGGCTCCCGTTTCGTCGCCACGGTCGCGTGGGCCATGCCCGCTCTCGTCCTGGTCGGGGCGATCGCCCTCGGTACCCACGCCGCCCGTTACCTGCAGCCGCTCGCGTTCGGACCCGTGCTCGTGATCGTGGCCGCTCCCCATATCCCGCGGATGCCCGCCCGGGCACCCCGTGCCCTCACGGCCACCGCGGCCGTGCTCCTGCTCGTGGGCGGGGCGCTGAGCGTGCCTCGGCTCGTCGCGGCGAGCACGACGCCCGACCCCGATCTCACCTGCGTGACCGACTGGGTCGATGCCTCGGGCCGCATCGGCGGCGGACAGTTCTGGACCGTGCGGCTGCCGAAGCTGCATGTCGCCGATCCCCGCCACCTCGTGCAGGTCGATCACGAGCTCAACGCGTACGCATGGTTGGTGAACCGCGAGGACTTCGACGTCGACGGAGTCTCGTTCCTCGTCGAGGACTCCCAAACCGTCGCGTGGCAGCTCTCCACACCGGCGATACCCGACGATGTCGTCGAGTGCGGGCGATATCGCATCCTCGACTTCGGCGAACGCGTTCTGCCGCTCGGCTCACAGCACAGCTGAGCACTCGGCGAGGACGCCGCTAGCGCGGGACGGGGCCCGTCGTGGTGCCGGCTCGGAACACGCAGGTGAGGTGCTGCGTGTTCCCGGGTTCGCCACGCAGCATGCGGGCGATCTGCTCCCCGGCAGCGCGCCCCTTCTCGACCGCGGGCTGCACGCTGGTCGTGAGCGTGAGATCGCCGAGCCCGTCGACCTCGATGCCGTCGAAGCCCGCGACGGAGAGATCTTCGGGCACGCGGAGACCCAGCTCCTCGGCTGCGCGGATGACGCCGACCGCAAGCAGATCGCTCTGCGCGAGCACGGCCGTCGGTCGAGTGGCCGGGTCGGTCAGGAGCATGCGGCCGACCAGCACGCCCTCATCGATGAAGCTGCCGGACGCCGAGATCGCCGGCGCGTCCGGGAAGACCTGACGCATCCCCTCGAGACGGTGCACTGAGACGTCGACGGTCGCTTTCTCGACCCGTTCGGGCGTCACCAGCGCGCGCTCGCGCTCGCTGTCGAGCGAGAGGGTGACCAGCGCCACGTCCCGGTGCCCGAGGTCGTAGACGTGCTGGGCGACGTCAGCGGAGGCTGCGACGTTGTCGAGGGTGATGCGCGGGATGCCCTCTCCGGCGTCGCCTTCGATGACGACCACGGGCAGTCCGCGGCCGAGGACCACTTCGAGCGAGGCCTTCGTGCGCCCGGAACAGCCGATGAGCACGAAGGCGTCGACGGGGGCGTTGGTGATGGCTGCACCCTCCTCCCCCGGCTCGTCGCGCATGAGGAGGATGCCGGCGCTCAGGTCGGCGAGCCCGTCGGTGAGGCCGTCCATCATGGCGGTCGTCACGGGATCGAGGAATGCTGCACGCAGATGCCCTTCGAGCACCACGGCGACGATGCCACTGCGTCCTCGTCGCAGCGAGGCCGCACGAGGGTCCGGCCCCGCATAGCCGAGGTCGGCTGCGGCGGCGAGGACGCGCTCCCTCGTGGCGGCGGCCACGTTCGCCTTGCCGCTGAAGACGACGGATGCGGTGGAGGTCGCCACGCCCGCCTCACGTGCGACGTCGGCGATCGTGGGCCGACGCGGCGTCTCCTGGCTGCTCATACTTCGAGGATAGCTCCCCGCGCTTCCCTACGGTCGAATCGATTCGATAGGCTGTCCGGCATGGAAACAGCCCTCTCTCGTTCGCAGTTCGTGCGCTGGCGCGCGGCGATCTTCGCCATCTTCCTCGCGAGCGGCCTCTCGATCGCGACCTGGGCGTCGCGCGTGCCCGGGATCAAGGAGGCGCTGGGACTCGACAACGCGCAGGTCGGTCTGATCCTGCTCGGCATGGGCATCTCGTCCATCCTCGGCATCTCGACAGGCCCCGCGGTGATGGCACGTCTGGGCGCCCGGCGCGGGATGCTCCTCACGATGCTGACGTTCGCGCTCGGCATCGTGCTGGTCGGCCTGGGCGCGAACGTGTTCGGTTCCGTCCCCGTCGTCATCGTGGGCATGGTGCTGTTCGGCTTCGGCAACGGGTCGGTCGACGTGATGATGAACGTCGAGGCGACCGCGATCGAACAGCAGATGGGCAAGACGATCCTGCCGGTCTTCCATGCCTTCTTCAGCTTCGGCACCGTCATCGGTGCGGGGATCGGCGCTCTCGCCGCGCAGCTCGCCGTCGACGTCGCGACCCACGCCACGATCATGGGCGGGCTGATCGCCGTGATCGCGATCGTCTGCTTCTTCCAGGTCCCGGTGCGCGAGGCCGCCCTCGATCCCGCGGCGCATGAGAAGCCGGCCTTCCGCGTCCGCATGCACACGGCGCTCGAAGCGTGGCGCGAGCCCCGCACCTACCTCATCGGTGTGGTCATGCTCGGCATGTCTTTCGCCGAGGGCGGAGCCAACGACTGGATCGCCCTGGGCACCGAACAGGGTCACGGCTTCGCCGAGGGCACCGGAGCCGTATCCCTGGCCGTGTTCTCGGTCGGCATGACCGTCGTGCGCCTGTTCGGCGGTCCACTCGTGGATCGCTTCGGCCGCGTCCTGGTCCTGCGCATCCTCGCTGCGACCGCAGCGTCGGGCATCCTGCTGTTCATCCTCGCCCCCACCTTCCCGCTCGTGCTGGTCGGAGCCGCGCTGTGGGGAATCGGCGCATCGCTCGGCTTCCCGCTGGGCATGTCGGCGGCGGCAGACGACCCCGCCAAGGCCGCGGCCAGGGTGAGCGCGGCCGCCACGATCGGCTACATCGCCTTCCTCGGCGGCCCGCCGGTACTCGGAATCATCAGCGAGCACATCGGTCTGCTCAACACGCTGTTCATCCTGGTCGCGCTGGTCGTGATGTCCGGGCTGTTCTCGGGTGCTGCGCGTCCGCTCCGCGACGACGAGAAGAGCTCGGTCGCGACGGTCGCACAGGGCTGAGCGTCAGTCGTCGCGGCCGCGTACGAGCGCGGCCGCATGCGACCGACTGCGTGCGCCGAGCTTGGTGAGCACGTTCGAGACGTGCGTCTTGACCGTGGGGACCGAGATGCGCAGTCGCGCGGCGAGCTGGGCGTTCGACCACCCCTGCAGGATCCCGTCGAGGACGTCCTGCTCCCTGGCCGTCAGCTCGACCATCCCCTCGCGGCGCCTGACCTGTGCCGGCACGGCGGCGCTCTCGGCGACGGCGGCGAGCGCTCGGCGCGTCACCCGCGGATCGAGCGCGCCTTCGCCCGCCGCGATCGCCCGCACGGCCCCGCCGAGCGTGGGAGCGTCCACCGTCTTGAGGAGGAAGCCGACGGCGCCTGCGCGGATCGCCCCGAACACCAGGTCATCCTCGTCGAAGCTCGTGAGGACCAGCACGTCGCTCAAGTGGCGCTCGACGATCTCCGCCGTCGCCGATATCCCGTCGCGTCCCGGCATCCGCAGATCCATCAGGACCACGTCGGGACGCAACGCCGCGGCGTTGCGGACGGCGACATCGCCGTCCGCCGCTTCCCCGACCACCGTGATCCCCTGCGCCTCGAGCATGATGCGCAGCCCCGCCCTGATCGCGCCGTGGTCGTCCGCCAGCAGCACCGTCGGCTCGCTCATGCCGCTGCCTCCGTCGGGATGCGACCTTCCACCGACCATCCGCCGGCGACCGGCCCGGCAATGAAGGCGCCCCCCAGCGCGGCGACCCGTTCCCTGAGCATCTGCAACCCCCAGCCCCCATCCGCGGACGTGGACGCCCCGCTCGGCGAGCCACCCCTCGAACGCACCTCGACCCGCACCTCGGGTCCGCTCCTGCGGATGATGACGTCGACCTCGGCGCCGCTGGCGTGACGGATGCAGTTGTTCAGTGCCTCCCGCACGATGCGGATGACGGCCTGCTCGAGCGCGGAACCGACATCACCCACGTGATCGGCGACGAGTCGCACCGTGAGTCCCGCGCGTTCCGCCTCCTGCACGATCCCCTCGAGGTCCCCCCACCGCGGCGAGGACGCGGGACTGCCCTCACCGCGACGGAGCACGGAGATCATCGATCGCAGCGCCGCATGGGCATCGAGACCTGCATCACGCACGGCCTGCAGCGCTTCGCGGTCCCGCGGAGGATCGGGCGGCGTCGACAGGGCGGCCTCCGCGCGGATCGCCATCGCCATCACATGGCCGGCCACCACGTCGTGCAGCTCGCGCGCCATGGTCTCGCGCTCCCGTTGCACCGCCTCCACTCGGTCGCGCTCGGCGACGGCTGCGGCATGCTCCGCCCGCTGCCGGTGCAACTCCGCGAGCTCGTGCGCTTGGGAGACCGCCACGGCCCACCAGTAGTCGGTGCCGAAGATCGCTCCGAACTGCACTCCGATGAGGAACGCGACCGGGAACGACACATCGGTGAGCAGCCAGGCGCAGAGGAAGAGGACGACGGTCGCCGCCCCCAGCAGCGCCAGCAGCATCCTTCGCCCGCGGGAATCCGCCAGGAAAGCGGCCGTCCACAGGACGTCCAGGAGCACCACGAGGGTCCCGAGGCCCCCCACGGTGAGCAGGTCAGCGACGAACAGCAGGGAGACGAGCACGAGCACGGTCACCGGCATGCGCCGCTTGAAGAGGGCGAGCGCACAGGCGGGAAGTGCGAGCCCCAGCGCCCACCATGGGGACAGGGGCTCCTGCAGGAGCGAGAACGGCCCCCAGATACCCCGGAATCCGAAGGCCGCCATCACCACGGCGAAGATCGCCATGCCCAGCGGGTCCGCCCACCAACGGTGCCGGCGGTACCAGGCGCCGAATCCGCCTTCGACCTGCTCGTGCATGCCCTCATGCAACCACGACGGCCGCCGCCGCGCATCCGACGAAGGGATGAGTGGTTCTGCGGAGACGGTACTTTCGCCCGATCCGGATCCGTGGAGTGTCCGTGAACGTGGTGGCATGGAACTCTTCGGCGGACTGCCGCTCCCCCTCTCGCTCGCGCTCCTGGCGTTGATCGACGGGCTGAGCGTCGGCACACTCCTCATCCCGGTCTTCCTGCTGCTGCACCCGGGGCGGGTGCGCGCCGGGCGGATCCTGCTGTATCTGGGAACCATCGCCGCGTTCTATCTGGTCGTCGGCCTCCTGTTCCTGTGGGGCCTGGTGAACCTCGTCGACGTCGCGTCCGACTTCCTCGCGTCGCCCGCGGGACTGATCGTCCGGCTCGTCGTCGGAGCAGCGCTCCTCATCACGGCATTCGTGATGCCGACCGGCGGCAAGAACGAGAAGAACGCACCGGCGCCCGCACCGCAGACAGCATCCGCGCCTCCGGTGCCGCTTCGGGGAGGGACACCGGGCGCGCAGGATGCGAACGGCTCCCGCCTGGCTCCCCCGGATGCCGCGTCCGCGATCGCGACCGATCCTGCGCCTCGTCCCGGACGCATCACGCGGTGGCGGGAGCGGCTCCTCGACCCGCGCACCCGCGGCACCGCAGTGATGGCCGTCGCCATCGCCGCAGGGCTCGTCGAGATCGCCACCATGCTGCCGTACATCGTGGCGATGACCATGCTCGCGGATGCCGGCATCGACACGCCGCTGCGCGTGCTCTCGCTCGCGGGATACTGTGCGCTGATGATCCTGCCCGCGGTCGTGCTGCTCGTGCTGCGGATGGTGGCCGCTCCACTCGTGCAACGGCCGCTCGAACGCTTCGCCGCCTGGATGGAGCGCACCGGGGCGGAGAACACCGCCTGGATCATCGGCATCATCGGGTTCCTCATCGCCCGTTCCGCCGCCACCGAACTCGGCCTCTTCGAGGCGATCGGTTCGTTCCTCGACCGGTGACCGGCACACCCTCCGGGTGCGACCGCGCAGCGCTCCCGACGAAGTAGGCTCGACGGGTGCGTCTCGTCATCGCCCGCTGCTCGGTCGACTACACCGGTCGGCTCAATGCCCATCTTCCGCTCGCCACGCGTCTACTCGTGCACAAGGGCGACGGGAGTCTGCTCGTGCACTCCGACGGCGGCAGCTACAAGCCGCTGAACTGGATGAGTCCCCCGTGTTCTCTCTCGAACGAGACTCCGGGTGAGGAAGAGGCGAGCGCCGGCGTCGTCGAGGTCTGGCGGGTCACCCACAAGAAGACCGGTGACGCGTTGCGCGTGCAGATCTACGAGATCATCCATGACACCTCGCACGAGTTGGGCATCGATCCCGGACTGCAGAAGGACGGCGTCGAGGCAGACCTTCAGCGACTTCTCGCGGAGCAGGTCGAGCGCATCTCCGAGGGTGCGACGCTCGTGCGCCGCGAGTACCCGACGGCGATCGGGCCGGTCGACCTGCTGGTGCGCGATGCCGACGGCGCGGCGATCGCCGTCGAGATCAAGCGCCGCGGCGACATCGACGGCGTGGAGCAGCTGACCCGCTACCTCGAGCTGCTCGGCCGCGATCCACATCTCTCCCCCGTCCAGGGTGTCTTCGCCGCCCAGGAGATCAAGCCGCAGGCGCGTGTACTCGCCGAGGATCGGGGCATCCGCTGTCTGGTGCTCGACTACGACGACATGAAGGGCATCGAGTCGGGCATCCCCCGCCTGTTCTGAGCAGACGGCCTCAACGGACGGGGATGAGCCGCGGCGTCGGCCCCTCCAGACGCGCGATCGCGATCTTCACCTCGAAGATCTCCTGCTCGACTCGATCGAATCGCGCATCCACGCGGTCGAATCGCGATTCGAGACTCGCGAACCGTGCGCTGAACTTCGCATCGTGCGCATCGAGCTTCGCGTCCTGCGCGTCCTGCTTCGCGTCCTGCGCATCGAACCGTGCGTCGAGTCGTGCGTCCTGCGCCGCGAAACGCGCATCGAACCGCGCATCGAACTTCGCGTCCTGTGCATCGAACCGTGCATCGAGTCGTGCGTCCTGCGCCGCGAAACGCGCATCCATCCGGTTGATCGTCCAGCCGAATCCGCCGATGATCGCCACCAGCAGCGTCGCGGCCGTGGCCAACATCGTGATGATCTCCACCGACACGTACATACCCCCATTCTGACTCGCACATCCGCCGTTGTCACGACCTTATGTGGAGACATAGAGTGCTCACATGAGACGTGGATAAGCCCTGTTCGTGCACACCTGTGCAGGAAAGGCGACCGTCCTCTTCCGGGCCATAGGGTGGAGGGGTGCCTCACTCCCCTTACTCCTGCGTGCTGTGGGACGTCGACGGCACCATCGTCGACGCGTCCGTCGGCATCCTTCGCCGGCTCGACATCGCGCTCACGCACTTCGGCCACCCCGCGCCCACGCGTGAGCAGCTGGTGCACTGGATCGGTCCGCCCATGTTCCAGTCTTTCCAGGACCAGGCGGGAATGACCCCGGAGCAGTCCGCCGAGGCCGTGGCCTTCTACCGCACGCTCGGGAAGGCCGACGGCTACACGACCGATGTCGCGACCTATCCGGGCGTCGTCGAGCTCATCAACGAGCTGCACGCCGCCGGGGTGCCGCAGGCGACCGCCAGCTCGAAGCCCGAGAACCAGGTCGATGCCCTCGTCGATCACTTCGGCCTGCGCCCCGCGTTCCTGACCACAGTCGGCGCGACCCCCGACGAGTCGACTCTCGCCTCGAAGACCGACATCGTCGCCGAGGCGCTTCGTCGGCTGCGCGCGCTCGGCGCCGACACGTCACGACCGGTTCTGGTCGGTGACCGCCATCACGACGTGGAAGGCGGGAACGCCAACGACGTCCCCGTCATCTTCGTCGAGTGGGGCTTCAGCGACAGGCATGAAGGCGATGACGCCGCGTTCCGAGCGGCCTCGGTCGCAGAATTGCGCGCGCTGCTGCTGAGCTGACCCCGCCTCCTCCCGCTGACGGGTATCAGCCGAAGCGGCGCTGAGGACCTCAGAAAGCACAGAACTCCCCGCCGGATGACGCATCGGGGACGCGATCCGGTGGGGAGTTCTGTGTCGCGCCCGTCTCAGACGGGGCGGATGTTCTCTGCCTGCAGGCCCTTCGGACCCTGTGCCACATCGAACTCGACTCGCTGGTTCTCTTCGAGAGACCGGTAGCCGGATGACTGGATGGCGGAGTAGTGCGCGAAGACGTCAGCGCCTCCGTCGTCGGGGGAGATGAAGCCGAAGCCCTTCTCCGAGTTGAACCACTTGACCGTGCCCTGGGTGCTCATGTACTGCCTGTTCTGCTGATGAAGAAGCCGACGCAGGGATGCCCCGACATCGCTAACGCTAGTGGAGGAGGCCCCGAGCGGAATAGCCGCTGCAAGAAGGTAATCCAAATGTTGCACGAGCGGCATCCGCCCGTCATGCGTCGCTTCGCGACCCGCACGGCGCCTGAGGCGCCCCGAAAATGGTGTGGCCCTCACCGCGGGGGGAGCGATGAGGGCCGAAGACGACCGGAGGGTGCGTCAGGAACAGCTTAGCTCCTTTTCGACGCTCTTGTCCCCCTTTTGGGGGACAAATCTGAACTTCGGTGCGAGACTGGACGATAGCGGCCCCCTCGAGTAGCCCATTGGGGACTGAACTACTCGAGAGGGCCCAATCGCATGCACGGATCGTCTGCCCCTGGGGAGGGCCGCCGTCTCCTGGGGAGAGACGGAGACGATCAATCCCCGTGTGCATGCACCTTCACCATAGGGGAGGATGCACGATGTCGCCACGGACTCTCGTCCACGCGATATCGGAGAAGGTCGGGGTACTGATCCCGCAGGGATCGCAGGTTTCGGGCGGAGACGGGACTCACAGCACGGAGGCACCTCCGTCGTCCTCTCTCCCCCGAATCCGCGGGCTCCGTCACTCGCGAGTAGCCTGATGCGGTGACTCTGCTCAACAAGGACATGACGCTGTGCATCTCGCTCTCCGCACGGCCCAGCAACAACGGCACGCGCTTCCACAACCACCTCTATGAAGCGCTCGGGCTCAACTGGATCTACAAGGCGTTCGCCCCCACCGATCTCACGCAGGCCATCGCGGGCGTCCGCGGGCTCGGCATCCGCGGCTGCGCGGTCTCGATGCCCTACAAGGAAGACGTCATCGCCCTGGTCGACCGGATGGATCCCTCGGCGAGCGCGATCGACTCGGTCAACACCATCGTCAACGACGACGGTGTGCTCACCGCCCACAACACCGACTACTCGGCGATCGCTCAGCTCATCGAACGCGAGCACCTGGATCCTGCGAGCTCGGTGCTGCTGCGTGGGTCGGGCGGCATGGCCAAGGCGACCGCGGCAGCATTCCGGGACGCCGGCTTCTCGCGCGTGACCATCGTCGCCAGGAACGAGGAGAGCGGACGTGCGCTGGCGGACCTGTACGGATTCGACTGGTCGGCGGAGGTCGGCGAGGCCACGGCCGACGTGTTGGTCAACGTGACCCCGATCGGCATGGCCGGGGGCGCGGAGGAGCACGCGCTCGCGTTCCCCGAGGAGACGATCGCACGCGCGTCCGTGGTCTTCGACGTGGTCGCGCTTCCCGCCGAGACTCCGCTGATCGCCGCGGCTCGCACAGCGGGGAAGACCCTGATCACAGGAGCAGAGGTCGCGACACTGCAGGCATTGGAGCAGTTCGTGCTCTACACGGGCATCCGACCGTCCGCCGAGCAGGTGCGCGATGCCGAGGAGTTCATGCGCGCAGGGAACGCCTGACGGCGAAGAGGGGAGTGGTGCGTCGATGAAGACGATCGGTGTCCTGGGCGGCATGAGCTGGGAGTCGTCACTGGAGTGGTACCGGCTGGCGAACGAACGGGTGCGCGCGCAGCGCGGTGGCCACCACTCCGCTCGCATCCTGATGGACTCGCTCGACTTCGCGGAGATCGAGGCGATGCAGGCGCGTGGCGACTGGGACGCCGCGGGTGATCTGCTGGCGTCGCGCGCCGCAGCGCTGGAGGGTGCCGGTGCGGAGCTTCTCGTGCTCGCCACCAACACGATGCATCTGGTCGCCGACCGCATCCGAGCGGCGGTCGGCATCCCGTTCCTGCACATCGCCGATCCCGCAGGTGAGGCGATCACCGCCGCGGGCCTGCAGACCGTCGGGCTTCTGGGCACGGCCTTCACGATGGAGCAGCCGTTCTACGCAGAACGGCTCGCGCGGCACGGTGTCCGCACACTCGTCCCCGGCGCCGACGATCGCGCGCTTGTGCACGCCGTCATCTACGACGAGCTCGTGCACGGTGTCATCCGCGACGAGTCCCGTCGACGTTACGCGGAGGTGATCGAGCGCCTGGTGGGCGACGGCGCAGAGGGCATCGTCCTCGGCTGCACCGAGATCGAGCTGCTCATCTCATCCGGCGATGCACCGGTGCCCGTGTTCCCGACGACGGCGCTGCATGTGGATGCCGCGGTCGCCCTCGCTCTCGGCGGCGACGCCGCGGCCGATCGAGCGGACTCAGTCGGCGTGCCCCTGCGCGAGGTATGACAGGCGGTGGAGCGTCTCGGCATTGCGCCAGCGCAGGATCGGGGCGGTCAGGAACCGCGGGATCAGCGCCGCGGGCCCTGCGACGGGCTCCTCGTCGATGCGCACCTGACAACCGGAGGGGGTCGTGCGTGCTCGCAGCGTGACCGTCGCCTCGCCCATCGGCCAGCCGCGCGCCCTGAGCACGACCCGCCGCGGCGGATCCCACTCGCGCACCTCGGTCGTGTCGTCGAGCAGCACGGGCCAGACCCCGACGGAGTGATGCAACTGCGCCGCCACCGCCGGCCACGTCTCGTCGACGTCTCTCATGCGGGAAGCTCCGACCACCCATGCGGGGTAGAGCCAGCCGTTCGCGAGCACGCGGAACACGTCATCCGTCGTGCACGCCAGGTCACGGGTGTTCGTCGCCATGTCTCCTCCTTGCAGCGCCGTCCATTTGCAGCACCGTCTGTTTGCAGCGCCGTCTGCTCCTGCGGAGTCATCCTGCGCGGCATCCAGGCGCCAAGGGGACCCGCTTGACATCGCGGATCCGACGGAGATAGCACACTCCGATCCGGAGCGCTCCCCCCTGGAGGGATCAGGCGGCGCCTGGCACCGTCGGAGCATGTTGCAAAGACTGAGCTCACGCGTGGTGCAGGCCGTCACCGCGGTCGTCCACGACGATTCGCCCTCGCTCCTCACCCGGGGCTACGACTTCGGCGCACGCATCTGGCGGCGTGCGGAGCCCGGTGCACGGTCGGCTCCGATGCGACTGCTCGGAGACGACGCGGTGTTCGTGCGGGGAGTCGAGGGCATCGACCTGTTCTATGACGAGTCGCGCATCGCCCGCCACGGCGCCATGCCGAAGATCGTCCAGGAGACGCTGTTCGGACACGGGTCCGTGCACAGCCTGGACGGGTCGGCGCACCGACACCGCAAAGCGACGTTCGTGGAGGTGGCCTATGAGGATGCGCAGGTCGCGCGCCTGACTCCCTGGCTGGAGCGCGAGTGGAGAGTGGAGGAGGACGCCTGGCTCGATGGGGGAACCCGCAGTGCGTACGACGCGGCGGTCGGCGCCTTCGGCCGCGCGATCATGGGCTGGGCCGGGCTGCCGGGTACACCGGCAGCGAAGACCCGATGGGCGGCTCGGCTGGCGCAGATCGTCGACGGCTTCGGTGTTCCCTACTCACCCGAGTACGTGGCCGCCTTCGTGAACAGGATGTGGTCCGATCGGCATGCGGAGCGACTCATCGATGCCGTCCGATCTGGCTCACTGCACGCCGAAGAAGGCACAGCCCTGGCCGAGTGGGCCGACCACCGCGATCAGGACGGCTCGTTGCTCCCTGCCCGCCTCGCCGGCATCGAACTGCAGAACAGCATCCGCCCGATGATCGCCGCGGCGCGTTTCGTGGCCTTCGCGGCCAAGGAACTGCACGACAGGCCCGAATGGCGCGGGCGGATCGCCGCCGAGACCGTCGAACGGAATGCGCTGGTGAACGGGCCTCTGGCCGTGATGTTCGCGCAGGAGGTGCGGCGCACCGCTCTGTTCGTGCCCATGCTGCCCGGGCGCGCGATCGTCGACATCGAGATCGGCGACGTGCGGGTGCCGGCAGGCGGGCGCGTGGTGCTCGACATCCTCGGCACCGACACCGACGAGCAATCGTGGGCCCACCCGCATCGATTCGCACCCGAGCGGTTCACCGACGTCGAAAATCACGAGTCGATCCGCACCTTCATCCCGCAGGGCGGTGCCGACGTCGCCACCGGGCACCGCTGCCCCGGCGAGAAGCTCGTGATCGCCGGTCTCTCTGCGGCGATCGCCGTGCTGAGTGATCCGCGTCTCGACATCCTCGACACCGGACTCGAGGTGAACCGGCGACGACTGCCGACCAGACCCGCATCGGGCGGAGCGGTGCGCAAGAGCGGATCGACCCGCGGCTGTCCGTTCCACTGAGACGCGCGTCCGCACGTCAAGAGGCAGCTGTCAACCCGGTGGCCGGTCGCCCTGGGAGCGACGAGCGTGGCGCGGACGAACGAAGACCAAGGATCGGAGGACATCATGAAGGCATTGACCTGGCAGGGCAAGCGCACGGTGACGGTGGAGGAGGTTCCCGATCCGGTCATCCAGCAGCCGGAGGATGCGATCATCCGGGTCACGTCCTCGGCGATCTGCGGTTCCGACCTGCATCTGTACGAGCTGCTGGGCCCGTTCCTCGATCGCGGCGACATCCTGGGCCACGAGCCGATGGGAGTCGTCGTCGAGGTGGGTGCGGACGTGAAGACGCTCGCCGTGGGAGACCGTGTCGTCATCCCGTTCAACATCGCGTGCGGAGAATGCTACCTGTGTCGACGCGGCTTCCAGTCGCAGTGCGAGACCACCCAGGTGCGCGAGTACGGCAGCGGAGCCGCCCTCTTCGGGTACACGAAGCTGTACGGGCAGGTCCCCGGCGGGCAGGCGGAGTATCTGCGGGTGCCCCTCGCCGACTACAACCACATCCCCATCGCGAGCGACCTGCCCGATGAGCGGTATCTGTTCCTCAGCGACATCCTTCCCACGGCGTGGCAGGGAGTGGAGTATGCACAGGTGCCGGACGACGGAACCCTCGTGGTGATGGGGCTCGGTCCGGTCGGACAGTTCGTCTCCCGCATCGGACGGCACCGGGGGCACCGGGTGCTCGCGGTCGATCCGGTGCCGGAGCGTCGCGCCATGGCGGAACGCCACGGCATCGAGACGTTCGACCTCACCGACACGATCGTGGATGAGCTGCGGGACCTGACCGACGGGCGCGGCGCCGATTCGGTGGTGGATGCCGTCGGGCTCGAGGCTCACGGCAACGCGGGCGTCGAGTTCGTGCAGAAGGCGGTGGGCGTACTCCCGGATCCGGCGGCACGACAGCTGCTCGACAAGGCGGGTGTCGATCGTCTGGCCGCCGTCTACGCCTCCATCGACACCGTTCGCCGCGGAGGGACCGTATCGCTGAGCGGGGTGTACGCGGGCGACGCCGACATCATGCCGATGAAGACGCTGTTCGACAAGCAGATCACCCTGCGCATGGGGCAGTGCAACGTGAAGAACTGGGTGGATGAGCTGGTGCCCCTGGTCGAGGACATCGCCGACCCGCTCGGTGTGATGGACCTCACCACGCACAGTGCGCCCCTCGACGACGCGCCTGAGCTGTACCGCACCTTCCAGAAGAAGGAAGACGGCTGCATCAAGGTGGTGCTGCGCCCGTCGACGGTGTGACGCGAGCCTGACAGCCGCGATTGACAGACGCGGCTGTCAATCGTGGGACGGAGACCTCAGGCCCGGCGGCCGTGGTCTCCGTCTTCGCGATTCCCCTCGTCGACATCGGGTCGACGGGTGCCGATACCCGGGTCGTCGTTGTGTGTCGACTCGTCAGGCACCGTCGAGCGGGATCCGGGTTCGACCCCGACCGCCGACGCGGCACCGGAGTCGGCACCCGCTCCTCCGGCCGGTACGTCACCCGGGTCCGCTGGCCGGTCGCCCCCGCGCTCGGCGAGGTGCTGGGCGATCCGGGATTCGGCGTCGCCCTCGACCGGCGAGGTCGCCGCCTCCGGACGCGTTCCCTCGCTCCCGCTCATTCGGTGCCGTCCCTGAGGTCGGTGGGAGCGTCACCGCTGTGGCCCGCGCCCTCGTCTTCCGGAGTGAGGTCACCCTGGCCCTCTTCGCCCAGCTCCGCCTCGATCGGGTCTTCGCCCTGCGTCTCCGGCTGCTCGCCTTCGGTGGGATACACGTCGGGATTCGACATCCTGCACTCCTCTCGTCGGGAGGACCAGGGTGGAACGGAATCCGCGGGTCCGCAGGACCGTTGACACCCGGACGACGGGCGACTAATCCCGAACACGGAGAACGTGAGCAACCTTGGTTGACAGCGCGGGGATGAGCAACGTAGGTTGACAGCATGGAATCCCTCGAGGTCGCACAGATCGCTGCAGACACCACCGATCCCCGAGCAGGGCTGCGCGCGGTCGCATCTCTGCGCCGACTCGCGGATGCGCTCGAACTGCGGCAAGTCGAAGCCGCGCTGCGGTCCGGCATGAGCTGGCAGTCCATCGCCGACGCCCTGGGAGTGACCCGCCAGGCCGTGCACAAGAAGCACTCGAAGCGGATCGATCCGTCCATCGAGATTCCGCGGAGGGGATGATGAGCCGATTGGTGCAGGCGGCTGCCACGATGCACACCTTGTCGCTGGCCTCTATGGAAGAGGCCTCACGCTTCGGGGTGCGTGATACCGACATCGATCATCTTCTGCTCGCTCTGACAATCGACCCCGACACGGGTGGTCAGATCCTGCGCGGCATGGGTGCCGGGCTCGACACGGCCCGCGCGGCCGTCGCGGCTCAGCACGCCGCTCAGCTCGAATCCGTGGGCGTCGCCACAGGTGTGGACGAGCCAGGCCGCATCGTCTTCCACGAGACCTCGGGGTACGAGTGGACGGACCGGGCGCTCGCGGTGTGGACCGCGGCGTCGAGTGGCGGCCGCCGCGGCGACTCCGCAGCGGTGCTGCGCGCGCTCGTGGATGAGCCGAGCGGTCTCGTCGAAGAGATCCTGCGACGACTCGATGTCGACCCGGACGCGCTGAGATCTCGCCTCGACGACACGCGGGTCGTCGATCCCGCGCGAACAGACAGGATCGATGAGAACAGCTTCTCCGCTAAGCGTTCGATCTTCGTCCCCGCCCCCATCGAGGACGTGTGGGAGTTGCTGTCGTCGGCCTCCCGCATTCCCGAGTGGGATCACGGGGTGGGCGAGGTGGGCTCAGCGATCGCACCCACCGGCCCTTGGGAGGCACGGACGATCACCGTCCGCAACGGCAAGAACGTGTCCGTCAAAGACACCTACGTACGTCAGCGGATCTTCCTGGACCGGTTCGAGGACCGCGCATTCGTAACCTGGCGCTTCACCTATCCGGACGCGAGTGTCGACACGTCACGGGTGCTCGCATTCGCGATCGAACATGCCGCTGGGGGAATACAGATCCAGGTGACGCTCACGTGGGAGGTCAGGGGACCCCGACGAGGAATTCTGCACAGCATCCGGCGTCGCGTGCTCCGCCCCGTCCGGCGGCCGATCGCGCACGTCCTCACCTACTTCCAGCTCACCCAGACCGAGAGCGGCATCACGCGCGTGTTCCGCTGAAACCCCGGGTGGGCGCATCGCGCAGAACTCGCCGATGCGCCCACCGGGTCGAGTCCGCTCAGCCCTTCGCGCCCTTGCGGGGCTTGATGAACTCGGCCGGCGCGTTCTTCTCGCGCTTCGCGGCTCGCTTCTCCTTGAGTGTGAGCTGCGGTGCCTTCTTGGTCTTTCCGGACATGGTGTCTCGCTTCCCCTTCAGTGGCTGGCGTAACCTCCGACCATAGTGAGAATCCAGGGGAAGTCAAATTTCCTTTTGACCGGGAAATTTCCATCACTGACCGCCAGTGCGGCCCAGTCCTTCGAGAACCGCATAGGTTCCGAGCACCGGCGCCGCACCCGGCTCTGCGCCGTCGTCGAGGAGAAGGAGGACGTAGCCCGACTCCTGCGCCGCCCGCCCCCATCCCCGTGGCAGGTCGCTGATGCGATCGGCGAGGAGGGTCGGCCCAACACCGAAACCGTGAAGGTCACGCACCATCAGACTCCGGTCGCCTTGGAAAGCGACGCCGACACGATCGAACGCCCCGAGCGGCCCATCGAGAGGTGGCTCGAGGAGGCTCCATCCGCGCTCACGCAGATGCTCCGTCATACGCTCCGGATCCCCGTCGCCCATCCGGAAGCGCATCGCAGCGATCGCGACCCCGACTCCATCCAGAACGAGGAAGGTGCATTCCGATCTCGGAATGGAAGCATGCTGCCGCCGTGCACGTCGCACCGCGGCGATGCCGACGACGACAACAAAGGCCCCGAACGCTCCCGGAAAACCGCCCGACAGGAAGCCGAGCGCGACGCCGCCCGCGGCGAGTGCGTGCGCCGCGCTCGGACGCCAGCGGTCAGCCTTCTCGGGAGTCGGCATTCCCGCTGTCCACGGCCTCGTGCTCGGATCGTTCATCAACGGTCTTCTCCGGCTCCCCGTGGTGCCCGTGCCCCGCGTCGACCGCGTCTAAATCTGCCTGCGTGAGCGGCACCAGACGGTCTTCGAAGAACCACCGGGATACGGCCGAGCGCACGTTCTCGGTCCACGGGATGCGACCCTTCGCGTTCGGACGCACCACGAGCGGCTCGTAGATGTCGACGTCGATGAGCTTCCAGCGGTCGTACTCGTCGACGGGCTGGTGCACCTCGACGAACTCGCCGCCGGGGAGGCGGACGATACGGCCCGACTCGAAGCCGTGCAACACGATCTCGCGGTCCTTCTTCTGCAGCGCGATGCAGATGCGCTTGGTGATGAAGTAGCCGAGGATAGGTCCGAGGAACAGCAGCGCCTGCAGGGTGTGGATGACGCCTTCCATCGTGAGCATGAAGTGCGTCGCGATGAGGTCGGAGGATGCGGCAGCCCACAGCACGGCGTAGAAGATGACGCCTGCGACGCCGATCGCGGTGCGGGTGGCCGCGTTGCGGGGGCGCTGTGCGATGTGGTGCTCGCGCTTGTCGCCGGTGACCCACGCCTCGAGGAACGGGTAGATCGCGACCGTGACGATGAACAACCCCATGATGACGACCGGGACGATGATGCCGAACGACCAGGTGCGATCGAACATCACGACATCCCAGTTGGGGGGTGCGAGCCGAAGCGCACCGTCGGCGAACCCGATGTACCAGTCCGGCTGCGTGCCGGCCGAGATCGGCGAGGGGTCGTAGGGACCGTAGATCCAGAACGGCAAGATCTGGAAGAAGGTGCCGAGCACCACGATCACCCCGAACACGATGAAGAAGAAGCCACCCATCTTCGCCGCGTACACCGGCATCATCGGGTAACCAACGACGTTGTCGTTCGTGCGGCCGGGGCCGGCGAACTGCGTGTGCTTGTTGATGATCATCAGCATCAGGTGCACCACGATCAACGCGATCACCAGCATCGGAAGGATGAGGATGTGCAGCGTGTAGAGACGGCCGATGATGTCGGTCCCCGGGAACTCGCCGCCGAACAGCATGAAGGAGGTCCAGGTGCCGATCAGGGGGAGGCCCTTGATCATGCCGTCGATGATGCGCAGTCCGTTGCCGGAGAGCAGGTCGTCAGGGAGCGAGTAGCCGGTGAAGCCCTCGGCCATCGCGAGGATGAACAGCACGAACCCGATCACCCAGCTCAGCTCACGCGGCTTGCGGAACGCACCCGTGAAGAACACCCGGAGCATGTGGAGTCCGATGCCGGCGACGAAGACCAGTGCCGCCCAGTGGTGGATCTGACGCACCAGGAGTCCGCCACGGATGTCGAACGAGATGCGCAGGGCCGAGTCGAAGGCGGCAGTCATCTCCAACCCGCGCATCGGGGCGTAGGCGCCCGTGTAGTGCGTCTCGACCATCGACGCCTGGAAGAAGAAGGTGAGGAACGTGCCGGAGATGAACACCACGACGAACGCCCACAGGGCGATCTCGCCGAGCATGAACGACCAGTGGTCGGGGAAGACCTTTCGGCTCAGCTCCTTCAGGAGTCCGGAGACGCTGGTGCGCTCGTCGAGGTAGTTCGACGCGGCACCGACGAAGCGTCCGCCCAGAGGCGGCTCCTTCTTCTGCGCGGTCTGATCCAGAGTCGGAGACTCACGTGACATGATTCGGTCCTCTTCGGTGGTGGCGGGCCAGGGAGCTCTGAGGCTGCGCATGCAGGAACGCGCGCGACCGATCGCTAGCGCGAGACGTCCGCCGACGGGCGCGACGAAGAGGCGTCCACGGGGGACGGCGAGCGGGGTTCAGGGTGGTTCCACACGCACCTGGCAACACGGGACGACCTTCTGGTCAGTCTTGTCGCTGTGCGGGTACTGCGCCCTCGTCCGCCGGTTCAGGAACGAACCTGCCGCCAAGCTATCAGACAACGGACGGCTCCACGGGATCGGCCATCGTCGGACCGTGTTTGCTACCCTGGAGAGGACACGACGGCGGGGGACGACCTCCGACGGTGAGACAGACCGGGGACGACCCCGACAGGAGTCTCCCGTGAACCACCCATCCGCCTGGCCGGTCTGGATCGCATCCCGCGAACCCCGTACCGCCCGCGCCACACTCGTGCTGTGCAGCGCTTCGTTCGCGATGGTCAGCGCTGCGGCCCTCAGCGTCGGCCCGCAGGGGATCTGGCTCGAACTACTCCTCTCGACGGGATTCCTCGCGTGGGCGACCGCGCAATGGGTATGCGTAGAGCACCGTCGACGTCGCGAATCGGCGTTCCGCCGCGACGTGGAGCGATACATCCGCATGCTCTCCGAGTCCTCCGCTCCGGAGTGACAGATCGCCGTCGTTCGCGAGGCCACCGCCGCGACCGACCGCGTACCATCAGATGCAGTGCGCTGACTCAGCGCCGCGGCCGGGACGACCCGGTCGTGTTCATCATTCGGGGACGGCCCCACCCGAAGGAGTCCGGCGATGTCACGCACGGAACTGAAGACGTTGATCGGCCCGACGGATATCGTCCGCGTCGTCCTGGGATGGGGAGCCTTCGCCGCCCTCCTTCTCCTCCACCCGGTACTGGAGCCTCCCGTGCCCACCCCGGTGCTCGTCATCGCGCTCGCGGTCATCATCGCGGTGATCCTCGTCTGCGCGTTCGGCGTCGTGAAGCAGGCGGAAGCCCTCGCGCATCGCCTCGGAGACCCCTACGGCTCGCTGGTCCTCACGCTCTCGATCGTCATGATCGAGGTGATCCTGATCTCGGCCGTCATGCTCGGACCAGGCGAGCATGCGACCATCGCCCGCGACTCGGTCATGGCCGTCGCGATGATCATCCTCAACCTCGTGATCGGGCTCGCCCTCCTCGTCGGCGGACTCCGCCACCGCGGCATGGCCCACAACCGCACCGGCACCTCCGCGTACCTGTCCATGCTGGTCGTGCTCGTCGCGCTCGCCTTCGGCCTCCCCGCTCTGATCGGCACGGACGGGTCCTACACGGTGGCGCAGGAGATCCCGATCATCGTGCTCACCCTCGCGCTCTACGCGTTCTTCCTCTATCGGCAGATGGGCGCGCAGGCGGGCGATTTCACCGAAGTCGACCCGCGCCTGCTGCAGAACCCGCAACGCCAGGAGAACACGGAGGGGAACAGCGGGATCCGTGAGGTTCTCGCCGAGCATCGCACGGAGGTCCTCGTGCGGCTCGCCCTGCTGGTGGTCACCGTCATCCCGATCGTGCTCCTGTCCCACGACATGGCGGCACTGCTCGACGACGGGCTGGGCCGCCTCGGCGCTCCGGTCGCCCTCGCCGGCGTGCTCATCGCGGGCATCGTGTTCCTTCCCGAGTCGATCACCGCGGTCCGCGCCGCTCTGGGCGGAGAAGCTCAGCGCGTCACCAACCTCTGCCACGGTGCGCTCGTCTCGACGGTCGGACTCACGATCCCCGCCGTGCTGATCATCGGCATGTTCACCGGCCAGACGGTCGTGCTCGCGGAGTCTCCGGCGAACCTCTTGATGCTCGGCGTCACACTGCTGCTGTCGGTGACGACCTTCGCCGCGAAGCGCGTGACGGCGATGCACGGCGCCGCACACCTGGTGACCTTCGGGGTCTACCTCGTGGTCCTCTTCCGCTGACCTCCGAAGCGGAGTGCCCCGGAGTCACGTTCCGGGAGCCGCGCCGTCCAGGCGCAGAGGGGTCAGCGGCGCGGCACTGCAGACGGCGACGCGCCCTGGCCCCGGCTCGCACAACGGCTCGTTGAGGTACTCGAACTCACCGTGTGTGACGGTACGCACGCAAGTACCGCACACTCCGACACGGCATTCACTCGGCCAGTCGAGACCCGCACTCTCGGCGGCGTTCAACAGGCTTCCCGCCGCGGGCTCCCACACGAAGGAGCCCGCAGCCGAATCGACGCGCAACGGGACGTCGGCGCGAGGCACGCGCGGCGGCCCCCACTCCGAACTCGCCGGAGAGGAGAAGAGGTCGACGTGGACGCGCTCAGGAGCGAACCCCGACTGCACGAGCAGGGCGCGCATGGCGGCAGCGAAAGTCGGCGGACCGCATACCGAGGCATCCGCTTGCTCGAGATCC
This sequence comes from Microbacterium sp. R1, assembly GCF_015159725.1. Classification (NCBI taxonomy): domain Bacteria; kingdom Bacillati; phylum Actinomycetota; class Actinomycetes; order Micrococcales; family Microbacteriaceae; genus Microbacterium; species Microbacterium sp. R1. The sequence continues at coordinate 159,284 of NZ_JADDUD010000002.1, read as the reverse complement.
AGGTCGGCCACGATGGACGCCAGGGCCGTGGCATCGATCAGCCCCTCGATGGCCGTGAAACCCTCGCAGCTCTCCGGCGCCGGCGTGTCGGTGACATGGAGCTGTGCCGTAGCGTCCGTGAGCTCGGCGACCGCCCTGCATGCCTCCGCCCACAACGGCAGGGACGTCGAACTACGCGCGCTGTGCACGACTCGTATGCGTCCTGCTCCGCGTCGCGCGACGCGCGAGCGCAGCAGAGCCACGCTGGGAGTGATACCGATTCCTCCGCTGACCAGCAGGAGATCTCTCGATGCATCGTCGCCCCCGACGCCGTGGGGCCCCGAGACGAGTATCGTCTCGCCGACCTCACGGACATCGTGCAGCATCGTCGAAACGCGCCCGTCCCGCTTCACGCTGATGCGGAACCGCCCCGGTGCGGTTCCGGAGATCGTGTACGACCGCCAGTTGGGAGTCGGAGCGTCCGGAAGGTGCACCCGCACGTGGGTTCCCGGAGGAGCGGTCGTGAGCAGGTCGAGGGGGTCCGAAAGCCAGAGGCTGACGACGTCGTCGGACTCGTGCTCTCTGGCCAGCACCCGGGCAGCGCGCGGCCACCCGGACTTGCCCTCCAGACGTGCGACGGCGCCGGGCTCCTCGCGGACCGCGTCACCCACACGCACGGTGCCTCCGCCGATGACCCGAGCGTAGACGCCGCAGAATGCGTAGCCGTAGCGGCTGGCCAGCAGCGCGGGCACATTGAGGTCGGACACCCCTTCGACCGGGCGGATGGTGGTGGCGCGACAGCGGTCGGTCGGCTGGAACACCTCGAGCTCGGCCTCCCCGACGCGGATGCGCGCTCCCACGAGCTCGAACTCCTCGAACGGGGCCAGCCCGGTGAGGTAGAGGTTGGCCCGGAAGCGGCGACGATCGACGGGAACACCGGTCTCCCTCTCCAGCTCCTCGAGGGTCGCGAGGTTGATGATCGACAGATGCGCGTCCTCCCAATCCCAGAGTCCATCGGAGGCGGCCTCGACCAGGCGGGGCTCGCCATGATCCGCTCCGAGGGTTCGACGCAGGAGGTCGTCGATGGCGGCCGAATCGAACGCCCCGACCTCGCCGGCGAGCGACGACCCTCGCTTTCCTCGCGCCATACCCTCCGCTGTCTCGACGACCAGGGCGGGGGAGTCGGAGCCGTCCTCGACGAGGCCGAGTGAGATGCGGGCGAGGTGCTCGTGGCGGGCGAGGTGGAAGAAGTGCTCGCGAGAGAGCCATCCCATGGAGCTCGGAGTCGAGTCGCGGCGGGCTATCGCGAATGCCCGGTCCCCGCGCAGACCACGACCGGGATCGAGACGAACGGGGTCGCGTGCCGGCACGCCGGAGAGTCCCTTCACCGGATAGCGCACGATGCTGTCGATGGAACCTCGGCTCCTGGTCATGAACGTCCCTTTCCCCTGCTCTGACGATCGATCATCATCATCGGCTCTCGGATCGTCCCCACCCCTCGGTATTCCGGCATTGGATCTCGCGGTCGTCTCCGCTCGCGAGTGCACGGATCCGTGCCGACGTCTTCCGGCCGTGATATTTTTGGCATAGGCCAAAAATCGCATCACGCCGGAATCGGCACAGGAGGGAGCACTATGTCCACGAAGATCGCCATCAACGGCTTCGGTCGCATCGGACGGAACTACTTTCGAGCCCTGCTCGCGAAGCAATCGGATCTCGAGGTGGTCGCCGTCAACGACCTCACCGACACGCGCACGCTCGCGCACCTGCTCAAGTACGACGCGGCGAACGGCACCCTGGCCGGACCCGTGCAGCATGATGAGGCGCACCTCTTCGTCAACGGACAGGCGATCCGCGTGTTCTCGGAGCGCGATCCGCTCCGCCTGCCCTGGGCCGAGCTCGGTGTCGACATCGTGATCGAGTCCACCGGGCTCTTCACGAAGGCGGAACTCGCCGCGAAGCACGTGGAGGCAGGAGCCCGGAAGGTGATCATCTCGGCCCCGGCCACCGGTGACGACGGAACCTTCGTCCTGGGCGTGAACGAACACACCTACGATCCCGAACGGCACCACATCATCTCGAACGCCTCCTGCACGACGAACTGCCTCGCCCCTGTGGCCAAGGTGTTCCACGAAGCGTTCGGGATCGAGGCCGGACTGATGACGACCGTGCACGCGTACACCGCCGACCAGAACCTTCAGGACGGCCCGCACTCCGACCTGCGGCGCGCGCGCGCAGCCGGTGTCAACATCGTGCCGACCAGCACCGGGGCAGCCAAGGCGATCGGCCGTGTCATCCCCGAGTTGGAGGGCAAGCTCGACGGCTTCGCGCTGCGGGTGCCGGTGCTCACGGGATCCATCACCGACCTCACGGTCACCGCCTCGCGGCCCGTGACTGTGGATGAGGTGAAGGCCGCGTACCGCGCCGCCGCCGAAGGCCCGCTCAAAGGGATCCTCCGTTACACCGAGGAGGAGATCGTCTCCGCCGACATCGTCGCCGACCCGCACTCGTCGATCCTCGACGCCGGACTCATCCGGGTCATCGGCGATCAGGTGAAGGTCTCGGCCTGGTACGACAACGAGTGGGGGTACTCGAACCGCCTGGCAGACCTCACCGAGTATGTCGCCGAGCGGCTGCCGGCACGCGAGGAGGACGCGCGTGCCTGAGTCGACCATCGACACGGCGGCGTTCACCCTCGACGTGTCGGAATGGGTGAACAGCGCTCCGGTCAGCCCGGAATCGTTCCACGGACGGGTGGTGGTGGTCGAGGCCTTCCAGATGCTGTGTCCCGGATGCGTGAGCCACGGACTTCCCCTCGCTCAGCGCCTCCACGGCATGTTCGACCGCAGCGAGCTCGTGGTCCTGGGGCTTCACACCGTGTTCGAGCATCACGAGGTCATGGGAAGGGAGGCGCTCGAGGTGTTCCTGTCGGAGTACCGTATCGAGTTCCCCGTGGCGATCGACCGCCCGATCGACGGTCAGGCCATCCCCGCCACCATGCAGCACTACGGCCTCAGAGGAACGCCGTCGATGATGATCGTCGACAGGGAGGGGCGCGTGCGACAGATCGCGTTCGGCGCCGTGGACGAGCTGGCGCTCGGGACGTATCTGGGGCGACTCCTCGCCGAGCAGACTCCATACTCCGCCCCGTCGATCTCCGGCGGGGCGGAGCGGACCGGGGAGTCCTGCGACGTCGACGGTTCGTGCACCTGACGCCCAGGGCTAGCTCACGGCACCTCGCCGACGACGGATCAGGACCGCTCCCGCGAGGAGCAGCAGCACCCCGATACCGGCCAGCAGCGACGCGGAGGCTCCGTCCACCCCTGTCGTCGGGAGCCCGCCGCCACCGTCCGGTAGCGGGCCGGGGGGCACGACCGGGTCGGGGGGCAGGATCGGGTACACATTGGTGATGGACGCCGTCTGGGTCGTCGGCGGCTCTGCGTCCGCCACCGAGGGTGTCGTGATCGTCACGGTCTGACCGTCTCCGAGTCGGGACTGCTCGCCGTGGGCTCCGACGTCTCCGACCTCCGAGACCACACAGGTCGAGCCCAGTGGCAGAGCGTCGAGCCGCCCCTTCAGCTGGCTCTGTTCCGAGACGGTGATGATCCCGCCGGCGGGGAGCGCCAAGGGAACTCCCGCGACCGAGCATTCGAGTCGGAAGTCGAAGGTGGTGGGCGCCCGCCCTGTGTCGCCGACCACGACCTTCTGCACCGCGAGATCGCCGTCCTGCAGCAGGACCCCGGCCTGCACAGGGGCCACCGAGTACTCCCGGCCCCCGGCGTCGGTCCCCACGGCGCCCATCTGGTTCCATGCGATGCCGCCCGCGTCGGGGACGGCGATCGGGGCGAGGTCGGGGTAGGTGGTGGACTCGGGCACGTTCTGCGTCTCGTAGTGCAAAGACAGCACGTCGCCGGGGCCGAACGAACCGGTGGCGGTACCCGTGAAGTCGATCATGACGCGGATGCCGGTGACGTCCTCCCACGCTCCGCCGTAGGAGTCGGCCGGAGTCCAGGTTGCCGTGGTGTCGCAGAGCAGGTCGTCGAACCACGCAGAGGTGGGTCCGGTGCCCACACACGGGGAAGCGGAGGTGGTGACGTCGAGAGTGAACACCGCACCGCTGGGCAGCACGTTCGCGGTGAGCGAGTCGGGCAGGAGCACCGGCGCGTAGGTGCTGTTGCGCGCCGTGCCGGTCGCGAGCAGACGATCACCGATCCTCGGCAGGGGATCCACGATCGACACGGTCGGGAACCCGACGGTGCCCCCGTTCACGACGGACAGCCGCCAGTCGTCGGTCGCACCCACGGCCGTGTACGCGGCGCAGGGGGTGCGCGTGTACCCATCGGGGTCGAGCGGGCAGGCAGCGTCCGGATTGTTCAGGTTGACCTGCCCATCGACCAGATCGCCGTCGATCTCACCCTTGACGTACTTGTATGCGGCGAGCGCGCCACCGGACGATGGCTGCACGTAGTTCGTCGTCCCGCACTGGTCGGCGGCGAGATCCGGAACCGTGCCCTCGCCGTTGCCGGAGGCATTGGTGCAGGAGTCGAGGTCCTCAGCGGTGGTGACGACGAAGCTGTTGGTCGTGAACTGATCGAGAGCGAGCCCCGGAGCCAGCACCAGGTTCACCGTGATCGTGAAGACCTCGCCGGGAGACATGCGGTCACCGCCCTCGGGCCAGGTGAACGTCACGTTCTTGCCCGTGTCGTCGATCAGAGCCGACACGTCGGTGGAGAGCGTTCCTCCCGCAGAGGTCTGATAGGTGGGCGGTGAGAAGTCCCAGTCGAGGTACTCCGGCAGCTGATCGGTGAGCTGGTCGATCGTGACGAAGCCCGTTCCCGTGTTGGTGAACTGCAGCGTCCAGGGCAGGCTCGCGCCGATGGACACCACATGACTCGTTCCCGGCTGCGACTTCACGACGTCGAGCTGGTGGGTCCCCGGGTCGATGGCGAGCTCGGCGTCGCCTTGGTCTTCTGCCGCAGGGTAGAGGCCGTCGAGTCTCGCGCTCTCCGCGGTCGCCGCGTTCGGGACGGTGGCGGGCAGCACCAGGGGCGAACCGTCTCGCTGCGTGGTGAGCACCACGACGTCGAAGGAGAGCTGAGCAGTCCAGTCGTCCGGTGGCGCGTTGCGGGAGAACACGTCGCCCGCGGCGTTGCGGAACACAGCCCTCACCCCGACCACCGTCGCCGGATCGATTCCGGCGGGGAAAGCGGCCGTCGCAGCGAAGACTCCCTCCGCCCAGGTCGTCCCGACGAGGACGTCGATGCGCACCTGATCGGCGCCGGCGGGGAGGACCACGCTCAGTGCCGGATCGGGGGCGAGGCGCACGGTGTTCCAGAAGTCGGCGTCCGCATCGGTGATCGTGACCTGCTGCGTGGCGGCCGTCGAGACGCCGTCCGTCGCATCGAGCGTCACGGTGACCGAGTTCGCCAACTCGGTCTCGAGGATCGCGTCCGGGGTGATGCTCTTCGCGAGAGTCACATCGAGGAGCGCACCGATCAACTCGACCGTGTCCCTGGCCGTGTCGTTGGGCCTGGACGCAGAGCCGGAGGGGGTGAGCACCGGATCATAGGACTGGGCGATCACGTCATTGGCGACAGCGCCCGGCTCCACGAGCTGGCCGGCATCCGAGCGCTCGTACTGTCGCACGCGCGTCTCGATCTGCACCTCGAGAGCCTCTCCGGCACGGATGCTTCCACCGTCGGTCTCGGGGTCGATGCCGTGGAAGACGACACTGACACCGACCACGGTCGCGAGGTCGGCTTCGGCGAGCGCTGACGCTGCCGTGACGGACATCGTGCGCGTGCTCAGGGTGCCGTCGGCGCGATCCCACAGCGTGACGGTGGAGGTCGCCGGGTCGACCTGATCGGCAGGGTAGCTGAACGCGAGCGACAGCACGTCGAGCCGTTCGTAGGGGTTTGTCCCCGCGTCGTAGTCGGCTCCGTCGAAGGGGTCATCCGCCCAGGCATCGGCTGCGCTCACACACTGGTCCGCCGCTCCGGGCGTGCACGGGATCGGATCGGTCACGCGCACGTACGATGCGCGGGCTGTGCTGTCGTTCCTGGCGGCGATGTCGAACATCACGGTCGGATAGTTCGCGGGGTCCACATCAGCCGACTCCGGGATCGTCACGGTCGCCGGCGTGACGGTCTTGTCGACGGACACGAGCGGCGGCTGATCGATCAGCGTGATGTTGTCGCGCTCCGTGTCGCTGCCGTTCCCTGCCGCCGAGGTCCAATCCCCGCGCAGCGTGTTCCACACGACTCCGGGGTCGGCGTCGTTGAAGGTCTGGTCGGCGCTCACCCAGCGGTCGGCGGTGGCACTGTCGTCACGAACGACGTTGCGCAGCTCCCACGTGAGGAATGTCGGTCGGTACTGTCCGACGGCGGAGGTGGCGAGCCCGGAGCCGGGTTCCGGCCTGGTCGGGTCGGAGCTGGCGGTGCGGGCGGCGTCATCCGGACGGTAGACGAGCCGCACACCGGTGGTTCCGGCGGTCTGCTCCGGGGTGAGGGTGTAGCCGATGAACCCGTCCGCTCCCATCCACGAACCGCCGGGCGCAGAGATGGGTGTCCACGCGCCGTCGACGAACAGCCAGACCTCGGTGATGTCGTCCCAGGCCAGCAGCGGATCGTCGGCGAGGGTGACGGGGTCGATGCTCAGCAGATCGAACGCCTGGAAGACAGTCGTCGCCGCGCCGGCGGGATCGGTGTCCGGGGCGGTCGCGGGATCCGTCAGGTTGAGGACGTCGATCCCCGGGGTCCCCGTCCGCCACTCGTTGCGGGTGGACACGATGGCGCCGGACTGCGCATCGACGAAGTCGACGTCGGTGGTCTTGTCTCCGGTCTCGACCCAGCGCTTCTCGGCGTCGACTCCCGCGCCCTCGCCGGTCGCCGGCGTCTGAACGCCGATCGTGTCCTGATCGGTGACCACGGCGCTGTCGATGCCGTCGGGGAGGCCGTCGACATCGCCGTGGCTCTGCGCCGTGGCCTCGTTCTCGTACACGGTGGGTCGCTGCGCCGACTGCTCGTCTTCGGGATCGTCACGCGGGTCGGTGGGGCCCGATCCGTCGCGCAGGTCCGTCCGCGCCTCGAAGACGAGGTTCGGCTCGACGCTGAAGCCCTGGGCGAAGCCGTCCGGATTGTCGAACGTGAAGCGGACGCCGGTGACGTCTGCGGGCGTGTCCGGAGGTGTGAGGGCGGCTGCGAACTCCGCGCGGCTCATCTGGAACGTCTGCGCCGTCGCTCCGGTGCTCACCGTGGCGAGCGTGACCCAAGTGCCGTCCGGGCGCTGGTACTCGGCGGTCGCCGTGGTGTTCGGCGGCACCTGTGTCGGGGCGATGCCCACGAGGTCGAACGCGTTCCAGAAGTCGTCGACCTGGTCTTCACGCCAGGTGTCTTCGACGACGATCTGCGTCGGATCGACCTGCGCCACACCTGTCGCCGTCGTGGCGGTCAGACTTGCGACGACGCTAGTCCCCGGCTCGACCGCACCCCTCGGGCTGATCCGCTTGTCGAGCGCGACATCGATCTGCGGGAAGTAGACCGCGATGTCGGCGGAGGCGGAGTCATCTGCCGTTCCCACGTCGTTCGTAGCCGTGACGTCGATCGTGTTCGTGCGCTGATGGGTCGGCGCCTCGGTACTCACCAACGAGAGGGAAGGGTCGATCGCGACGTCGATCGTGGCGGCCGCGTTCGCGGGGATCTCCCCCGTGAACTCGATGACGAACCCGGTGACGGTCCCCGACGGCGGAGCCGGAGACGCGGAGTCGGCGAACGGCACAGGCGCCTGGGCGACTCCGTCGATGTACCAGGTGATGGTTCCCGCTGTCGCTCCCGCGGGATAGTCGACGCCGGACGGGAATCCGCCGAACACCATGTCCGCGTCGAAGAAGCCCAGATCCGAGATGGTGAGGCTGTCCACGGGACCGTTCGAGGTGTTGGTCGCCGTGAGCTCGGCGGTCGCCTCGCCCCCTGCCGCGAGCTCGGCGGGGGTGATCGTCTTGCCCGCGAGCACCCCGATCGTCAGCGGTCCGATCTCGTAGGGCGCGGTGGCGTCGTCGCTCGCCGTCGCTCCGCCCGGGGCGTTGACGGTCGAGGTGATGCTGTTGGTGACGGAGTCGCCGGTCGCGAGCGTGCTGCCGTCGTTGCGATCCGTGGCGCGTTGACCGACGGAGAACGCTGTGGACGCGGTCGCATCGGAGCCGATCGTGCCGCCCGAGTACGTCAGCCGGATGCCCCCGACGTCTGCCGGGGCGACACCGGTGGGAAGAGCCGGGGTGGCCCCTGGCGTGCCCGCCTGCCAGCTCCATGTGCCGGATCCCTCGTCGTAGACATAGGCGTCGACCTGCACGGCTGTCGCTGCCGGAGGCAGGGTCGTCGCCCCGAATCCCTGGAAGTCGACGACGCGGAACGGGTTGTCGGACGCCAGCGTCGTCGCGCCGTCGGCTGCCGTCGTCGGCTCCTGGATGACGAGCGTCTCCGCACCGATGTTCGACTGGTTCTGCGCGCCGAGCGTGATCTCCGACGTCTCGCCCGGATCGAATTGCTGGGACGCGGGCGTCCAGCTCTTGCTCGCCTCGACCCCGCTGACGGTGTCGACCGTGACGACCGCATCCGCGGAGTCCGTGATCGTCGCCGGCAGGTCGCCTGGACCGTTGTCCCAGTCGGCCGATGCCGTGTTCGTGACGGTGTCGCCGTTGTGCTGCCAGTCCGCGGGCAGATCGAGGGGTGCCCGGAGCACCACGCTGAGTTTGAGGGTTCCGCCCGCTTCCAGCCCGATGCCGCCATCGACCGGCTGCTGGAAGACCACGCGGACGGTGCAGTCGTCGCTGACCTCGACGGGGACGCCGTTCTCCTCGACGCACCCCGTGGTGGTCGCGGTGAGCGGCAGGTCAGACGGCGTATAGGAGGATCCGACGAACTGGAACCCCGCGAACTCCTCCGGGAGCGTGTCGGTGAGCACGACGTTGAGACAGTCGACGTCGTCGCAGACCAGGTCGACCGTGTAGGTGAACTCATCTCCAGGGCCGAGGGTGTCCTGCGTATCCAGCCCGTCGACGCGCTTGTCGATGCGGAGCGAGGACTCGGCCGCCTGGGCTGCGAGGGGAACGACGAGGCCCGCGCCGACCAGGGCGAAGACCGCGACGAGGGAGAGGAGGAATTTCCGCAGTCGACCCTCAATGGGCTGTGACGTCGTCGACATGGTGCTCGTTTCGTGGGGAAGCCACAAGGGCAACGAAGGAGTGCAGGCCGCCGACAGGTCGATGGATCAGTGATGAGGCCGGGTCGGAGACCACGTGTTCATGTTCTGGCGAGTATAGGAGCGCGAGTCCGCGTCGTTCTAGGGGGATTCTTCAGGTCCTCACCCTGCCGGGGTGAGGACGAGAGGCCACGGAAGCCAATAGTTGCCGCACGCAACTGAGCTGTTACCATGGACTCATGGCTGTCCACGACGAGCTCGATGACATCCGTGACGCGCTGGTCCGAGTGGTCGCGGAGTGGACGCAGAGCGAACTGCAGGTGCGGATCGCCGAGAGCGTCGACGACTCCCTCGACGCTCTCGAGGTGCGGGCCCTGTATCTGGTCGGCATGAGCGGAGGCTCCCTCGGATTCGGCCGCCTGGCCGATCGGGCGGCACTGTCACGTCCCACCACCTCGAAGCTGGTCTCGCGCATGTCGGCTCGAGGATTCTTCGACCGGATCCGATCAGGACGCACGGTCGATGTACGGCTGACGGATGCTGGCCAGGTGGCGTATGCGCGCCTCGTCGACGCCGGGCAGCAGATGGTCGGCGGAGCTCTCGCTGGGTGGTCCGTGCAGGAGATCACCCAGTTCCAGGCTCACCTCAGCCGATTCGTCGCCGCCCTCCCCGGGGCGACGCTCGCGACCACATCCCGGTCGTCCGATCTCGTCCCATCACCCCTGGAGGAAAAATGACCCGCACGTATGTCATCACCGGCGCCGCATCCGGTATCGGCGCCGCCACCGCCGAGTTGCTGCGCACGCAGGGACACTCCGTCATCGGCGTCGATCTGGCCGGAGTGGAGGTCACGGGCGACCTGTCGACGCCCGCAGGCCGCCTCGCCGCCGCGGACGCGGTGATCGCGGCTGCCGACGGAGGCATCGACGCGGTCATCGCATGCGCCGGGATTTCGGCGCCCATCGCCAAGACCATGGCCATCAACTACTTCGGCGTGACCGAGTTCCTGACTGCCCTGCTGCCGAGCCTGAGCCTGGCGGACCAGCCTCGTGCCGCGGTGGTCTCCTCGATGGCCTCGTTGCAGCCCGTCTCGGCTGATCTCGTCGATGCAGCACTGAGCGGCGACGAGAACCGCGCGCTCGAGATCGGGGACCAGCTCGCCGCCACGGCGGAGGGCGGGTTCCTGAACTACTCCTCGAGCAAGCGCGCACTGTCGCGGTGGGTCCGCCGCGCGTCCGTCTCGGAGGAATGGGCGGGCGCCGGCATCCCCCTGAACGCCGTCGCACCGGGAACCGTCATCACGGCGATGACCGCCGGATTGCTCGCGAGCCCTGAGGGACTGGCGCAGGTCGACGCCGCCGTGCCGATGCCGCTGAACTACCACCAGCCCGCATCCTCGATCGCCGAGCTGCTCGTGTGGCTGACGAGCCCGGCCAACACCCACATGGCGGGCCAGACCATCTACTGCGACGGCGGCGCCGATGCCGTGCTGCGCGGCGACGACATCTGGTCCTGGAACGACGCACCGCGCGACTGATCCCTGCCAGACGAGAAGGCCCGATCCGGTTCACGGATCGGGCCTTCTCGTCGTATCCATCACGCGGCGTCCCCCGCGGTTATTTTGAATGACTAAAAATAACGTGATACTGTCGGAGGGAACCGGACGGCCAGATCGTCTTTCCCTTCATCGACATCCGACAGCTCTTCGGGAAGGCACCTGGCCGCAGGACGAGCATGCCGTCCATCGGGGGCGCATCGCCCCAGGGTGGCTTCGGCGCGCCCGCGCACAGGACCGAGCGCGCCCGCATCCGACGGCGCCCGGCGAGACGAGAGGAAGCACTGATGAAGGAGACCCGAGACCGCTGGAAGCCGAACCCGGTGTTCAGTTCGATGCCGCATACGATGGGCCGAGGCTCCCGCGAAGACATCGTCTGGGAGGCTCTCGACCGGGTCAACGGCAAGCCCGCCCCCACGATGGGAACGATGCAGGCCGCGATGGGGAACGAGGCCCAGATCCGCATCGTCCATGACACGATCCGCGCCTATCTCGACGCGCACGGTCTCGACGACACCAGCGAGCTCGGTGTCCGCGCCGGAGACGTCGCATGAGGGGGAGGGCTGGCAAGGCCGACCTGACGATGCGGATCCGCCCGACCGAGCTGTGCCGCACTCCACCCGAAACACTGAACGGGGACCAGTTCATCGCCCGACTCGGGTCCGTCGGTCTCGGCAGCACCTCCTATGTGGTCGGACGTCGCGACCCGCACGCCCCGGATTGGATCGTGCTCGACTACGCCACCGGCGCACACGAAAGGGTGTGGAGACACACGGGCGGCGATGCGGCAGGCGTGCTCACCTACGTACTGGTCGACGACGACTCCTCGAAGGGGTACGTCTCGGCTGCCTGACGATCGCTGTCCGAGGGTCATCCGCCGAACACGACCACCGCTCCGGGCCGAGCACGCGCGGCCCGGAGCGCCACGGCGGCCAGGGCTCCGGTGGCGAGGATGCGCGTCAAGATCAGCACATTGGAGACCGTGATCATCGCGTTCTGGTCGGATACGCCGCCCGACATGACGGCGACCTCCATCAGCGAGCCCAGCACCACCGCGGCGAGCGCGATCGCCGGGATGAGCCTCCAGGGTGTCACCAGCGTGCTGCGCAGGACTCCGGCGACGATCGTCCCCGACAGCGCCAGCTCCACGAGGGCGTTCACGTAGATCGGCACGGCGGAGCTGAAGTCGAACGACGCCGTCAGCAGTAACGGGCCGACGGGCAGCCAGCCCGCGAGAAGAAAGAGGGAGACGACCGCAGCCCTCGGCAACCGCGGGGTGTCGTCACGGCGCGCAGCTCCGATCCCGGCGGCGACGAGCGCGAGGCTGAAGGCGAGGGTGGCCGCTGTCGACATCCCGACGAGAGCCTCGACATCGAGGGACCCGGGAAGACTGCGGAAAGCTGCCAGCAGAGCTGAGACGACGAACAGCCCGCCGGATGTCAGCCACCAGGGCGACCACCGCGATGACACGCCCTCGACCGTCACCCCCGAGGTCTCAGATCCACTCATCGCTCACCACTTCATCGTCGGGGACAGGTCCTGCACCCACCCTGTCAGATGCCGCGGGGAACCCACGAGTCGAGCGATCGGCCCAACCGCGTGGCAACCTGGATGAGGCACCGTCCGACCCCGAGCCGAGAGCGTCACGACCTCCGATGGATATCCGCATCACGCATGTCGACCCGCAGAACACCGCGCTGCTGAACCAGTGGAACGGCATCCTCAGCGGCGGATACGCGGCCGGACGCCGGAAGGTGTGGTCTCGCAGCGATGAGGCGACGCGTCGGCAGTTCCAGAACCCGCATCCGACCCGCAGGTCAGTGCTGTTGCTCGCGGAGATCGGCGGAGTGCCGGTGGGTGCCGCAGAGGCCCACGTGCACCCCGGAGATCCGGCCGACGTCGAGATCGCCGTTCTCGATCGCTTCCGTCGCCGCGGGATCGCCCGCGCCCTGCTCCGCGCTGTCCGCGACGCCGTGCGCGGCACCGCCACACTCGTGCGCACCGAGACGTACTCCGAAGCGGGGGTCTCGTTCGCGCAGTCGGAGGGGCTGCGGGTCGGTATGCGCGAGAGCCGGCAGGTGGTCGACCTGCCTCTGCCGGCGGGAACGCTCGAAAGCCTGCCCGCTGCGCACCCGGATATCGAGGTCGTCTCGTGGGTCGGCGCGTGTCCGGACGAGCTGCTCGCCGACTGGGCGCGGCTTCGCACGCACATGTCGGACGACGTGCCGATGGGCGACCTCACCCGAACTGCAGCAGCTGCCGACGTCGCAGCGGTTCGCCGGAACGAGCAGCGCATGTCGGAGCAGGGCTATGCGCTCGTGCGGAGCGTCGCACGAATCGAGGGGAACGCCGTCGGCTACACGGAAATCCTGCTGTCCCGGCCCGACCCGACGATCGTGCTGCAGGACGACACCTTCGTCGAGGAGCGGGTGCGAGGTCGCGGCATCGGCCGGGCCCTGAAGGTCGCCAATCTGCGACTGCTCATGACCCTCCCGGAGAGCTCGGCGTCACGATTCCTGCAGACCTACACGGCGCCGACGAATGCGCCGATGCTCGCCCTCAACCGATCGGTCGGCTTCACCGAGGTCGACGTCCTCACGGTTCTCGAAGGTCCGCTGGGCTGACGACTCGCTCCCGCATGCCGGGTCGATTCTCCGCGTGGTTCCGGTGCCCTCGGTCAGGCGACGGTGTCGGCCTCGGCATCGGCATCGGCATCGGCATCGGCATCGGCATCGGCATCGGCATCGGTGTCGTCGGGGAGGGACCCCATGCTCGTGGAGGACGTCGTAGAGGGGGCGAGTGAAGCGCAGGCCGCGAGTTCGAGCGCCGAGGTGCTGAGTCCGACGGCGGCGAGCGCGAGAGCGAAGCGAGGACTGGGGGTGCGTGAGGTCACGGGATGCCTTCCCTGAGGACGGGAACTTCCATCGTCGCGCCGACGACGGCGTACGGCATCCGCCGAAGGTAGGGACGATGTCGTCCTGCACACGGATGTTTCACGACCCACGCCTCGGAACCACCTCGGACCCCCGCCCGGATAAGGGCAGGGGTCCGAGCGCTACGCAACCTACCGGCGCACCAGTTCCGCGCTCACCGGCTTCGGGATGAACATCGAGAACACCAGGGCGCCGACGAGGACGACGGCCCCGGTGATCAGCGCCGCGACATACCCGCCCGCCGGCACCTCGCTCGAGGCGAAGGAGGTCTGCGCCGCATAGATGACGACGAAGCTCAGCCCGGCGCCGAGATTGATGGCGCCGGTGTTCAGGCCGGGGAGTGAACCGGGGCGATCCTTCGGCGAGAGCACGACACCCAGACCGTTGAGCATGATGTTGCCGATTCCCGCGTAGGTGATCCCGACCGCGATCGAGAGGAGGAGCAGCACGAATCGCGATGAGGTCTCCACGTTGGCGACCATGAGTCCGAGCACGAGCACGGTTCCGCCCAGCCCGATGCGCAGCATCGTGCGGTATCCGACCGTGGCTGCGAGCCGACCGCTGAGCGGACCCATGAGGAGCCCGGCGAGGGCGTAGGGCATCAGGATCCACAGCGACACCTCCTCCGCACTCATCGAGAGGTTCATCGCGGTGTCCTGCGCGAGTGCGGGGACCACGCCGTTCATGATCGCGAAGATCCCCGACAGGGTCAGGAGCGAGGTCGCGCTCAGTGCCCAGGTAGCCCTCTGCTTCAGCTGGAGGATCGACACGAGCGGATCCGCGATCCGTCCCTCGAGCTTCCAGAAGGCGGCGAAGGATGCAACCGCGACGATGCCGAGGACGACGACGAGCAGCAGGTCCGCGCCGGCGAGCTTGCCGAGCTCGTTGAGCGCGACGAGCATCGATCCCACCGAGACGACGAGCAGCAGCGACCCCCACCAGTCCATGCGAGGACGGTCATCGGCCATGGTCTCCGGGGCGAGCAGGCGCACGGTCAGGGCGGCGACGATCGCCACACCCGCCATGGTCCAGAAGATCGACGCGAAGCCGTGGTTCGTCGCCAGATATCCGCCGAGCAGAGCGTCACCTCCGGCGATCCCTCCGTTGACGGCGGTGACGACACCGAGGAGGGTGCCGTACGCCTTCGGATCCTTCACCGCGGCTCGCAGCATGATCAGGCAGAGCGGAACGACCGGTCCCGACACGCCCTGGATCAGCCGGCCGACGAACAGCATCGGGACGTTCGTGGCCAGCGCCGCCACGACGCAGCCCACGGCCATCACCACGAGCATGCCGACGAGAACCCGTCGACGTCCGATCAGATCACCCAGGCGGGGGAGGAACAGGGTGAACAGCGCGGCAGCTGTGAAGAACACCGTCTGGGTCGCGGCGATCTCGGTGGAGGTGGCGTCGAGTTCGCGCTCCATCGTCACCAGCGCGGGGCTCAGCATGCTGGCGTTGAGCTGGAACGCGAGGCAGGCGGCGAGGAGGGCGATCATCAGCGCCACCACGTTCGTCCGGGTGCGAACAGCTTCTGTGTGGTTGGTCATTGCTCACTTCTTCGTGTCTGGTGGGGGGGCTTGTCGGTGGTTGATCGGGGGCTGATCGCGTGCGTAATCCTTTACGCACGCCATATCTTTGACTGATGGTGTCGACGGCGGCACCGATGGGGGGTCGGGTCGTGGTGAAGAAGGCGTCGGTCACGCTGCACGAGGTGGCGGCAGCCGCCGGGGTGTCCATCGCGACCGTCTCGCGGGCCCTCAACGGGAAGGACCGCGTCTCCGGCCGCACCGCCGAGCACGTGGCCGAGGTCGCCGAGCGTCTCGGCTATCGCGTCAATCTCATCGGTCGCGGACTGCGGGCGGGCAGCGGTGCCACGATCGGCGTCGTGGTCCCGGTGATCAGCAACCCTTTCTACGGCGAGCTCATCCACCGCCTCGAAGACCATCTGCAGCGCCGCGGCTTCGATCTCGTCATCGCCGACTCGCACGGTGAGGTCGACCGCGAACGCGACCGTCTCCGCATGCTGGTCGAACGTCGCGTCGAGGGGATCTTCGTCGTGCCGTCCGATGCCGAGCTCTCGTACGACGCCGTCGCGGACACCGCCCGCAGAGTGCCGCTGGTGCAGCTCGACCGCCGCGTGATCGACCTGTCCGCCGACTTCGTTGGAGTGGACAACGACGCCGGCATCGATCTCGCCGTCGACCACGTCACCTCCCGCGGAGCGCGTCGGGTCGTGCTCGTCTCGGGCAACGACGTCACCTCGGTGGGCCGTGAGCGACGGGCCGCGTTCGAGGCCACGGTCCGCACCCGGTCGCTGTCCCGCGAGGACAACATCTTCGGCGAGTACCTGCTCGCCTTCGGAGAGCGGGCCGCGGAAGAGCTGCTCGCCCGCGGGCCTCTTCCCGACGCGATCATCGCCGGAGACGACCTCGTCGCAGCCGGCGCCATCGCGGCGTTGAAGCGCGCGGGCAGGAGCGTTCCCTCCGATGTGCAGGTGACGGGCTTCGACGGGACGATGCTCGCCGACGTCTGCGAACCGCGGCTGACGACCGTCGTGCAGCCGTTCGACGGGCTCGCCCAGGAGGCGACCGAGGCCCTGGTGCGACGGATGGAAGACCCCGAGGCCCCGTACGTGCTCCGTCGCCTCGCGCCGAGTCTGCGCGTGGCCGAGTCGACGACGCCCGCCGCTACGCACTGAACCTCATGCCAGCGCGCCGACGGCGTCGGTGACCAGGTTCCAGAACTTCGGCACGTCGAGGGTGATCGCGACGTCGGTGTTCGGCTCCTTGCCGAGCATGTCGTGGAGATCGACGCAGGTCGCACCGGCTGTGAACTCGCCCGTGGTCTCGATGTCCACATGGCAGCGCTGCACGGAGGCGACGGCGCGGTCGATCGCGATGGCCACGGTGATGGGGTCGTGCAGAGGGCCCTCGGGCATGCCCTCCGCCTTCTCGTAGGTGCTGCAGAAGAACCGGAGCAGCTCGACCCCGAAGGCTGCGGTGTCGTTGCCGACCGCACCGATGCGCTGGATGACCTCTTCGGTGATGAGGGCCTGGTGGGAGATGTTGAGCCCGACCATCGTCAGCGGCAGTCCGGAGGCGAACACGACGGCTGCGGCTTCGGGGTCGGCCCAGGCATTGAACTCCGGGTACGCGCCCACGTTGCCGCGCCCGGTCGAGCCGCCCATCCAGATGATCTCCTTGATCTGCGACGTGACCTCGGGGCGCTGCTGCAGCAGGAGCGCGATGTTCGTCAGCGGACCGGTCGGGATCAGCGTGATCGGCTCCGACGAAGCGGCGAGCGTGTCGGCGAGGAAGTCGACGGCGTGGCGGGGGTCGAGCGGCACCGTGGGTTCGGGGAGCACCGGACCGCCCAGCGCGTTCTCGCCGTGGATCCACGCCCCGGGGGTCAGTTCACGCGTGAGGGGCTTGTCGGCACCGGCGGCGACCGGCACGTCCGTGACCCCGGCGACCGTGAGGGCGATCCGCGCGTTGCGGGTCGTGTGCTCGAGGTAGCCGTTGCCGCCGACGGTCGTCACACCGCGCAGGTCGATGGCGTCGTTTCCGGCCGCGAGCCAGATCGCGAAGACGTCGTCGTGGCCCGGATCGCAGTCGAGAAGGACGGGAGTGGTCATGGTGCTCCTTTGCAGATGTTCGTGCGTAAACGTTTACACTTTCTTGCAGGAACGTCAAGTCGGGTGCACCGTCGTCGTTGCCTACCCCATCCCACGATCCGAAAGCCGCCGCCATGACCACCCCTGTCTCTCCCTCACTCGTCGTCGTCGGCAGCGCGAACGTCGACGTCACCGCGTTCGTCGACCGCCTCCCCACCGCAGGCGAGACCGTCGCCGGCGGAAGACTGTCCCGCGACCTGGGCGGGAAGGGCGCGAATCAGGCCGTCGCCGCCGCCAAGCTCGGCGGGAGAGTCCGCATGATCGGCGCCGTCGGGGATGACGCGGACGGGGCCTGGACCCGAGACGAGATGGATCGGGCCGGGGTGGACACCACCGACCTCCGCACCGTCGATGCCCCGACCGGAACGGCACTGATCGTCGTGGATTCCGACGCCGAGAACCAGATCGCGGTGTGCCCGGGAGCGAATGATCGGGTGAGTCTCGACGGCGTGACCTTCCGAGAGGAGGAGGCGGTGCTCATGCAACTGGAGATCGCGCTCAGCATCGTCGAAGAGGTCGCCGCAACGGCGCCCGGCTTCATCGCCGTCAACGCCGCTCCCGCCCAGCCGCTACCCGAAGCGCTGCTGAGCCGCGTCGATCTGTTCATCGTGAACGAGACCGAGCGCGAGCTCATGCCCGAGCTCGCCGAGGCCGAACTCGTCGCGGTCACCTACGGCGCGGCCGGCGCCGCCCTGTATCGCCGTGGCGAGGAGATCACCCGGGCTGACGGCATCCCCGCCGAGGCCGTGAACACGGTCGGCGCGGGGGATGCGTTCTGCGCGGCACTCGTGCTCGCGCTGCGCGCAGGGCACGCGCCTGCCGACGCTCTCGAAGCCGCGTGCGCCGTGGGGTCTGCGGCCGTGTCGCACCTCTCGTCGCAGCCGCCGTTCGAGCACCTGAGTCGGTACCTGCCGGTGCGGTGACGGGAGGCTCCGGATCACGAATCGGGCTGTCGTACTCCTCAATGAAACGAAGCTGACCCGGGAGAGGAGGTCCCATCGTGGAGCCGGAAAGAAGAAGGCCCGGCTTCCTCGAAAGGAACCGGGCCATCTTGAACTGTGCGCGAGGGGGGACTTGAACCCCCACGTCCTTACGGACACTGGCACCTGAAGCCAGCGCGTCTACCATTCCGCCACTCGCGCGAGTGGTCTCGTTCCGAAGAACTCAACTTCCCAAAGATATCATGCGTTTTCGGGCTCGTTGCACACTCGACGGGGGTCTTCGGCGGCGTTCCCCCAGGACACCTGGCTACGATGTCCCTACCAGCCGGCATGCCAGAGGAGCCCAGTGGGACTACTTGACAGCTTTGAGAAAGGTCTCGAGCGCGCAGTGAACAGCGCGTTCGCCAAGACCTTCCGCAGCGGCATCCAGCCCGTGGAGATCGCTTCGGCGCTGCGGCGTGAAGCCGACACGAAGGCCGCTGTCGTGAGCCGCGACCGCATCATCGCGCCCAACAGCTACATCGTTCGCCTCAGCGACGACGATGCGGAGCGGATGCGCGGGCTCGGTGGCGCTCTCACCGATGAGCTGCATGCCCTCCTCACCAAGCACGCCACGTCGCAGGGGTACAGCTTCGCCGGCCCGCTCTCGATCACCCTCGAGGCCGACGAGAAGGTCGCCACCGGCACGGTGCGCGTCAGCTCCGGAACGGTCGAGGGCCGCGTCAGCTGGCAGGCCGTGGTCGACGTCGACGGCCGCCGCCACTCGATCTCGCGCGCTCGCACGGTGATCGGACGCGGTTCGGATGCCGACATCACGATCGCCGACGCCGGTTCGAGCCGCAAGCACGTCGAGATCCTGTGGGACGGCGAGCGCGCCATGATGCGCGACCTGGGATCCACCAACGGCACGAAGGTGAATGGCCAGAAGCTGCGCGAAGCCGCGCTCCCCACCGACACCACGATCACGATCGGACGCACCGACCTGGTGTTCCGCATCGTCCCCGTGGCCGCCCCCTCGCGGCCGACGTCCCGAGGCGACGACGCCACCCGAGCGTTCGGAGCCCTCGGGTGAGTGAACTGATCCTCCTTCTGCTCCGCATCGGGTTCCTTCTCCTGATGTGGTTCTTCGTGTTCGGGGTGGTGTACTCGCTCCGGGCAGACCTGTTCGGAGTGCGCGTGCGCAAGCTGCCCGCCGAGGCGACCGCCGGAGCCCCCGCACAGGCGGCTGCGCCCGCGGCACCCGTCGCGAAGCCGGCTTCCGCCCGCCCCTCCACGGGCCCGGCGACGGTCGCGACAGCCAAGCGGCTCGTGATCACCTCCGGCCCGAAGGCAGGCCTGGAGCTGCCGCTCAGCGCCGACTCCCTCACGATCGGCCGCTCCAGCGAATCCGCTCTCGTGATCCGCGACGACTACACGTCCAGCCACCATGCGCGCCTGATGCTGCGCGGCGACGCCTGGGCGATCCAGGACCTCGACTCCACCAACGGCACCTTCGTCGCAGGCCAGCGCGTCTCCGGCTCGCCGGTCGCCCTCTCGCTCGGCACCCCCATCAAGGTGGGCGCCACGACCTTCGAGCTGCGAGCCTGACGCCGGCATGGTCTTCGAGGGCTCGAGCGTCGCGATCTCCCACACCGGGAAGGTCCGCTCCAACAACCAGGATTCCGGCTACTCCGGAGCGAACCTCTTCGTCGTCGCCGACGGCATGGGCGGTCACGCCGGCGGTGACGTCGCATCCAGCATCGCGATCCAGCGCCTCGAGCCGCTCGATCAGGCGTATGCGACGACGGAAGACGCACAGGCCTCGCTGCAGGCGGCGGCGACCACGGCCGCGGGCGACCTCATCCGTGCCGCGAAGGACCGTCCAGAGCTGGCGGGTCTCGGCACCACCCTCAGCGCGATCATCATGGTCGACGAGTACGCGGTCATCGGCCACATCGGCGACTCGCGCATCTACCTCTATCGCGACGACGCCCTGACGCAGATCACCGCCGACCACACGTTCGTGCAGCGTCTGGTCGACTCGGGCCGCATCACCCCGGAGGAGGCGCGCTACCACCCGCGCCGATCCGTGCTGATGCGTGTGCTCAGCGACATGGACTCCGACCCCGAGCTCGACATGTTCGTCATGCACACGCAGCCCGGCGACCGCTGGCTGCTCTGCTCCGACGGACTCTCCGGCGTGGTCGACGAGCCGCACATCCTCAAGGCCATGCAGCTCGGTCTCGCCCCCGGACGTACGGCCGACATCCTGCTCAAGCAGGCACTCGACGGCGGCGCGCCCGACAACGTCACGATGGTCCTGGTCGACGTCGGCGGACAGCACCCGATCCATTCGGGAACCCCCACGATCGTCGGCTCAGCGTCGAACCCCGACGGCGTGTACGTTCCTCCCGTGCGGGCTCCCCGCGGCAACTGGCTGCACCCGGTGCGACAGGCCGCGAACGAGCCCAGCCACTTCGAGCCGGCGCCCGAGTACCTCGAGGAGCTCATCGAAGAGGACCGTCGTCGCGCCAAGCGCCGGCGCCTCGGGTGGATCGCCGGCGCTCTCGTGGTGATCGTGATGCTCGGCGTCGCGGCCTTCGCTGCCTACAGCTGGACCCAGACCCGGTACTTCATCGGCGCCGATGAGGACAGCGTCGTGATCTTCCAGGGCGTGCAGCAGAACATCGGTCCGATCACGCTGTCCACCCCGATCCAGGACACCGACATCCTCCTCGCGAACCTGCCTCCGTATCAGCGGGCATCGGTCGAGCGCACGATCACCGCGCGCTCGCTGTCCGACGCGATGGCGATCGTGGACCGGCTCAAGGCGGGTGCCGACGCGAACACGATCGAGCAGACGCCGCTGCCCACCCCCATGCCGACCCCTGTCGAGACTCCGGCCGGGGGTGACGGATGACCACCGACGTCACAGCCGACACCAGCGTCATCAAGGCCCTCAAGCGCATCCGCATGCCCCAGAGCCAGCGCAACCGCGAGTTCTGGTTGCTGCTCTTCGCGTGTGCGATCAGCGGTGCCGCGCTCACGCTCGTCCAGCTGGGCGCGCTCGGGGTGATCGACCCGATGATCCTGGCGATCGGCGGTGGCCTCGCCGCCCTCGCGTTCGCGCTGCACATCGTGTTGCGCTTCGTGGCATCCGACGCCGACCCGTTCGTCGTACCGATCGCGACCCTGCTCACCGGACTCGGCATCGCGATGATCTACCGCATCGACATCGCCTTCAAGAACACCGGCTGGAACGCCTACTCGACCAAGCAGCTCGCGTGGACCGCCATCTCACTGGCCGGTGCGATCGTGGTCGTGATCCTGCTGCGCAACTACCGGATCCTCTTCCGATACACCTACATCTTCGGACTCGCCGGAATCCTGCTCCTGCTGCTGCCCTTCGTCCCCGGGCTGCGCATCCCCGACGCGAACGCTGCGGTGTGGGTGTCGCTCGGCGGGGCCTTCGCGTTCCAGCCGGGCGAGCTCGCCAAGATCTGCCTGGCCATCTTCTTCGCGGGATACCTCGTGCGCACCCGTGAGAGCCTGACGTCGGTCGGCAAGCGGGTCCTTGGCATCACCTGGCCACGCATGCGCGAGCTCGGACCCGTGCTGGTCGTCTGGCTGATCTCGCTCGGGATCATCGTCTTCCAGCGCGACCTCGGAACCGGAACCCTGATCTTCGGGATGTTCGTCGCGATGCTCTACGTCGCGACGGGGAAGACCAGCTGGGTGCTCATCGGCCTGACCCTCGTGGTCGCCGGCGTCGCGCTCGCGACGCAGATCCTCAGCTACGTGCAGGGTCGCTTCATCAACTGGCTCTTCCTCTTCGACGCCAACCAGGTCGACCCGGACGGCGCCGGGTACCAGCCCATGCAAGGGCTCTTCGGCCTCGCCCGCGGCGGTCTGATGGGCACGGGTTGGGGCCAGGGACGCCCCGAGGTCACTCCGCTGGCCCACAGCGACTACATCATCACCAGCCTCGGCGAAGAACTCGGGCTGATCGGACTGTTCGCGATCCTCTGCCTCTACATGGTGTTCGTCAGCCGCGGCATGCGCATCGGCCTCGCCGGTCAGGACGACTTCGGCAAGCTGCTCGCGACGGGTCTCTCGTTCACGATCGCCCTGCAGGTGTTCATCATGGTCGGCGGTGTCACGCGCCTCATCCCGCTGACCGGTCTGACCACCCCGTTCCTCGCGGCGGGTGGATCCTCCCTCGTGGCCAACTGGCTCATCGTGGCTCTCCTGCTGCGCATCTCCGACGGTGTGCGGCGCCAACCCCGGGTGGTGATCGGCTGACATGACGAAGGAACTCCGCCGCCTCAGCATCATCATGCTGTTCATGTTCATCGCGCTGTTCGCCGCGACCAGTTGGATCCAGGTCGTCGAAGCGGATGCGCTGGCCCAGAACAGCAACAACAAGCGCACCCGGCTCGACAGCTATGAGATCCAGCGCGGATCGATCATCGTCGACGGCGTCGCGATCGCGAGCTCGGTGCCGAGTGATGACCGCTACCAGTTCCAGCGCACCTACGCGGATGCTCCCATCTGGGAACCGGTGACGGGATACTTCAACCCGGCTCTGGGCTCGAGCACGGGCATCGAGAAGGCCATGAACGCCGAGCTCTCCGGCACGGGGTCGAATGCCTTCCTCGGCGAGGTCGAGCGCATCCTCTCAGGCCAACCGCAGCGCGGGTACAGCGTCGAGCTCTCACTGAACACCGCGGCGCAGCGAGCGGCCTACGAAGCCCTCGGCGGCCTCAAGGGTGCTGTCGTGGCGATGGATCCGAAGACCGGACGGATCCTGGCCATGGTCTCCACGCCCGGCTTCGACACGAACCTGATGGCCACGCACGATGCCGATGCCGCGAACGCCACCTACGACCAGCTCGTCGCCGACGCCAACAAGCCGCTGTCCAACCGCGCCATCGCCGGCGACCTGAATCCTCCCGGTTCCACGTTCAAGGTCGTGGTCGCCGCTGCGGCCTATGCGAGCGGCAAGTGGACCCCGGAGTCGACGCTGCCCAACCCGGCCGTCTACACCCTTCCCGGGTCGTCCAACCGCGTCTCCAACGCGTGGGGCGGCACCTGCGGCCCCGGAGAGACCGTCACGATCGCCGAGGCGATCCGCCTCAGCTGCAACATCCCCATGGCCGAGCTCGCGGTCGAACTCGGCGACGACGCGATCCGCGAGATGGCCGACAAGCTCGGGTTCAACCGATCGTTCGACACGCCCCTGACGTCGACACCCTCCAGCTACCCGCGGGCCCTCGACGACGCACAGACCGCTCTGACCGGTTTCGGCCAGGGAAAGGTCACCGCCACTCCGCTGCAGATGGCCATGGTCTCCGCCGGACTCGCGAACGACGGCGTCGTGATGAATCCGCGGATGGTCGACGCCGTGATCGGCAACGACCTCTCGGTCATCAAGGCGTTCCAGGACAGCGAGTTCGGACGTGCGATGGAGGCCGATGTGGCGAACGACGTGACCGCCGCGATGGTCGCGAGCGTCGCAACGGGAGCGGCCCAGGGTGCAAGAATAGACGGGATCGACGTGGCCGGTAAGACGGGCACCGCAGAGAACGGAAACAGGCCGCATACGTTGTGGTTCACCGGCTTCGCGCCGGCGAACGATCCAGCGGTCGCAGTAGCGGTCGTCGTCGAAGACGGCGGCGGACAGGGACAATCAGGCAGCGGCGACACCATCGCCGCTCCGATTGCGAAGAAGGTCATAGAGGCGGTGCTGGGCAGATGAGGCCGACGCAGGGTGTGTCGTTCGGTGGTCGTTACGAGCTGCAGTCGCGTATCGCGATCGGTGGCATGGGCGAGGTGTGGGAAGCGACGGATCACGTCATCGGACGTACCGTCGCCATCAAGATCCTCAAGGACGAGTACATGGGGGACCCCGGGTTCCTCGAGCGGTTCCGTGCCGAGGCTCGGCATGCCGCTCTCGTCAACCATGAGGGCATCGCCAGCGTCTTCGACTACGGCGAGGAGAACGGCAGCGCCTACCTCGTCATGGAGCTGGTGCCCGGCGAGGCTCTCTCGACCGTGCTCGAGCGCGATGGAGCACTCAGCGCCGACAAGACCCTCGACATCGTCGCCCAGACCGCGTCCGCTCTGCAGGCCGCTCACGCGGCGGGTCTCGTGCACCGCGACATCAAGCCGGGAAACCTGCTGATCACGCCCGACGGCCGCGTCAAGATCACCGATTTCGGCATCGCCCGCATCGCCGACCAGGTACCGCTCACCGCGACCGGCCAGGTCATGGGCACGGTGCAGTACCTGTCGCCCGAGCAGGCGTCCGGTCACCCGGCCTCCCCCGCCACCGACACCTACTCGCTCGGCATCGTCGCCTACGAATGCCTGGCGGGCAAGCGTCCGTTCACGGGTGAGTCGCAGGTGGCCATCGCCATGGCGCAGATCAACGAGCAGCCCCCGCCGCTGCCCCCGACCGTGCCGATCCCCGTCCAGAACCTCGTCATGGCGATGATCGCCAAGAAGCCCAGCGATCGCCCCTCGTCTTCTGCGACGGTGGCGCGCGCGGCTCAGGCTCTTCGCCGAGGCGACCTCAACTCCGCGGCCATCGCCGTGCCCGCGATCGCGACCGGCGGCATCGCCGGCGGAGACGACGCGACACGGATCCTGACGGCATCGGGAGACGACGGCACCACGCGCATCCTTCCCACCACGGCTCAGCTTCCCACCGAGGCTGCAGCCGAGGAGGAGAAGGAGAAGAAGAAGCGCAGCCCCTGGACCTGGCCGCTGATCGCTCTGATCGCTCTGCTGGTGATCGTGCTCGGCGGCACGTTGTGGGCGATGCTGGCGAACCAGGGCGGCGATGCCGATCCCACGGGTTCGCCGAGCAACACGCCGCCCCAGACCCAGACGCAGACGACACCGCCGCCGACCACTCCGACGCCGGAAGTGACGCGTGTGGACGTGACAGCCCTGAACCTGAACGGCATGGACTGCGGCGCCGCCACCTCCACTCTCAAGGAGGCGGGCTTCAACAGCGAGATCACCTGCGTCGACGGCGATCCTGCGCCGACCGATGCGGACGTCGGCAAGGTCTACCGCGTCGCACCGACCGGCAACGTCGAGACGACGCAGGCCATGACTCTCACGGTCTACGCGGCTCGTGCGGGCATCCCGACGCCGACCGACGCGCCGACGATCACCGGAAACCCAGTCGCGGGTTCGACGGTCACCATCTCCTGGGGAACCGGATTCACGTGCCCGAGCGGAACGACGCTTTCCGGCTACGTCGTGTCGGTGCAGAACGGCAGCTTCGTCTCCGGTGGGCCGAACTTCCAGCCGACGCAGCGCAACACGCAGGTGAAGATCGCCGACGCCGAGGGGCAGCAGCTCATCGTCACATACCAGGGCATGTGCTCCGGTGGCGATCAGCGCACTTCCGCGGCATCGCCCCCGCTCTCGGTGACGATCACGGCGGCCCCCGGCGACGGGGACACCGACACCGACGGGTAACCTGTAGTTCAGTTCAGCAAGCGTAGTTTTCCAGGGGGGTCATCCGTGTCCACAGAGCCACGAATCGTCGCGGGCCGGTACCGCGTCGACGAGCTCATCGGGCATGGCGGTATGGCGAAGGTCTACCGCGGGTACGATCTGACGCTCGGTCGAGACGTCGCGATCAAGATCCTCGACGCCGATCTGGCACGGGACACCACGTTCCGCAATCGATTCCGGCTCGAGGCCCAGGCCGCGTCACGGATGTCTCACCCTTCGATCGTCCGCGTGTTCGATGCCGGCGACCCCTCGACGAGCGACATCGGTTCCGACGAGCCGCCCTATATCGTGATGGAGCTCGTCAAGGGCACCCTCCTCAAGGACATCATCGCGGCGGGACCGGTGCCGGCGGCCGACGCCGTGCGCTATGTCGACGGCATCCTCGAGGCGCTCGACTACTCGCACCGCGCAGGCGTCGTGCACCGCGACATCAAGCCGGGCAACGTGATGGTGACCGACAAGGGTCAGGTCAAGGTGATGGACTTCGGCATCGCCCGTGCCGTCTCCGACTCGTCCTCCACGGTGGCTGAGACCACTCAGATCATCGGCACCGCCGCCTACTTCTCGCCGGAACAGGCCAAGGGCGAACCCGTCGATGCGCGAGCCGACCTCTACTCCACGGGTGTCGTCCTGTACGAGCTGCTCACCGGACGCCAGCCGTTCCGTGGCGAGTCGCCGGTGGCTGTCGCCTACCAGCATGTAAGTGAGACACCGGTCCCTCCGACCGAGGTCAACGAGGACGCTCCTCCAACGCTCGACCCGATCGTGCTGCGCGCACTCGCGAAGGATCCCTACCAGCGGTATCCGGACGCCGCTCACTTCCGCGCCGCCCTGGATTCCGCCATGACCGGCAATGCCCCGACGCGCAAGGAACTGGGAGCACTGACCAGCGAGCTGTACGGCGCGAGCCCGCGGCAGGCGCAGGAGACCGCGCGGTCGCTGCGGCAGTTGAGTGCGGACACCACCATGACCCGAACCCAGTCCGGACCACCGGTCGCCTGGATCTGGGCCGGAGTGGCACTGCTCGCGGTGCTGCTGGCATCGGTGCTGTTCTGGGTCGTCACGATCAGCATGCGCCCTCCCGAGGTGTCGAGCACGTCGCGAACGATCCCGAACCTCGTCAACGTGTCATCCGAGCGCGCACAGGACGACCTCGCGAACCTCGACCTCTCGTCGAAGATCGTGATCGAGACGAGCTCCGAGGTCTCCGAGGGAAACGTGATCCGCACCGACCCCGAGGCGGGGGTGTCGGTCGAGGAGGGCTCCACGGTCACGCTGTACGTCTCCAAGGGCGAGGAGACGGTCGTGATGCCCAAGATCGAGGGCATGGCACTCGACGACGCCACGAACGCGCTGAAGGCCGCCGGGCTCGAACTCGGAACGGTCATCCAACGCAACGACAAGGCGTTGGCCGCGAACACGGTCATCTCCGCCAGTGAGAAGGCCGACGCCGAGCTCGATCCGGGAACCGTCGTCAACCTGGTCGTGGCCAGCGGCACGGTGACGCTCACCGACCTCGCCGGCTGGACCGTCGACGCCGCCACGGCCAACCTCACCGATCTCGGCCTGGTGGCCGTGCCGACGGAGACGGCCGAGTGCCCGGCCACGGAGCCGCCGACCGTGCACTCCATGTCGGTCGCACCCGGTGACGTCCCGGTCGGCTCGTCCGTCCAGATCTTCTTCTGCACCGGTTGACGCGCAGGTCCCGGTGACGCTCAGCCGCCGGTGAGCCGGACCGTACCTTCAGCGTGACAGGGGGTGCAGCGTCTCGGCGCGCGCGACCGCTCCGTCGTCGCCGCACAGTTCCAGCCAGTTCGCCAGGAGTCGGTAGCCGCCCTCGGTGAGCACGCTCTCCGGGTGGAACTGCACGCCCCACACCGGCAGGTCGCGGTGGGCCAGCGCCATGACCGTCCCCTCCTCTGTCCAGGCCGTCACCATGACCTCGGGTGGCAGGTCGGAGGCCGCGAGCGCGAGCGAGTGATACCGCCCTGCATCGAACGGCGAGGGGATTCCTGCGAACAGGGGAGAAGCGTCGTGCGTGACCGACGAGACCATCCCGTGCATGAGTTCGGGAGCTGCGGTGACGGGAGTCCCGAAGGCCTCTCCGATCGCCTGGTGTCCGAGACACACACCGAGCGTCGGCACCCGCAGCCGCGTGGCGACGCGCACGGCATCGATCGACGCTCCTGCATCGGCAGGTGCACCGGGGCCCGGAGAGAGCATCACCGCGTCGTACGCCGGCACCAGCTTCTCGAGTCGGGCGGCATCCGTCGCATCCGCTTCGATCATGTCGGCGTCTGCGCCGAGCTCCTGCAGGTATCCGACCAGGGTGTGCACGAAGCTGTCGTGGTTGTCGACCACGAGCACTCGCGTCATTCGACGTCGACCTCGCCGGGGGCGATGATCGGGCTCACCCAGGGGAACACGTACCAGAACAGTCCGTAGAGCACGGCGGCGATGACGATCACGAGGATGAGCACCCGCAGCCACCACGGGCCGGGCAGCAGGCGCCAGAGGGCGGCGTACATCAGGCTTCTCCCTTTCGGATGTCCATGATCACACCGAGGGTGCGGCCGGCGGAGGCGGCGGATCGGTCAGAGCGGTCGGCGGACCCTCGGCGCGTGGCTGGAAGCTCTCGAACACCCCGTAGGCGACGATGCGCTCGGCCAAGGAGTACAGCGGAGAGCAGGCCGTGAGCGTGATGTACTGCTCCCCGGTCTGCTGCTCGGGCATCTGCGGCACGTCGGCGAGCACATCGGTCTGGCTGGGCTTCACGTACTCGAGCGTGCGGAACCGGTAGGTGTACCAGCCGTCAGGTGTCTCCACGACGATCGCGTCGTTCAACTGCAGCTTGTCGAGCTGGTTGAACGGCTTTCCCCACGTGGTCCGATGCCCGGCCAGCGAGAAGTTGCCGACCTCGCCCGGCATCTTCGAGTTGGTGTAGACCCCGATCCCCTGCTGGTCGAGCGTGCGGGCACGGCTCGTCCCGCCGAAGATCCCGAAGTTGTAGTCCGCGCCGAAACGCGGGATGTGCATCTGTCCGAACCACTGCGCATCGGCCGGGGCCGCGGGCACGGGGGGCACGTATGCCGTGGTTCCGTCGTCTTCCTCGACGACGGGCGGGAGCGCCGGGGGCTCGGCCTGTGCCAGCGCCTGAGACACGGCTGCACCCTCGTCGTTCTTCTGGGCGCTGATGATGATGTCGCCGATCCACATCTGCCACGCGACGAAGAGCAGGACGATCACGCCGGCGGTGAGGAGCAGCTCTCCGAGCACGCTCGCGAACGTCGCGCGCGAGCGCGGCCGCTGTCGCCGCGGACGCCGCCCCCCAGGCACGACGGATGCAGTCATGCGGTGATCATATCCGGGAACGCTGAGCGCGCGCCGTGGCCTCTCCGTCTGCGGCGGCATCCTGGCCTCGGCGGAGGACAGGTCTCATGGGTACAATGACGGAATGGCACGTGACCGCAAGACTGAAGAACCCGCCGTCGAGCGCGCCGAAGGCGACGCCGCTCCCAACGCCGTGTGGTTCAAGCCGGTGATGATCGGCTTCATGCTCCTGGGGCTCGTGTGGATCCTTGTCTTCTACATCTCCGGCATGCAGTACCCGATCCCGGGGCTGTCGAACTGGAACCTGGCGATCGGCCTCGGCATCGCGCTGATCGGCTTCCTGATGACCACTCGCTGGCGCTGACGCCTCCACTTCTTCCAGAAAGGCCCCCTCGCATCGCGAGGGGGCCTTTCTCATACCCATCCCGGATTCCACTCCGCTCCGGTGTACAGCGGCAACGCCACCGAAGGTCGTAGGCGGGTTCCCGGAGTGAGCATCGGGAGGGACCCGCGAAGCGGGAGGGAGCCCGTTCTGCGAACGAAGGGAATCCGCCTACGACCGTCCCCCGGAGATGCCCGCCCACAAGTCCACCCAGAGCGAAAGTTATCCACAGGTCCATCCACAGCCTGGGGAGAATTACACCGGTGTTATTCACAGGGGTTAACAACCCTGTTAACAACTCGGGATCAGGACAAAAGGATGAGCGGCGGCACGAAGGCGACGACGACGATCAACAGGACGACCAGCGCGGACAGCAGAACGATCTGCAGGGTTCGCTGGTCTCGGCGCTTCGTCTTGACATAGATGAAGGCCACCAGCGCGCCGATGACGACTCCGCCGAGGTGCGCCTGCCAGGAGATCCGTCCACCCCCGAAGACCAGCCCGTAGACGAAGTTGATGCCGAGGATGACGAGAAGCCCGGTGACATTGGCGCCGAGGTGCCGGCCGACGATGAGCAGAGCGGCCATCATGCCGAAGATCGCTCCCGAGGCCCCGACCGTGGAGGTCAGCGGGGCGAGCACCGCCACCATGACCGAGCCGCCAAGACCGCTGATGAGGTAGAGGGCGAGGAACCGGACGCGGCCGAGCATGGGCTCGAGGCTCTGTCCGAGCATCCACAACGCGAGCATGTTGAGGGCGAGGTGGATGAAGCTGCCGTGGGCGAAGACGGCGGTGAGCAGTCGCCAGGGCTCGAATGGCAGCGGCGAGAGGTTCGGGTACAGATACGGGGCCGCGAAGAGCATCTGCCCGGTGATCTGCTCGCCGATGCCGGGGATCAGCTGAACCAGTCCGATGAACGACGTGACGGCGAGGAGAGCGTAGGTGACGACCGGCTTGCCGCTGCGGGCCATCGCCATGGTCGCGCCGCTGCCGCCCCAGCGCCGAGCCGCCTTCTTCTGAGCGGGGGTGCGGTTCTTCTTGTCCGCGTTCATGCACTCGGGACAGATGACGCCGACAGCCGCCTGCGTCTGGCACTCGGGGCAGATGGTGCGCATGCACCGCTGGCAGAGCACGAAGCTCTGCCGATCCGGATGGCGGTAACAGAAGTTGTCGCGATTGCTCGTGAACTCTGGCGTGGTCATCCGGATCGGCCGCAGCTGTCGTCAGGCCGCGACGATGTCGATCGACTGCAGCACGACAGGCTCGACCGGACGGTCGCCCGGGCCGGTCTGCACGGCGCCGATCGCGTCGACGACTGCGCGGGAAGCGTCATCGGCGACCTCGCCGAAGATCGTGTGCTTGCCCTGCAGCCACGGGGTGGGGTCCGTCGTGATGAAGAACTGCGAACCGTTGGTGCCCTCGGGCTTGCCGGTGATGGCGTTGCGACGCAGGCCGGCGTTGGCCATCGCGAGGATGTACGGCTTGTTGAAGTCGAGCTCCATGTTGATCTCATCGTCGAAGTTGTAGCCGGGGCCGCCGACGCCCTGTCCGAGCGGGTCGCCGCCCTGGATCATGAAGTTCGGGATGATGCGGTGGAAGATGACGTCCTTGTAGAGGGGTCCGTCGCCGGGCTTGCCGGTGGCGGGGTCGGTCCACTCCTGGGTGCCGTCGGCGAGGCCGACGAAGTTCTTGACCGTCTTCGGTGCGTGATCGCCGAAGAGGTTGATGACGATGTCACCGTGGTTGGTGTGCAGGGTTGCGACATGAGAAGCGTGAGCCATGCCTTCATTCTCGCAGAGCTTCCGGTGAGTTGGCCGAGGCCTGTACCCCTGATCAGCCGAAGAAGCAAGGGTCGGGCGATTCCCTCCCGGCTTCCAGCCTGTCGTGGCAAGATGGGGAACCCGTACTCCAATGGACAGGAGAGCATCGTGAGCCTCAGCCGCAAGCGGAAGAAGGAACTGCGTCGTCTTCAGAAGGAAGCGAACCAGCTCTGGGAGAACCAGCAGGTGCTCGTCGGTCACGCCGCCGATGTCGCCCGGGAGGCCGGACGTCAGCTCGGCAGCCTCAATCGTGAGCAGGTCGTCCCGGTCATCCAGGACACGTACAACCGTCGCGTCGCCCCGGTCGTCGACCGTGGCGTCAAGATCGGCAAGCACGTCGTCGACGACAAGGTCGTCCCGATCGTGGGCGGAGTCGTCGGTTCCGCCCTCACCGCGTGGGATGTCGCCAACGCGAAGCGTCACGGTGTGGCCGTCCCGGCACCCCGCGGTGCTTTCGGGAAGAAGCAGAAGTCGGGCCCGGGTCTCGGCTCCGTCATCGCTATCGTCCTCGGCGCGGCCGCGGCCGTCGGCGTTCTCTACGCCGCTTGGCAGGCACTGCGCGCCGACGACGAGCTCTGGGTCGCGGACGACCCGCTCGCCGCACCCGACGCGTGACCCCGTCCGATATCGCCTCCGTCGCCCCGGGTGACGGAGGCGATCGGCATGCGCGGGTGCGTGAAGCGGCCGCAGCCCGCGGTCTCGAGATCGAGATCCGTGAGCGCCCGGCGGCAGGCAGCCTGTTCGAGGCAGCCGAGCTCCTCGGCATCCCGCCGTCGGGCATCGTCAAGACACTCGTCGTGAAGCGCTCCGACGACACGTTCCTGTTCGCGCTGATACCGGGCGGACGCTCGATCTCCTGGCCGAAGCTCCGCGCCCTGGTCGGAGTGAACAAGCTTCGGCTTCCGGAAGCGGAGTTGGCTCTCGCGGCGACAGGCTACGAGCGCGGCACCATCGTCCCGATCGGCAGCACCACCGACTGGCCGATCTACGCCGACGAGTCCATCGTCGGTCAGCGCATCGCCATGGGTGCGGGGGCCCACGGATACAGTCTGTTCGTCGACGCAGACGACCTGATCGCCGCCTACGGGGCGACCGTCGCAGACATCTCCGTTCCCGAAGAGCGCTGACCCCGGCCGGGGCTCGGTCGGTTCAGAGGATCCCGGCCATCCGCATGGCGATGTCGACCAGCCGCACCCGCTGCAACTCGGCCACCGCCTTCACCGGAAACCACTCGGCCATGTCGGTCGAACCGCCGGTCTCGAAGCGCAGCTTGCCACCGGTGACCTCGGCTCGGTAGACGATGCGCAGCGTGTGCAGCGGTTCTGCTGCCTTCTGCACTCGACGACCCGCGGGAATCACACGGGAATGGATGCCGAGGAGCTCGCCGACCTTGACCGTGTAGCCGGTCTCCTCGCGGAGCTCTCGACGTACGGCGTCTTCCGGA
This sequence comes from Microbacterium sp. R1, assembly GCF_015159725.1. Taxonomy (NCBI): domain Bacteria; kingdom Bacillati; phylum Actinomycetota; class Actinomycetes; order Micrococcales; family Microbacteriaceae; genus Microbacterium; species Microbacterium sp. R1. The sequence continues at coordinate 126,517 of NZ_JADDUD010000002.1, read as the reverse complement.
GATTCACCCGGCTCGAGCCCACCCCCGGGCATCGTCCACGCGACGCGACGACCCTCCGTCCAGCGCGCCAACAGCAGCCGTCCGTCGTCATCGGTGACGACCGCGTACGCCGCGACACGCAGGTCCATGGACACACCCTATCCGTCAGCGAAGGCGGTCGATGACCGTGCGTCACGCTCCGGAAACCGACGGTCCGCTCCGATCGATCAGGAATCGAGAAGCGCTCTGTCCTCCGGCCTCCGTAATGTGATCTCCACAACGGACAGCACCAGGAGAGGACCGATCATGGCCGAGAAAGAGAAGAACTTCAGCGCCGAGGAACGCGAGGCCATGCAGGCTGCCGCGAAGGAAGCGCGCACGCGCCGCTCCAGGGCGAAGAAGTCCCCGGAGGAGCTCCGCGCCGCGGGGGAGGCCGACATCAAGGAGGCGATCGAGAAGCTCACACCCGAAGACCAGGCCCTGGCGAAGAAGCTGCATGACCTGGTCTCCGAGGTCGCCCCCGATCTGGTCCCCCGCACCTACTACGGGATGCCGGCGTGGGGTCGCGACGGCAAGGTGCTCTGCTTCTTCCAGCCGGCCAGCAAGTTCAAGGTCCGCTACGGAACGTTCGGGTTCGAACCGATCTCGAACCTCGACGACGGAACCGTGTGGCCGACCGCCTATGCCGTGACCGACCTCACGAAGGCCGACCTCGAGTTCCTGGGCGAACGCATCCGACAGGCGATCAGCTGACGACACCCTGCTGCCCCGAGGCTGCTCGGGCAGTACCGTTGAGCCGTGAGCACTCTGCCCTTCCCCGCATCCGTGTACGCCGCCCGCCTCGCCGACGCCGCAACGCTCGCGGCTGAAGCGGGAATCGATGCCGTCATCGTGGGTCCCGGACCCGACCTGCAATACCTGCTGGGCGTGGAGGGCGACACCATCGAGCGGCTCACCGCACTCGTTCTCGGTCCCGGAGTCACGCCCACGGTGGTGGTGCCGCGGATGGAACTCGCCAAGCTGCGAACCACGGCCGCCGGTGAGCTCGGCATCCGCGTCGCGGACTGGGTGGACGGAGAGGATCCCTACGCGCTGGTCGGCGAGGCAGCGGGTGCGGTGGCACGCGTCGGTGTGTCCGACGCCCTCCCCGCCCTGCACGTCATCCCGATCGGTGAGCGCCTGGGTGTGCGCCTCGAGCTCGCCACACCGGTGCTGCGCGAGAGCCGCATGATCAAGGATGCCGAGGAGATCAGAGAGCTGCGCCGTGCCGGAGACGCCATCGACGCGGTGCACCGGCGCGTGCCTGAGTGGCTTCGTGCCGGACGCACCGAGCGCGAGGTGGCTGCCGACATCGCCGAGGCGATCGTCGCCGAAGGGCACCGCACGGTGGAGTTCGTGATCGTCGGATCGGGCCCGAATGGTGCGGACCCTCACCACGAGGTCTCGGACCGCGTGATCGAAGAAGGCGACGTGGTCGTGGTCGACATCGGTGGGGCTGTCCCGAGCGGCTACAACTCCGATAGCACCAGGACATACGTGGTCGGAACCCCCGACCCCGCCGCAGCTGAGCGCATCGGAGTGCTGGTGCGCGCGCAGCAGGCTGCGGTCGATGCCGTGCGCCCCGGAGCCACCGCCTCCGAAGTGGATGCCGCAGCGCGAACCGTTCTCGACGAGGCGGGCCTCGGGGAGGCGTTCCTGCACCGCACCGGCCACGGAATCGGAGTCTCGGTGCACGAAGAGCCGTACATCGCGCCTGGCAACGATCTGGTGCTCCGCGAGGGCATGGCCTTCAGCATCGAACCTGGTATCTACTTCGCCGGCGAATGGGGTGCCCGCATCGAGGACATCGTCGTCGTGACGGCCGAGGGTGGCCAGCGACTGAACGTCGCACCGCACGGGCTGACTTCGGTCGGCTCCGACTGAGACGCACCCGGATATGCAGCGCCGTCGCAAGGTATCGTCCGCCAATGCGTCGCCGGCGACCCGCGCGCGCTACGCCCGACGTCGACAGAATCGCCTCGCGCGCGTGGACAACGACCTCACCGATGAGCAGTGGTGCGCCCTGATGGACGCCTGGGGCGGGTGCGCGTACTGCGGGGGAGACGGCGCCGCTCTGCAGCGCGACTGCATCCAACCCGTGTCCCGCGGCGGCCGCTACACGCTCGAGAACGTGGTTCCGGCGTGCGCCTCCTGCAATGCGAGCAAGCACAATGACGAGGTCACGGGCTGGCTGCGCCGCAAGAAGCTCGACGAAAGGACATTCCTCGTGCGGCACGCCACGATCCTCCGGGAGCTTCGACCCGCCGAATGAAGCCGGTGCGCGCACTCGCTACTCTCGACTCATGACGACGATCGCTGCGATCACTGCCGAGGACCGCCCCGAATGGGAGGTGCTCTGGAAGGGGTACCTGTCCTTCTATGAGACCGACCTCGATGACGCGACCACGGCGGCGACCTTCAGGAGACTCGTCGACCGCGGATCGGGGATCCGTGGTGCGATCGCCCGCGATGACAACGGCGTCGCGGTCGGCATCGTCCACTGGCTGACGCACGCCGGCACCTGGACGATCACGGACTACTGCTATCTGGAAGATCTCTTCGTCGCGCCAGACGTGCGCGGCGGTGGTGTCGGCAGGGCGCTGATCACTCACGTGCGCGCATGGGCGGAGCAGCACGGGTCGTCCAAGCTCTACTGGCTCACAGCGGAGTCGAACACCACGGCGCGGGGCCTCTACGATCGTGTCGCGTCGCGGTCGGGCATGATCCACTACGAGATCGATCTCGACTGAAACGGTGACCGAAGGAAAGAAGCCCCCGGCAGGTGCCAGGGGCTTCTTCATCCTGTGGAGCCTAGGAGATTCGAACTCCTGACATCCTGCTTGCAAAGCAGGCGCTCTACCAACTGAGCTAAGGCCCCGTGAGGGATTTCTTGAGTTAAGGAGTGGGGCTACCAGGACTTGAACCTGGGACCTCTTCATTATCAGTGAAGCGCTCTAACCGCCTGAGCTATAGCCCCGTCAACCTCCAAGACTTTACCGGAGAAAGACGGAAAATCCGAATCGAGGGGGAGCGCCCGGGAGTGTCTCCCCCTCGATCGTCTTCAGCGACCCGGTCGGATGGTCGCGGTGCCGGCCGAGAGGGAGACGTCGATCGTCCTCCGCGAGCTCGACGCCTCATCCACTTCGGCGTTCAGCGTGCCCGCGCTGATCTCCTGGGAGATCGCGTACTCGACGTCGGGAACGGTCAGATCGAGAGTGCCGGCACTGACGTCGATGGATGTCAGCGCGGGAGGCGTTCCCGTCAGCTCCACGGTGAGATCACCCGCGGAGACACCGAGGTCGGCCTGGGCGATGCCGTCGAGCAGGATGTCGGCACGACCGGCGCTCATCTGCACGTCGAGCTCTTTCGCGGCTCCTTGGATGTCGAGAGCACCCGCGTTCACACTGACATCGAGGATCCCGAAGTCTCCGGCCACATCGAGGCTGCCCGCATTGAGGTTCAGGTCGGCATCGAGTCCCGCGTCGCGAAGGCTCTCCGGGAGCGTGAGCACAGCGACCTCCTCCTCACCGAACCAGCCGCCGATCCACCATCCGAAGACCCCCTGCGGGCTCCGCACGACCAGCTCGTCGCCGTCACGTTCGAATCTCCACGGGGTACCGCGTCCGTTCGTGATGGCGAGTGTGGCCTCGTCGCCGTCGCCGAACTCGACCCGCATGCTGCTGGCGTCGGCGGAGAGGTCGATGCTCTCCAGCCCGGCGACACCCACGCTCTGCACGGAGTCGGCACGGTTCGAAGTGGCGATGGTGCCGACGGCTGCCGCGGCTGCTGTTCCGCCGGCGCCGAGAAGTGCGAGCCCACCGACCACCGCCGTCACGACCATGACCGCGGTCGCACCGGACGAGCGGCCGGCGGGAGGAGGGGTCGGAGCCGCGTGCGGAGCGTCAGACTGCGGAACGGAGGCGGGTGGCGGGGTGAGCGGGGTGTGTCCGCCCTGGTCCCCGTTGTTGTCGGTGGTCATCGTGCCACTCCTGTCTGGCCGGTCGGCGGCGTCGTGCCACCGGTGTTCTCGATGTGGGCGAGGGCGGCGAGCACACGGCGGTTGCCCGACTCGTCCTGTTCGAAGCCCAGTTTCTGGAAGATGGAGGTGATGTGCTTCTCGACGCTGGCTTCGGAGAGGAACAGCAGTCCGGCGATCGCCTGATTCGACTTGCCCTCGGCGATCAGTGCGAGCACGGTGCGCTCGCGCTCGGTGAGCCGCAGCATCCGATCATCACGGTTACGCCGTGTCAGCAGCTGGGCGACGACCTCGGGGTCGAGCACGGTGGCTCCCTCGGATATCCGCTGCACGGAGGCGAGGAACTCCGAGACGTCGGCGACCCGATCCTTCAACAGGTAGCCGAGAGGGCCACCCTGCGCCGCGATCAGGTCGGAGGCGTAACGCTCCTCGACGTACTGGGAGAGCACGAGGATCGCGAGCGACGGGTGGGTCGACCGCAGACCGAGAGCGGCCCGGATCCCCTCGTCTGTGAAGGTCGGAGGGAGACGCACATCCAGGATGCATAGATCGGGTGCCTCCGTGACGACGGCCTGGTCGAGACCCTCGATGTCGGGAAGAGCGGCGACCACCTGGTGACCGGCGTCTTCGAGCAGACGGACCAGGCCCTCGCGCAGCAGGACCGAGTCCTCGCAGATCAGGATGCGCACGGGACGCTCACCTCCAGGCTGGTGGGACCGCCCTGAGGACTGTCGAGGCGGAAGGTTCCGCCGGCGGCGAGGATGCGGTTCGCGATGCCGTCGAGACCACCGCCCGGCTGCACCTGCGCTCCTCCGATGCCGTTGTCCTCGACCCGCGCCCACAGCGTGTTGCCGTCACGCAGCCGCACGACCACACGGGCCTCGCTGGCTCGGGAGTGCTTCGCCGCGTTGGTCAGGGACTCGGCGATCGAGAAGTACACGGCGGCCTCGGCCTCGCGACTGCACCGACCGTCCATCCGCACGTCGAGGTGCACGGGGATGTGGGAGCGTCCCGCGAGTGCCGACAGTGCGGCGTCGAGCCCCCGGTCGTCCAGCACGGAGGCATGTATGCCGCGTGCGAGCTGACGCAGCTCGGTGATGGCCGCCTTCGTCGAGGTGTGAGCCTCGTTGATGAGTTCCTTCGCCGCACCGGGATCGCTGTCGATCTTCTGCTGAGCGAGCCCGAGCGTCATCCCCACGGAGACGAGACGGGGCTGGACTCCGTCGTGCAGATCGCGCTCGATGCGGGTGCGCTCGACATCGGCGGCGCGCACGGCCCCCTCGCGCTGGGCCGTCGAGGTACGGACACGCTCGGTGAGCTCCGTCTCCCTGCTGCGGATGACGATCGCGAGCGACAGGGTGCGATGCAGCAGTGCGAGGCCGATGATCCCGACGACGCAGGCTGCGATGCCCAGGATCCCGATGAGCGGGGCCCACTCGGCAGGAATGCCCCCGCCGCCGAACGGTCCCATCACGGAGTCGACTCCGGTGAGCGGTGCGAACGAGACGACGATCGACCAGATCAGGCCCCAGAACAGCCGAAGCACGACCCACCCGAGCACGGCGGAGATGGCGAAGTTGGCGACAGCGCGCCACATGCGTCCATCGATCGCCTGCCGGCCCAATGCGCGCAGCCATCCGACGAAGCCGGGGCGGTCGCGTGGCTGCAGCCGCAGGGGGCCGACCGGAGTCCGGTACAGCGACCCGACCCGAGCGATCTCGAACCAGCCGAGACCGTAGAGGGCATAGACCAAGCCGACGAGCAGGACCAGACCGATACCGGCGACGAAGAGGAGTCCGAGTCCGGTACCGAGGAGGCCTCCGAGCGTGCCGAAGATGGCGCCGCCCAGGACGCCGACGCCTGCCAGATGCAGGATCGTGAGGAAGATGCGCAACGGCGGCTTCACCGCTGTTGCGGAAGCCGGGGTCGCAGTCTGAGTGGTCATGGTTCCAAGGTACGGCGGTGGGGGAGGCCACGACAGCGAGCCAACCGGACACTCCGATTCGGGTTTTCCGTAAGAGTTCCCGTGATCGTCGCGGTTCGACCACGACGGTTCTGCTTCACTGGGGGCATGAGTACGCATGAGGGGGAACCGCACGGCACCGGTCTCGGTCAGCGACTGAACTGGCTGCGCGCAGGAGTGCTCGGCGCGAACGACGGCATCGTCTCGGTCGCCTCACTCGTCGTCGGGGTGGCCGGCGCCACGACCGACAACGCCGCACTTCTCACAGCGGGAATCGCCGGCCTCGTCGGAGGCGCGATCTCGATGGCCCTCGGCGAGTACGTGTCGGTGAGCAGTCAGCGTGACAGTGAGAGGGCACTGATCGCGAAGGAGCGCGAGGAGCTCCGTACGATGCCGGCCGTGGAGCTCGACGAACTCACCCAGCTCTATCGCGACCGCGGGCTCTCGCCGGAGACAGCGCGCCAGGTGGCCGAGGAGCTCACCGCGCACGACGCCCTCTCCGCCCATCTGGAAGTGGAACTGGGCATCGATCAGGATGACCTCGTGAACCCGTGGCACGCGGCGCTCTCCTCCGCGGTGGCGTTCACTCTCGGAGCACTGCTGCCGTTGCTGGCCATCCTCCTTCCCCCTCCGGAATGGCGCGTGCCCGTGACGTTCGTCGCAGTGCTTCTCGCGCTCGCGGTGACGGGAACCCTGTCGGCGAAGATCGGCGGCTCCGCTCCGATGCGCGCATCCATACGGCTGGTCGTCGGCGGCGGACTCGCACTGGCGGCGACCTGGCTCATCGGCACCCTCCTCGGTACGACCGGCGTGGTCTAGCGATCCCGCGCCGAGCAACGACGAAGGGCGGGTGCCGCAGCACCCGCCCTTCGTGGATCCGTACCGAGGATCAGTTCGACATGAAGCCGACCAGCAGTCCGCCGGTCACCTTCACCGCGAGGTTGTAGATTCCGGCGACCACGGCGCCGAGCACCGTGAAGACGATCAGGTTCAGGATCGCCACCACGGCGGCGAAGGCCATCACCTGCGGCAGTCCCACGACCTCGGACAGCACGAACGTGTTGTCGGTGATGCCGAGCAGGAAGCTCTCCGCCGTCGTCATGATCCCCGTCGCCTGGAACACGAGGAAGATGAGGAAGAACGAGACCATCGTGACGACCGCGAGGGCCACGGCTCCGAGGAACGAGAGCTTCACGGCCGACCAGAAGTCCACGTAGACCAGTCGGAGGCGTACCTGCTTTCCGCTGGTCTTGCGGGTCGACTTCTTCGCCAGCTTGTCGGCCACTGTGCTCATGCGTCTGTATCCTCAGGGGTCTGGGTCGTCTCGGGGGCCTGGGTCTCTGCGTCCTCCGCATCGGCCTCTTCTTCGGCGAGGCCGCGCTCACCGTTACGGGCGATGGCGAGGATGCGGTCGGCCTCCGTCGTACGGGCGAACACCACTCCCATGGTGTCTCGACCCTTGGCGGGGACCTCGGCCACGGCAGAGCGTACCACCTTGCCGCTGGACAGAACCACCAAGACCTCGTCGTCCTCGGAGACGATCAGACCACCCGCGAGAGTGCCCCGATCATCGTTGAGTTTGGCGACCTTGATGCCCGTTCCGCCGCGACCCTGAACCCGGTACTCCTCCACCGCGGTGCGCTTCGCATAGCCGCCGTCGGTGACCACGAAGACGAACTTCCCCGGCGCGGCGACGGATGCCGAGAGCAGGCAGTCCTCATCGATCTTGAACTTCATTCCGCGGACACCGGCCGTCGCCCGGCCCATCGGGCGCAGGGCTTCATCTGTCGCCTCGAAGCGCACCGACATGCCTCGACGGCTGATGAGGAGGATGTCGTCCTCGGCGTTCACGAGCAGCGCGCTGACGAGCTCGTCCTCCTCGTTCAGACGGATCGCGATGACACCGCCCTGACGGTTGGTGTCGTAGTTGTCGAGACGGGTCTTCTTGACCAGTCCGTCACGCGTCGCGAGCACCAGATAGTCCGCCACCTGGTAGTCGCGAATGTCGAGCACCTGGGCGATGTTCTCGTCGGGCTGCAGGGCGAGCAGGTTCGCCACGTGCATGCCCTTGGCGTCGCGACCGGCCTCCGGCACCTCGTACGTCTTCGCGCGATAGACGCGACCCTTGTCGGTGAAGAACAGCAGCCAGTGGTGCGTGGTCGTCACGAAGAAGTGCTCGACGATGTCGTTCGCCCGCAGCTGGGCACCCTTGACGCCCTTGCCGCCGCGGTGCTGCGAACGGTAGTTGTCGCTGCGCGTGCGCTTGATGTAGCCCTCGCGCGTGACGGTGACCACCATCTCCTCTTCGGCGATGAGGTCCTCCATCGAGACGTCGCCGTCGAAGCCGTGCAGGATGTGGGTGCGGCGCTCGTCGCCGAAACGCTCGACGATGCCGGTCAGCTCTTCCCGGATGATGGTCCGCTGACGGCCCTCGTCGGCCAGGATCGCCTTGTAGTCGGTGATCTGCGCCTCGAGCTCGTTCGCCTGATCGATGATCTTCTGACGCTCGAGGGCTGCGAGCCGGCGCAGCTGCATCTGCAGGATCGCATCGGCCTGGATCTCGTCGATGTCGAGAAGCTTCTGCAGGCCCTCGTTGGCGTCGGCTGTTGTCTGCGAACGACGGATCAGCGCGATGACCTCGTCGAGCGCATCGAGCGCCTTCAGGTACCCGCGCAGGATGTGCATGCGCTTCTCGGCCTCGCGAAGGCGGAACTCGGTCCGTCGCACGATCACGTCGATCTGGTGGGAGATCCAGTTCGAGATGAACCCGTCGATCGCGAGCGTCCGGGGGACGCCGTCGACGATCGCGAGCATGTTCGCGCCGAAGTTCTCCTGCAGCTGCGTGTGCTTGTACAGGTTGTTCAGCACGACCTTGGCGACCGCGTCGCGCTTGAGCACCACGACCAGGCGCTGACCCGTGCGGTCCGACGACTCGTCACGGATGTCGGCGATGCCGGTGATCTTGCCGTCACGGGCGAGGTCGCCGATCTTCACCGCCACGTTGTCCGGGTTGACCTGGTACGGCAGCTCGGTGATGACGAGGCAGGTACGACCCTGGATCTCCTCCACATTGACGACCGCGCGCATGGTGATCGAGCCGCGGCCGGTGCGGTAAGCCTCGTGGATGCCCTTGGTGCCGAGGATCTGCGCGCCAGTCGGGAAGTCCGGGCCCGGGATGCGTTGGATCAGGCCTTCGAGCAGTTCCTCGCGGGAGATGCCGGGGTTGTCGAGTGCCCAGAGCGCCGCGTCGGACACCTCGCGCAGGTTGTGCGGCGGGATGTTGGTGGCCATTCCGACCGCGATGCCGACCGAGCCGTTGACGAGCAGGTTCGGGAAACGGGCGGGCAGGACCGTCGGCTCCTGCGTCTGGCCGTCGTAGTTGTCGGTGAAGTCGACGGTGTCTTCTTCGATGTCGCGCACCATCTCGAGCGCGAGCGGAGCCATCTTGGTCTCGGTGTATCGCGGAGCCGCGGCACCCATGTTGCCGGGGGAGCCGAAGTTGCCCTGCCCGAGGGCCAGCGGATACCGCAGAGACCACGGCTGCACCAGTCGCACGAGGGCGTCGTAGATCGCCGAGTCACCGTGCGGGTGGTACTGACCCATTACCTCGCCGACCACACGGGCGCACTTCGAGAACGACTTGTCAGGACGGAATCCACCGTCGTACATGCCGTAGATGACACGGCGGTGCACCGGCTTGAGGCCGTCACGCACATCGGGGAGCGCACGCCCCACGATGACGGCCATGGCGTAGTCGAGGTAGCTGCGCTGCATCTCCGACTGCAGGTCGACCTGATCGATCTTGCCGTGGTCGTGTTCCGGCTCGGTGCGTTCTTCGTCAGTCATCAATCAATCTCTCTGTCACACATCTGGTCTGAGCCCGCGGGCATCAGATGTCGAGGAAGCGGACGTCCTTGGCGTTGCGCTGGATGAAGCTGCGTCGGGACTCGACGTCTTCGCCCATCAGCACACTGAAGATCTCGTCGGCCGCGGCCGCGTCTTCGATGGTGATCTGCTGCAGGGTGCGAGTGGTGTGATCCATCGTCGTCTCCCACAGCTCCTTCGGGTTCATCTCACCGAGACCCTTGTAGCGCTGGATGCCGGCATCCTTCGGGATGCGCTTGCCGTTCTCGATGCCGTGCTTCAGCAGGGCGTCGCGCTCGGCGTCGCTGAACACGTACTCGTGAGCCGAGTTCGACCACTTGAGCCGGTAGAGCGGCGGCATGGCGAGGTACACGAAACCGGCCTCGATGAGCCCGCGCATGTAGCGGAAAAGGAGCGTCAGCAGCAGGGTGGTGATGTGCTGACCGTCCACGTCGGCATCGGCCATCAGCACGATCTTGTGATAGCGCGCCTTCTCGATGTCGAACTCTTCGCCGATGCCGGTGCCGAAGGCCTGGATCATCGCCTGGACTTCCTTGTTGCCGAGCGCCTTGTCGAGACGCGCGCGCTCCACGTTGAGGATCTTTCCTCGGAGGGCCAGGATCGCCTGGGTGTGAGGGTCTCGACCCTGCACGGCGGAACCACCGGCCGAGTCACCCTCGACGAGGAAGATCTCGCTGATCGACGGATCCTTGCTCGTGCAGTCCTTGAGCTTGTCCGGCATGGCCGCCGACTCGAAGACGCTCTTGCGACGCGCCGTCTCACGGGCCTTCCGCGCGGCGAGACGAGCCGTGGCCGCATCGATCGCCTTGCGGATGATGTTCTTCGCCTGGTTCGGGTTGCGCTCCAACCAGTCGCCGAGCTGGTCGCCGACCACTTTCTGCACGAACGCCTTCGCCTCGGTGTTGCCGAGCTTCGTCTTGGTCTGTCCCTCGAACTGGGGCTCGCCGAGCTTGATCGAGATGACTGCGGTCAGTCCCTCGCGCACGTCGTCGCCGGAGAGGTTGTCGTCCTTCTCCTTGAGGAGGTTGTTCGCTCGCGCGTATTTGTTGACCAGGGTCGTCAGTGCCGCACGGAAGCCTTCCTCGTGCGTTCCACCCTCGTGGGTGTTGATGGTGTTGGCATAGGTGAACACGTTCTCGGTGTACGAGGTCGTCCACTGCATCGCGACCTCGAGCGAGATCTTGCGCTCGGTGTCCTCCGACTCGAAGGCGATGATCTCGTCGTTGACCACTTCGGCGTGGCGCACCTTGTTGAGGTACTCGACGTAGTCCACCAGACCGCGCTCGTAGAAGAACACATCGCCGGGCTGCTTGGTGACGGTCGCGCCGTCCTCCTCGACCTCGTAGGCCGACGACTCGCGCTCGTCGCGCAGCTCGATGCGCAACCCCTTGTTGAGGAACGCCATCTGCTGGAACCGCGTGCGGAGGGTGTCGTAGTCGAACTCGGTCGTCTCCTGGAAGATCTCCGCGTCGGGCCAGAACGTGATGCTCGTCCCGGTCTCGTCGGTCGCCTCGCCCTTCTCGAGCTTCTGCTGGGGGACACCGCCGTCGGCGAAGCTGTGCCGCCAGACGAAGCCCTTCTGCTTGACCTCCACGTCGAACCGCGTCGAAAGGGCGTTCACGACGGAGGAGCCGACGCCGTGCAGTCCACCGGAGACGGCGTACGCGCCGCCGCCGAACTTTCCGCCGGCGTGCAGGATCGTGAGGACGACCTCGACCGTCGACTTGTTCGGGTCCGACGAGTGCGGGTCGACCGGGATTCCTCGGCCGTTGTCGACGACGCGCACGCCGCCGTCGGCGAGCATCGTCACCAGGATCGTGTCGGCGTATCCGGCCAGCGCCTCATCGACCGAGTTGTCGACGATCTCGTAGACCAGGTGGTGCAGGCCTCGGGGACCGGTCGACCCGATGTACATGCCAGGGCGCTTGCGCACAGCCTCGAGGCCCTCGAGGATCTGGATCGAATCCGCGCCGTACTCTCCGGGCTGCTTCGCCTTGGGTGCGGGCTGTGGAGTCTGGGTCCCTGAGCCAGTCGAAGGGGCGGGGGTTCCCCCGGTGTTCGATTCCGTCTCGTCAGCAGGGGATTCAGGCGTCATCAGAGGGCATTCTCCACATCGATATCACGAACTCCCATTCTAGCGGAGTTTCGTCGAGAAATGCCGCTCAACGGCCGTGTGTGGGCCTCTGAGCGTTTCGACCCCCTCGGATGGTGCCCTACCCGTAGGTATCGCGTGGGCCCCGTCCTGGAACGGCTCTGGGACCCCATTTCCACGAGGGGACGTCCGGTCCGATGAACCGGAGGTTCTCCACGCCCGCATCCGGATACCGTCGACCGATCTCCGTGAGGATCGTCGCCCGCATGAACTGCAGGTTCTTCGCCCACGCCGTCGAATCGCACTTGACGGTGAGCAGACCGCGCTCCAGAGACACCGGCTCCGAGTGCTTCGCGGTGTCGGCACCAGCGAGGTCGGCCCACTGCCGAACGAGGTCCTCCCGCGCGAGGGTGATCTGCCATCCCGAGTCCCGACTCAGCTTGTCGAGCACGGCGCCGAGCGCGCCGGGATCGCGCCCCGGCGTGAACGGCGCGTTGTCGTCGTCCGTGGTGATGCGCCGCTTGCGCTTCCAGCTCTTCGAGCTCGGCTGCAGGCCGCGCAGTCGCAGGTACGTGCCGATCGTCTCCGGGACGTCAGCCGGCGGAGTGGAGACCGGGGGAGTCGATGCCGCGTCAGTCATCCGTCCCCCTCTCGTCGCTGATCGTTCCAGCGCTGATCCGCACCACGTGCGCGTGCAGTACCTCGGGGATATCCTCCTCCACCGCTGCCGTCACCACCACCTGTTCGTATCCTGCCGTCAGGGCGGCGAGGCGCTGTCGACGATCGGCATCGAGTTCCGCGAAGACGTCGTCGAGGATGAGGACGGGATCTCCGGCCGGGGACTCGCTGCGCAACAGCTCGGCCGAGGCCAGCCTCAGCGCGAGGGCCACAGACCACGACTCGCCATGCGATGCATAGCCCTTCACAGGGAGGTCGCGAACACGCAGCACGAGGTCATCGCGATGCGGACCGGTGAGGGTGAGTCCGCGGTCGAGTTCGTTCGACCGCTTCGCCGCGAGCGAGGCGCGGAACAACTCGGCGATGTGCCCGGGATCTCCGAGCCGGTCGACCGATGATCCGGCGTTTCCTCCGTCCGCGGCATCTTCGCCCTCTTCGGGATCTCCTCCGCCGACCGAGAGGGCCCATTCCAGCTGCGGGCGGTGGTCGGCCCCGGCGATCGCCTCGTACGCATCGGCGACCGGCTGCTGCAGATCCACGGCCAGCCGCTGTCGAGCGGTGATGATCTCCGAACCGAGGGAGACGAGCTTGTCGTCCCACACATCGAGAGTGCTCAGCGCCTCGCCGCGGATTCCCCTGGCCCTGGCCGACTTCAGGAGCGCGTTCCGTTGCTTGAGCACACGGTCGTAGTCGGCGAGGACGGCGGCGAGTCTCGGGGTGCGCTGGATGAGGAGCTGATCGGTGAACCGACGACGAGCCGAGGGATCGCCTCTCACGATCTGCAGGTCCTCCGGAGCGAACAGCACGACGTGTGCATACCGGGGGAGCTCGTTCGGCTTCGACGGCGACCCGTTGATGCGCGCCTTGTTCGATCCCTGCCGGTTGACCTGCACCTCGGCGAGGACACGGCGCTCCCCGTGAGAGAGGCGAGCCCTGATGACGGCGAACTCCTGTCCGTCGCGGACCATCGGTGCGTCCGAGGAGACACGATGGGACCCCAGAGTCGCCAGGAACACGACCGCTTCGGCGAGGTTCGTCTTGCCCTGGCCGTTCCTGCCCACGAGGACGTTCGGACCGCGGTGGAGAGCGAGTTCGGCGGTCGCGTAATTGCGGAAATCGACCAGACTCAGGTGCTCCACAATCACGGAGTCAGCCTACCTTCGGTGTCCGACACCTGATTCAGTGTCGGTGAATCTCGGGGATGGGGAGGCGTTAAGCTCCCTGCTCTCGCCGAGCGGGGTCAGCGCAGGAGGAGGTTGGGCTGCAGCAGGTACTTGAACGAGTCGAGGCCGGCCTGATCGACCGAGGTCTGACTCGTGATGAGGACCGGGCTGAGCTTGTTGGCGTTGTCGCTCGATGTGAAGGTGACGCGCACGAACTCGCTCTTCACGGCGCCGAGAGCCTCGATCAGGTACTGCGGATTCAGTCCGAGCGTGACCTCGTCACCGCCGGAGAGGATCGCGTCGACCGACTCGGAAGCGCGCGCATGGTCTCCGCCGGAGGCGTCCATGGTGACGCTGTCGTTCGAGAACGTGAAACGCAGCGGAGCGGCGCGATCGAGGACGAGCGATACGCGGCGGACCGCTTCGACCAGGTCGGCGGTGTTCACGACCGCGTAGTGGTCCGTCTGCTCGGGGAACAGACGACGCACCGGCGGGAAGTTGCCCTTGATCAGGAGCGAGGTGACGGTCTTGTTTCCTGCGGTGAACGCGATGATCTCGCGGTCGCCGGCTCCGGAGAACGCGACCTGGATCGTTCCGGCGTGTCCGAAGGTCTTCCCGACCTCCAGCAGCGTGCGCGCGGGAACCAGCGCGGTGGCCTCGACCGCTTCACCGTCCCACGGCACGTCTCGGAGCGAGACGCGGTAGCGGTCGGTGGCGACAAGACTCAGGGTCTGGCCGGAGACCTCGAGCTGCACACCCGTGAGCACCGGCGTGACGTCATCGCGTGAAGCCGCGAATCCGACCTGCGCGATGGCGGTGCCGAAGTCGTCGGCGGGAACGACTCCCGACGAGCCGGTGACCTCGGGGATGGACGGGTATTCCTCGACCGGCATGGCGGCGAGGGTGAACCGCGCGGAGCCACAGGTCACCGCGATGCCGCCGTCTTCCTCGACCGCGATCTCGATCGGAGCGTTCGGGAGGCGGCTGGCGATGTCCGAGAGAAGTCGACCGTGGACCAGGATCGTGCCCGGGGTCTCCACCGTGGCCTCGATGGTGGTTCGAGCGGAGGCCTCGTAGTCGAATGCCGAGAGCGTGAGGCCGGAACCGTCCGCCTCGATCAGCACTCCCGCGAGGATCGGCTGTGGGTTGCGCTGCGGCAGGAGCTTGACGACGAACGAGACAGCCTCGCTGAAGACATCGCGGTTGACCTGAAACCTCACGGGTGCTCCCTTGTCGTCGAACTGTGACGCGTCGTCGTCGGCCCTGCCGGTGCAGGGCTTCCCATGCTAGCCCCACAGTCCGGCGTATCCCTACGCCGAGGTTCCTGTCATTCGACGGTCGGCTCTCCACACCGTCTGGTGATCGGATCGCGCCCTGAATGACTTAACTCCTTAACGGTGTTAACAGCTGTGGATACTGTGGATAAGTCGGTGGATAGCAAGAGCGAGTAGGGAACTACACAGTTGTCAGTTGTGGAAACCCTGAGGAATCCGCGGGTTGGCGGGGGTGAGGTGCTCGAAGCCCCTCCCGGAGTTATCCACAGGTTTGGGTGATCGACCCACATTCGTCCCGATCGAATCCACGGTCATCCACAAGTTATCCACATGTGCATAGAGGTATCAATCGAGA
The DNA here is from genome assembly GCF_015159725.1 of Microbacterium sp. R1. Classification (NCBI taxonomy): domain Bacteria; kingdom Bacillati; phylum Actinomycetota; class Actinomycetes; order Micrococcales; family Microbacteriaceae; genus Microbacterium; species Microbacterium sp. R1. Next base: position 111,113 of record NZ_JADDUD010000002.1, on the reverse strand, counting down.
GATCAGAACCCCTGTCCGGGTGACAAAAAGGGGAGGTCCGCACCCGATCAGGTGCGGACCTCCCCTTTTTCCGAGACGCGGCGTGTCAGCGCCGTCCCAGCTGGGTCGTGATCTCGGTGACCTGGTTGTAGATGGAGCGACGCTCCTTCATGAGCTCGCTGATCTTCTTGTACGCGTACATGACGGTCGTATGGTCGCGGTTGCCGAACAGCTGCCCGATCTTGGGGAGGGAGAGGTTCGTCCGTTCCCGGCACAGGTACATGGCGATCTGTCGAGCGGTGGCGATCTGCTGCGAGCGGCTGGACCCGTACAGGTCGTCGACGGTGAGCTTGAAGTACTGCGCGGTCGCCGTGATGATGTCGGTCGGCGAGATGATGTTGTCCTCTGCCGTGTCGATGATGTCGCGCAGCACGGTCTGGGCGAGCGCGATGTCGAGAGGCGATCGATTGAGGCTCGCGAACGCGGAGACGCGGATCAGTGCCCCCTCCAGCTCGCGGATGTTGGATGACACCACCGTGGCGATGTACTCGAGCACCTCGTCGGGGATGTGCAGAGACTCGCTCTGGGCCTTCTTGCGGAGAATGGCGATGCGGGTCTCCAGGTCGGGCGCCTGGACGTCGGTGATGAGACCCCACTCGAAGCGGCTGCGCATCCTGTCCTCGAAGCCGGTGAGGAGCTTGGGAGCCACGTCGCTGGTGATGACCACCTGCTTGTTGTGGTCGTGCAGGGTGTTGAACGTGTGGAAGAAGGCTTCCTGGGTCTCGGCCCGCCCCTGCAGGAACTGGATGTCGTCGATGAGGAGGATATCGACTTCCCGGTATCGCGCCTGGAAGGCAGCACCCCGGTTGTTGGCGATGGAGTTGATGAAGTCGTTCGTGAACTCCTCGCTGGAGACGTATCTGACCTTCACCCCCGCGTAGAGGGACTGCGCGTAATCGCCGATGGCGTGGAGGAGGTGGGTCTTGCCCAGTCCGGAGTCGCCGTAGATGAAGAGGGGGTTGTACGCCTTGGCCGGTGCTTCGGCGACCGCGACGGCGGCTGCGTGAGCGAAGCGGTTGGATTGTCCGATCACGAAGTTGTCGAAGGTGTACTTCGGGTTGAGGCGCGACTCGTGGCGCATCGGGGTGGGCGCAGGCTCCATGGGGGATTCGCTGCGCGTCTGCTCCTGACGGCCGAAGTCGCCGACGGCGATCGGCGCGGTCTGCTGCTCGGCGAGCTCGTGGTTGACCACGACGCGGTAGGAGGTGACCTCCTCGCCGATGTGCGAGAGGGCCTCCATGATCGGGAGACGCAGACGCTTGTTGATCTGCGCGGCCGTGAGATCGTTCGGAACCTCGAGATAGAGCGTGGCCGACATCACTCCGGCCGGGACGGCCAGGCTGAGGAAGCCCTGCAGTTGGGGTGTCACCCGGTCGTCGTCGACCAGAAGCTCCTGCACCGTGGTCCAGATGGGGACATCGGGCTGGGCAGGTGAGGACATGACGCTCCGGACGGGTGATCGAGGCGGGGTCTACGTGCCGTGTCCCCTGTGGATAACTTAGGATGCCACGGTAGTCATCCCGGCTGTGAACGGCAACCTGCCCTTGGAATCACGCGGGCGTGTTGCGTCGACGCGAGGTCCGGAGGTTGTGGATAATGGCTGTGCACCCGGTACCGCGCGACGGCTCCGTGAGAGCCCAGATTTGCTCTGTGCGCCGGTAAGACGTACCCTTACTTGGTTGACTTATGCCATTTTTGGCAGTACCCCATGTCTCCGGTCGAAGTGAACCCGGTGGCAGCATTCCCGGAGTGATTCCATGAGCAAGCGCACCTTCCAGCCCAACAACCGTCGTCGCGCCAAGAAGCACGGCTTCCGCGCCCGCATGCGTACGCGTGCCGGCCGTGGCATCCTCGCCGCCCGCCGCGCGAAGGGCCGCACCGAGCTCTCTGCGTAGTCCGCTGTGCTCGCCCGCCCGTATCGGCTGACTCGCGGGAGCGACTATCGTCTGGTCGTTCGTCGCGGATCCCGTTGTGGCGGGGCGCGTGTCATCACCTCGGTGTTGACCACGGGCGAGAACAGAGCCGCGAGGTTCGGATTCATCATCAGCAAGCAGGTGGGCACCGCAGTGGTGCGCAACTCCGTGCGTCGTCGGCTCAAGGCGGTGTGTGCGGAGGCGCTTCCACGGGTTCCTGAGGGCACGGATGTCGTCATCCGTGCCCTTCCTGCGTCTGCGACCGCCTCTTACGCGGAGCTCCGAGCCGATGTCGATCGGTGCCTCCGCCGCCTGGAGCCGGCGGCTTCCGCGGTGTCGGCATGACCGCCCTTCCGGCGTCGTCCGTCGGGACCGCACATCTGCATGCGCAGGACCTGGTGCGGAGCATTCCGGTGATCCCGCGGAATCTCGTGCTGGGGTTCCTCACCGCCTACCGCAAGGTCATCTCGCCGATGTATGGAGATGTCTGTGCGTACTACCCCAGCTGTTCCGCCTACGCTGTAGGTGCGGTGCAGCAGCACGGCGCAGTGAAGGGGGCGGCGCTCTCCGCATGGCGCATCCTCCGCTGCAACCCCTGGACCACCGGCGGCGTCGATGACGTCCGTCCGCACGAACACTTCCGTTACGACCTGACCGCACACGGTTTCGTCGTCCCTTCCCGAAAGGACTGATCGGTGGGTCTTGACCTTCTGCTCGCCAGCGCGACTCCCAGCCCTCAACCGGCGGGGGGTGGCTTCGATCTGATCGGCACCATCCTGTGGCCGCTCAAGTGGGTGGTCGAGCTGATCCTCGTCGCCTGGCACTGGCTGCTGACGGCTGTCGGTCTGCCCGCGGCCTCCGGCATCACCTGGGTGCTGTCGATCGTCGGACTCGTGATCGTCGTCCGTGCTGCTCTCATTCCGCTGTTCGTCAAGCAGATCAAGAGCCAGCGCAAGATGATGGAAATCGCTCCTGAACTGCGAAAAGTTCAGGAGAAGTACCGCGGCAAGAAGGATCAGCTCTCTCGTGAGGCCATGAGCCGCGAGACCATGGCGCTGTACAAGAAGCACGGTACGACACCGATGTCGAGCTGTCTGCCGCTTCTGGTGCAGATGCCGATCTTCTTCTCGCTCTACAGCGTGCTGAGCGATGTCAGCAAGCACGCTCGAGACAACATCGGTGGTGTCGGTCTCCTCAGTCCGGAGCTGACGAAGGAGTTCTACGACGCGAAGCTGTTCGGTGTGGCGTCGCTGCACGAGACGCTGGGTAACGCGATCGATGCGCAGAACACGACGGCCATCATCATCCTGGTCACGCTCGTGGTGCTCATGATCGGGTCGCAGTTCTTCACGCAGCTGCAGATCATCTCCAAGAACCTGTCGCCCGAGGCCAAAACCGGCCAGGCGTACCAGATGCAGAAGATCATGCTGTACGTGTTGCCGCTGGGCTTCATCTTCTCGGGTGTCTTCTTCCCGCTCGGCGTCGTCGTGTACTGGTTCATCTCGAACCTCTGGACCATGGGTCAGCAGTTCCTCGTCATCCGCGAGATGCCCACTCCCGGTTCCGAAGCTGCCAAGGCACGCGAGGAACGTCTTGCACGCAAGGGCAAGGCGATCGATTCCTCCGGCAAGGTCGTTCCGATGGCTGCCTACGAGGCTGAGCAGCAGCGTCTGCTCGAAGAGGCCGAGAAGGCGAAGGCAGAAGCACCGAAGCGTCAGCAGCCGGTCGGCAAGAAGCGTGCGAAGAAGAAGGGGAGCGGTTCATGAGCGAGACCATGACCGACAACACCGAGCCGACTGTGGCCCAGCTCGAGAATGAGGGAGACGTCGCGGCGGACTACCTCGAGGAGCTTCTCGACATCGCGGACATCGACGGTGATCTGAACCTGGATGTGCGGCAGGGCCGGGCATACGTCTCCGTCGAGGCTGAGGGCGATGCGCTGGCGTTGCTCTCCGCTCCGGAGACCGTGCAGGCTCTGCAGGAGCTGACTCGTCTCGCGGTGCAGAGCAAGACCGGTTCCTTCTCACGACTGATCCTCGACATCGCAGGCTCGCGCGACACGCGTCGTCGTCAGCTGGAGACCCTGGTCGACGCCGCGGCCGCCAAACTCGACGAGGGTTCCTCCCAGGCATCTCTGCCCTCGATGTCGAGCTATGAGCGCAAGCTCGTCCATGACATCGCCGCCGACCGGGGCCTTGTCTCCGAGTCCTACGGCGAGGGTGCTGACCGTCACACGGTCCTGCGCCGACGCTGACGTTTCACGTGAAACATCGGTCGAACGGGGACGATCATGAGTGATCTCGAGCAGGAGCCCTCTTCCGCTGCAGGTCTCTTCGGGGATCGTATCGACGTGGCGCGTGCCTTCACGGCTGCTCTTTCCCGCGAGGGGGAGGAGCGCGGCCTCATCGGCCCCCTCGAGCTCCCGCGCCTGTGGACGAGACACATCCTCAACAGTGCGATCGCCGCTCCGCTGTTCCACGGTTCGGTGGCGGATATCGGTTCGGGGGCCGGCCTACCGGGTCTCGTGCTCGCGATCGCGCGTCCTGATGTGCAGTGGACGCTGATCGAGCCGATGGAACGACGGGTCATCTGGCTCAACGAGCAGGTGGAGGCGCTGGATCTGTCCAACGTCGTGGTGCTGCGAGCTCGCGCGGAGGACGTACGTCCTCCGGAGGGCTTCGATGTGGTCACTGCTCGTGCGGTGAGTGCGCTCCGTACCTTGATTCCGCTGACCGCACCGCTGGTTCGTGACGGTGGCGAGCTCACTCTGCTCAAAGGCATGAATGCAGCGAACGAGATCGATGCCGCACAGAAGCAGATCAAGAAGTTCCGCCTCTCGGACGTTCGCGTCGAGGTGCTGGGTGAGGGAGTCATCCCCGAGACGACTCGGGTGATTCGCGCGCGCGTCCGCTAGTCACGTCTTCATCGAAGGGGGATGTTTCACGTGAAACATCCCCCTTCGTGTTCATCGGCAGGGTCTCATCGCTCGGGCATCACCGTCTCCGTGCTTTGGCGCCCGTAATGCCTCGCTCCGCGCGCGACCAACCAGGGCTATCACGACCTCGACGAGACCGACTGCCCATCTGAAAGCGGATTCGCGCGCCGCACGCAGCGTGATGTTCGCCGGGAGGGGAGGCCCTATCGCCGCAGCTCCCCAGTTAGGACACCTCACCATCGCCATCGGCATCGGCATCATGTCGCTCGAATGGTTCTGCATCGCTGGGAGAGGCTCGGAATCGTTGTGCACTACGTCTCGTGAGCACCACTAGCCAGGCATCCTCGTGCGCTGCGTCGTGATGGCTCTGGTGCCGTCCGCGTACGCGGTGTTTCACGTGAAACGGGTACGCCATAGAGGGGGAGTTCCGGGCGCGCGGCGTCCTGGGAGGAGAGTTGTCGACTCGGTCATCTGGCGTGTAGCCCCGTAACATCCGTGGCGCGACATTCGAGGCACAACACCCCTGGCGTGAAGCCCTGGCATAGACCCGGGGCGTTCGGGTTGCGCTAACCCCGCATGATGGGGCGGTCCACGTGAGAGCTCGGTGGCCGGGAATCGTCCGGACTAGGTTCAAGTGAATCCCGACATCGAAGGGTGGCGGCTTCATAATGTTGCTCTTCTACCGTGTTTCACGTGAAACATGCAGATCGGACCGCTGATGAAGCCCTCTCCGTCGAGGAGGGGGCTTGCTCTGCGCGGTAGAGAACAGATCTGTCGCGCGCCCAAGTCCCTGAGACTAGACGGAGTGTCGCAGGCAGCCGGCGGTGAGATGCTCCTGGTGGCTGCTCGGTGGATGGCCTACGACGGCTTCATGGTCTTGCCTCTCGACGGTGTTTCACGTGAAACATGCAGACCGGACCACCTATGCCGGCCCTCTGGTCGAGGAGAGTGGGCTGAGTCATCCTCTGTCGCGCGTCCGGTCCCTGACAACAGACGGAGTGTCGCAGGCAGCCGGCGGTGAGAAGCTCCTGGTTGCTGCCCGGCGGATGGCATACGACGGCTTCGTGGTTTCGCCGGTCGACGGTGTTTCACGTGAAACATCCAGACCAGACCGCGTGTGACGGCCCTTTGGTCGAAGAGAGTGGGCTGAGTCATCCTCTGTGCGGTAGAGAACAGATCTCGACGTGCGCCGGAAGCGCCTGAGGATAGACGGAGTGTCACAGGCACCCGGGGGATAGAAGTTGTTGGTGCTGCGAGTCGGACGGCGCCCGCCGGCTCTGCCGACACAGGGACGTCTGAAACCACATGCGTGGCGCAGCGCAGGGGGAGTTCCTCGCCGTGGCCGGCCAGAGGCGTGAGGACCACCCCCGTCTGGGTCAGTGGGTGGTGACACCGAAACATGACCGGCGTGGCGGTGCCGAGCGCAGCGAAGCTCGTCACTCTGTCGGCGATTCCATCTGACGGCCCCGGCACACTCCGTCTACTGTGGAGACTCCTGCAAGTGGGGTGCGCTGTACCCGCCAGCACCGGGAGAGGGCAGCCCGGCAGGCTAGCTGTCGTCATCATCGCCACAGTGCGCACTGTTTCACGTGAAACATCCGCCAAGCGATGCGGGGAGCGGAGCGCGAGAAGCCGGTCTGGCGGAGACTGGCCGCGGGAACAAGGACCCCGACGTACTTCGCTCGAGCTGCGACAGTGCTCTCGTCATCGAACGTCTCTGCTTGCGATTAGAGTGGAACGCGGCCCCGAAAGGAGTGGATGTTTCACGTGAAACCATCCGAGAAGACATCCTCGAGCGAATCGTTCGGGATGGACACGCCGCTTGCGCGGGAACTCGCTGACCTCTCCGCCCGCAGGCGCGCACTCGAAGGGGTTGCCGTGGAGTTCACCGGCGAAACCCGCGTTCTCACGGTGTCGAACCAGAAGGGTGGCGTGGGAAAGACCACCACCGCCGTGAACATCGCTTCCGCACTGGCAGGGATGGGCGGGAAGGTGCTGGTCATCGACCTCGACCCGCAGGGAAACGCATCCACAGCCCTGGGAGTACCCCACAGTGCTGAGGTCTCCAGTGTCTACGACGTGCTGATCGACGAGCTTCCGCTGGCAGACATCGTGCAGCAGAGCCCGGAGGATCCCAACCTCTTCTGCGCACCGAGCACGATCCACCTCGCGGGGGCGGAGATCGAGCTGGTCGCGCAGGTCGCTCGAGAGCATCGTCTTCGTCGCGCGCTCGACGTGTACCTCGCAGAGCACCCGATGGACTTCGTCATCATCGACTGCCCACCCTCCCTGGGCCTGCTCACGATCAACGCCTTCACCGCCGCGACAGAGGTTTTCATCCCCATCCAGTGCGAGTACTACGCACTGGAAGGATTGAGCCAACTGCTCGGCAGCATTCAGATGATCCAGAAGCACCTGAACCCGGTGCTCCACCTCTCGACGATCCTGCTGACGATGTTTGATGGGCGTACCCGTCTGGCACAACAGGTCGCGGAGGAAGTGCGGACGCATTTCCCCGAGCAGGTGCTGGAGACCGTGATCCCTCGATCCGTACGGGTATCCGAGGCCCCGAGTTTCGGCCAGACCGTGATCGCCTACGACGCCCAATCCGCCGGCGCGATCGCATACCGTGAGGCCGCTGTTGAGATCGCGTCGCGCAGAGCGACGCAGAGCAAGGAGAAATGATGGCGAAGCGCACTGGACTGGGCCGGGGCATCGGTGCCCTCATCCCCACGGCGGATCAGTCGGAACGTCCCGTCGATGTCTTCTTCCCGGGCGCGAGCCTGCGACAGACGAGCACCGAGGCGGCTCCCGTGGCCGATGCCGAGGCGCCGGAGCTCGAGAATGTCCCCGGCATTCATCTGGTCCAGGTCGACCCGAACAGCATCGTCGCGAATCCGCGTCAGCCTCGGACGCACTTCGACCCCGAGGATCTCGCAGAGCTGGTGCACAGCGTCCGCGAGTTCGGGGTGCTGCAGCCCGTCGTGGTTCGAAAGAACGCCGATGGCGAGTACGAGCTCATCATGGGGGAGCGCCGCACGCGCGCCGCGCGCGAGGCCGGCCTCGACGTCATCCCCGCGATCGTCCGTGACACCGCAGACGAGGATCTGCTGCGCGACGCCCTGCTGGAGAACCTCCACCGTTCAGAGCTGAACCCGCTCGAAGAGGCCTCTGCATACCAGCAGCTGCTCGACGACTTCGGAATCACCCAGGAGGAACTGGCCACGCGCATCGGCCGTTCCCGCCCGCAGATCAGCAACACGATTCGACTGCTGAAGCTCCCCGTCCCGGTGCAGCAGCGGGTGGCTGCCGGAGTGCTCACTGCCGGGCACGCGCGAGCGATCCTGAGTCTCGAGACACCGGAGTCGATGCAGCGCCTTGCGGACAAGGTCGTGAATGAAGACCTCTCGGTGCGCGCGACGGAGGAAGCGGCGAAGGCACAGCCCCGTGCCGGGTCGTCCGCGAAGCCGACCCCGGGTGCGCGACGCGCGTATCTGGATGAGGTGGCCGGCAAGCTCGGCGACCGTCTCAACACGCGTGTGAAGATCGCACTGGGAGCGCGAAAAGGGCAGGTCACTATCGATTTCGCTTCCATCCAGGATCTCAATCGGATTCTCGAGGAGCTCGGAGAAGGCGGTTACGGCTCGTCGAAGTGAGGTCCCGCCAGCGGCAGCGCTAGCCTAGACTCGCGTCATCGTGACGACGAGGGGGATGTCATGTCGAGAACAGCCGGTCCAGCAGCCATCAAGCGCCGTGTGATCGCGGTCAGCATCGCCGCCGCGTTGGGTGGATTCCTCTTCGGATTCGACACCGCAGTGATCAACGGGGCGGTCGACGCGCTCGCGGGCGACGTCTCCGGATTCGACCTCGGTACTGCGCTCAAGGGATTCGCCGTGTCGTCGGCCCTCATCGGCTGTGCCGTGGGCGCGTGGTTCGCCGGCCCCGTCTCCAACAAGTACGGACGCATCCCCGTGATGGTGGTCGCGGCCACGATGTTCTTCATCTCCGCGATCGGATCCGGTCTCGCCTTCAGCGTCGTCGACCTCATCATCTGGCGGGTGATCGGGGGACTGGGAGTCGGAGCCGCCTCCGTGATCGCGCCGGCGTACATCGCCGAGGTGTCACCCGCAGCGATCAGAGGTCGCCTGGGCTCGCTGCAGCAGCTGGCGATCGTCACCGGTATCTTCGCCGCGCTGCTCTCCGATGCGCTGCTCGCAGGCATCGCCGGCGCGGCGGACCAGCCGCTGTGGGGACTCACCGCCTGGCGCTGGATGTTCATGGTCGCCGCGATCCCTGCGCTGGTCTACGGACTGGTCTCGCTGCGACTCCCGGAATCTCCGCGCTATCTGGTGCGCAAGGGCGAGCTGAAACGGGCGGCAGACGTGCTGGAGACCGTCACCGGCACGGTCGACGTCCAGGGCAAGATCGAGGAGATCACCGGCACGATCAACACGGAGCGCTCGGAATCGTTGCGTGATCTGCGTGGTAATCGCCTGGGGCTGAAGCCCATCGTCTGGATCGGCATCCTGCTGTCCGTTTTCCAGCAGTTCGTCGGTATCAACGTCATCTTCTACTACTCGACGACGCTCTGGCAGTCGGTGGGCTTCGATGAGTCCAGTGCTCTCCTGACCTCCGTCATCACCTCGGTCACGAACATCGTGGTCACGATCGTGGCGATCCTGCTCGTCGACAGGGTCGGTCGCCGGATCATGCTGCTGGTGGGCTCGGTCGGCATGACCGTGACGCTCGGCCTCATGGCAGTGGCCTTCTCGTTCGGCACACTGGATGCGCAGGGGACGGCGACGCTCCCCGACCCGTGGGCCACGATCGCCCTGGTCTGTGCGAACGGATTCGTGGTGTTCTTCGGTGCGAGCTGGGGGCCGCTGGTCTGGGTTCTGCTCGGCGAGATCTTCCCGAACTCCATCAGAGCCGGAGCCCTCGCGGTGGCCGCAGCGGCACAGTGGGTCGCCAACTTCTTCATCTCCACCACCTTCCCGGCCTTCGCCGAGATCGGCCTCACGTTCGCCTACGGGTTCTACGCGTTCTTCGCGCTCCTGTCGTTCTTCTTCGTGTTCTTCAAGGTGCCGGAGACCAAGGGCAAGGAGCTCGAGGACATGACGGAGAACATGAAGGTGGAGCGCCGGCGGGGTCCGCAGCCGACGTAGGCTGGGAGTATGACCGAGTCCGTACAGCGCCGCGCCAGCCTGGAAGTGTTGCGCGCCGAAGCGTCGGACGAACTCGCGGTCCTCATCCAGGAGCGGCTTCTCGGCGGAGAGGATCCGTGGGAGTTCATGGAGGAGCTCCCGAGCGTCGACGAACTCGTCGTCTACCTGCTGCGCGCCGACAACATCAATGCGAACGACGGTGTGCGCCCCAACGCGGCCAGGCACTACCGGGTGCTGCGGCAGATCGCCCTGGAGTACCCGGAGCTGACCTCGGCCGTCTGGGGCCTCCTCGACGAGAAGCAGCGCCATCGCCGCTGGGACCCGACCGTCGCCGACGCCTCCTGACGTGGAGGTCGTGCTCGTTCCGCATGACCCGACGTGGTCGGAGACCTTCGTACATGTCGCGGCGGAACTGCGCAGGCATGGGAATCCGGACTGGCTCGTCGAACACGTCGGATCCACGGCGATCCCCGGGATGAGCGCGAAGCCGATCATCGACGTCGCGGTGCGCATCGCCGATGACGAAGACCTCGAGCTGCATCGACCTGGGCTCGAGGCCGCAGGATGGGCGGTCGGGAGCAGTGTGCGAAGCCATCGGGTGATGATCATCGAAGAGAACGGTGTACGTACGCGAATCGCCCACTTCTTCGAAGCCGCCGATTGGGATCAGGTGAACCAGCGCATCCTTCGCGACTGGCTGTTGCAGAATCCGGAGGATGCCCGGCTCTACGAGCGGGCGAAGCACGCTGCGGTTGACGCCTCGCGCAGGGGAGACGAGTCGTACAACGCGGGGAAGACCGCGGTGGTTCAGCTCCTCGTCGACCGTGCACGTGCTGCTCGCGGGCTGCCGTCGGTCTCCGTGTACGACAAAGACTGACCAGAGCGGTCCGCGGGACGACTCGGGGCGGACACGAGAAAGGGCCGCACCTCCCCGGGAGGTGCGGCCCTTCGTCTCGGGGGACTCAGCCGATGAACGCGGCCAGGTCCTTCTCCAGCGCGAACTTGGGCTTCGCGCCGATGATGGTCGTCTTGACCTCACCGCCGTGGAAGACCTTCATCGCCGGGATCGACGTGATCTGGTACTTCATCGCCAGCTCAGGGTTCTCGTCGACGTTGAGCTTGAGGATGGTGATCTTGTCGGGGTTGTCCGCCTGGATCTCGTCCAGGACCGGTGCGACCATACGACACGGACCACACCACTCGGCCCAGAAGTCCACCAGCACGGGACCGTCGGCCTGCAGAACGTCCTGCTCCCAGGTCGCCTGGCTCGTAGCCTTTGCACTCATCAGAGTTCTCCTTGATTCGAGGTTCGCCTGCTACAACAGCGGGCGAGGGAAAAGTGTTCCCGCCCCTACGCGGTGGCGGTGAGGATCTCCGCGGCCTCGGCGGCCGGAACCTCCACGGAAGGGTCTTCGAGGTCGGCCAGGAAGTGCTCCGCGTCGAGAGCAGCGACCGTGCCGGAGCCGGCCGCCGTGATGGCCTGACGGTAGGTGGGGTCGATCACGTCACCGGCAGCGAAGACTCCCGGAACCGACGTCTTCGACGAGCGGCCGTCGACCCAGATGGTGCCTTCCGGCGTGAGCTCGAGCTTGTCGTGCACGAGGTGCGTGCGCGGGTCGTTGCCGATCGCGATGAAGAGCCCGTCGAGCGGGAGGTCGCTGAGCGTGCCGTCGACCGTGGAACGCAGCTGCACACCGGTCACGGAGTCGCCTCCGAGGACCTCGGCGACCTCGCTGTTCCACACGAACTCGATCTTCTCGTTCGCGAAGGCGCGCTCCTGCATGATCTTCGAGGCCCGCAGGGTGTCCTTGCGGTGGATCACGTAGACCTTGTCTGCGAAGCGGGTGAGGAACGTGGCCTCTTCCATGGCGGAGTCGCCACCGCCGACGACGGCGATCGTCTTCTCGCGGAAGAAGAACCCGTCGCACGTGGCGCACCAGGAGACGCCGTAGCCGGAGAGGCGCTCTTCGCCGGCGATGTCGAGCTTGCGGTACGCCGAGCCGGTCGCGTAGATGAGGGACTGCGTCTCGTGCTCCGCACCGCTGCCGAGGATGACCTTCTTGACGGGCCCCTCGAGCTGGAGTTCGGTGACATCGTCGTAGACGACCTCGGTGCCGAACTTCTCCGCCTGCTCCTGGAACTTGGCCATGAGCTCAGGTCCCTGGATCCCCTCGGGGAAGCCGGGGTAGTTCTCGACCTCGGTGGTGTTCATCAGCTCTCCGCCGACCTCGACGGAGCTCGCGATGAGCAGCGGCTTGAGGTTCGCCCTGGCCGCGTAGATGGCAGCCGTGAATCCGGCGGGGCCGGAGCCGATGATGATGACCTGACGCATGTGATCTCCGTCTTAGAAACTGCAGTCGAATGACCTTCGAATGCTTCAACCCATGGTAACCGCGAGGCATTCCCTGCGCAGGGTGGGGCGCAGCGGCGGAGCGGGCTGGGTGGGTGGATCAGCGCCCGGGGAAGAACCGGCGGACGAGAGCAGTGCCGGCCTTGAGCTCGGGGGCGCGCATCACGGCGAGGATTGCGACGTAGACGACCACCACGACGAGGCCGATGATCGCGGTACCTACGGCGCCCTGGATCTTGTCGACCATCATCCATCCTGAGGTACCGCCGAGCAGGACGAATGCTCCCCAGCCGGCCAGCCCCGCCGGGATGCCGGCGATCGCGAACCGGCCGATGGCCGACATCCAGGAAGCCACCTGAAGGCCACCGATCTTTCGATGCAGCAACCAGGTGGCGAGGATCGTCTGCAGGATGCTCGCGATCGACTGTCCGAGCGCGACCGCAGCGGCGAGCGACGTCAGAGGGATGATCCCCGCCTCTCGCATGCCGAGGGCGACGAGAGCGGTGACGACGATGAGGACGCACTGGATGATCGTGAACCAGAACGGGGTCCGGGTGTCGTCGTAGGCGTAGAAGGTTCGCTGCACGATGAAGAGGATCGTGAGGGGGATGAGTCCGACGAGGTAGGCGATGAGCACCAGAGCAGCCGCCTGAGCGTCGTCGGCGGAGTCAGTGAATACACGGGATGCGGGGATGGCGGCAGCGGCGACGGCGGCGGCCGCTGCCACGATGAAGAACAACAGGGTTCGAATGCTTCGTGCGATGTCGGCCCGGACCTCATCGTCGCGTCCGGCGGCGGCGTGGCCGCTGATCTGGGTGAAGTACGGAGTCCCGATCGAGAGCACGATCACCGAGTACGGCAGCATGAAGATCAGCCAGGCGTTCGCTGTCACCGTGGCGGACGCGCCGAGACCGGCCACCTCACTGACGATGTACCCCTGAAGAACCCCGGCGGAGAGGCTCGCGAAGGCCATGAGGAACGTCCAGCCCGCCAGGCGACCGACGTTGCCGAGCCCCACCCCCCGCCAGTGGAAGTCGGGTTTCAGTGCGAGGCCGGTGCGACGCCAGAAGACGAGGAGGACGACCGCCTGGAGCGCGATGCCGAGGGTGGCAGTGGCGCCGAGCAGGGTGATCATCTCCGGCGTCCAGTCGGAGGCCTTCGTGGACACGGGACCGAACAGTGCTCCGAGCGCGAGGAAGCCTGCGATGGACACGATGTTGTTGACGACAGGAGCCCAGGTGAACGGACCGAAGATCTTTCGTGCGTTGAGTGCCTCGCCCAACATGGCGTAGAGGCCGTAGAGGAGGATCTGCGGCAGGCACCAGTACGCGAGTGCCGTGGCGAGGGCGAGAGTGGACTCGTTCGCCTTGCCGGCGACCAGATGCACCAGCCATGGAGCTGCTGCCGTCGCGAGTCCCGTCACCACGACCAGAACGACCGTGCCCAGGGTGAACAACTTGGAGATGAAGGCGTTGCCGCCGTCGGCGTCCGCCGTCGCCTTGACGATCTGCGGGACGATCACGGCCGTGAGGATCCCCACGGAGATCAGGGAGAACACGCTGTTCGGAAGCTGGTTCGCGTAGGTGAACGCGTCGGCCGCTTCGGATGCGACAGATCCGAGCACACCGACGAGGACGATGCTGCGCAGGAGCCCGGTGACGCGTGAGACGAGGGTGCCGGCGCCGATGATGGCGCTCGCCCGGCCGAGGCTACTCATTCGTATCCGGGGTCGAGGACGTGTCGTGGGCCGATGACGTGCCGTTGCTCGGTGTCCCATCCGGTCGGGCGTTCACGGCGTCCTCTTCCAATGACTCGATCTCTGCTTCCACAGCCGCCTCCTCGGCGGCCTCGCGGCGCTTGCGGCGGACGGTGCGGATCACGCCGAGCACGATGAGGAGTGCGGCGAGGCCCCCGAAGACGATGAGGCCGATGGTCTCCCACTCCGCTCGTACAGCTACCCTGATCTTCTGCTGATCCTGGATCTGCACGCCGGTGGGGCTGTAGAGGCTGAGGCGCAGGTCGACCTCGCCGCTGCCGACCCGTGCGGACACCGGGACCTTGACGCGCTTGGTGGAGTTCGCCTCGACGACCGTCTCCGTCACCGGCTTCACCTCGAGTCGAGGGTCGGTGGGGGAGACGAACAACTGCACCGTCACCGGCCACGGCAGGTCGTTGCGCACGGCGATCGGCAGATCAGCGTTGGCGGTGAGCAGTTGGATCGTGCTCGACGGGGGGATGCTCACGGCGGCGAGCGTCTCCGAGGTGCGCTTCTGGTGCTCTTCGACCTTCTTCGCGAAAGCCTTCGCCGACGATCCGACGGACAGCGTCCGGAGGATCCTGATGCGTTCAGGGCTCAGCAGTACCTGCGGGTCAGCGAGGATCGACGAGAAGGCGGTGAGCGTTCCCTCGTCGGCCAAGAGGGTCGTCACCGCTGCCGCACGCGCGGGATCGGCTTCCGATGTGAGCGCGGCCGATGCGGGCGGGGTGGCGCGCAGTGCCGAGAGTTCGAATCCGATCGAATCGGCCGTGGAGATCGCGTCGCGCAGCGCGTCCGCATTGCGGTTCTCGTCGCGGTCGAGCCCGATCAGCAACGGGGCACCCGCGACGCGGCTCTCAGCCAGTGTCAGGAGCGCGGCGGCTTCGGCCAGGAGCCGTTGACGATCGACGGAGTCGGCCTCCGCGGCGACCTGGGAAAGAGTCTGCGACAGGCCGCTGTCGGTGACCAGGAGGTCGTGCCCGCCGACGGTGGCGTGCGCGGCGCTCTGTCCGTCCAGCGCTGCGGAGGAGACGATCGTGCTCGTCCCCCCACCCAGGTAGCTCGCGAAGGTGTCGAGATCCTCTTCTCGCAGCTCGTCGTCCGGCCACAGGATCTGAGGGAGCGCGCCATCGATCGCCGTGAGCTCCGCGTCGTCGGGCAGCTGAGGAGTGCCGGTCGGGCTGGGTGTCGGGCCCGGTGTCGCGGTCGAGTCCGCCGTCGGCGACGACGTGGCAGGCGTCTGCGGAAAGTCGGCGGGGTTCAGGAACGTCGCCAACGTCGTCGGCTGCAGCAATGCGGGTAGACCCGCCTGCGCTTGCGCCGTCGCATCCGCATCACCGAACTGCAGTGCGAACCGCGTGTTCGGCAGAGCTTCCAGTCGGTCGAGCCAGTCCCGCGCGGTCTCCGGAGCCGCGGAACCCAGAGCGCGGATTGCGGCGAGAATAGCGGGATCGATGGCGAGCACCGCAGTGGTGCCGGCCACACCGTCGAGCTGAGCGGTCAGGGCCCCCTCGGGTCCGGTGAGAGTACTGAGTTCCTCCGCGCTCAACAGCACGCCGTTGTCGGGGGTCGCCGTGAGCGGGACCATGACGCCGACCTGAGCGGTCTGGGAATCGGCGACAACGAGCACGCTGGTCGCCGTGGCCTCGACCGTCGCCGTACGATCCTCAGGTGTGTTCACCGTCTTGGCACCCGTGAGCTCCGCCCGCAGCGGGTAGACACCGGGGGCGAGGGCGCCGAGGGTCTCGGCAGGGACGAAGACCGTGGTCATGCCGGAGGCACCGGCGTCGAGCGCGGCCGTCGTGTCGGAGCCGATCGTGTCGAAATCGCCCGGTGCCTCGCCCTCATCGAGCCAGTTCGTGACCGAGGCTTCGTCCGTCAGGGGAGTTCTGCTGAGCTCCACCTGCACCTGACCACTCGACAGCTTCGATTCCGTCTCGTTCTGCACCGTGAGCATCGCCGTGGTGGAGGAGCCGGGGGCGACGAGGCCGCGCAGACCCGCGGAGACATGGAAGGCGACGCTCGCTTCCTCGTCGGAAGCGGACCCGCCGGCGGCGACGGCCGTGCTCGGTGCGACGACAGCGCACGCGCCCAGCACGATAGCGAGGACGGCGGTCCTGCCGGCGAGCCTTCGCAGGCGCGCACGGAGGCCGTGCTCGGGGGTGATGGCGGTCATGAGGGTCTTCCTCGAACGCCCGGAACGGGGCTGCTCGTGAGTACTGACCTCCTGATTCTAGGAGGCACAGGGAAGGAGAACCCTGAACACGCGTAGAGTGACGGCCGTGTCCGACACCCCCACACCTCACCCAGACCCTCTTCGCACCTCCGCGCTGGCCGCTGATCTCGATGCCGCCGACTTCCGGTCCGCACCTCTCCGTCGCCTGTGGGGCGAGGAGGCGGACGACGCCCTCGCCAGGGGGATGCGCGAGCCGATCCTGCGGGCCATCGCCGAGGACTCCGGAGTCCTGGCCACCCTCGGCCGTCTGCTGGTACTCGGCATGAGTCAGCCGCGTGCGGCGGTCGCCGCCGCGCTGCCGAACCTCGGAGTGGACGGACTCCAAGCGCTCGGACTCGCCACCGCGGATGCCGAGGTGGTGACCCCGACGGCCCTGTTGCGTCCGCAGTCCTTCGTGGATGCCGAGGGTGTCGGCGAGTGGTGGATCGCCAGCGACCTCGACGAGGTCGCCCTCGACGGCCCTCTCCCCGCCGATCATGTGCTCGGCGTCGGTGGAGCCTCGCGCACCCTCGCCGAGACGATCGTGCCCATCCAGGTCGATCGCGCTCTCGACCTCGGCACCGGGTGCGGGATCCAGGCGCTCCTCGTCGCCCGTCGTGCCGGCACGGTGGTCGCGACCGACATCTCGGTCAGGGCACTGGCGTTCGCCGAGCTCAACGCGCGGGTCAACGGGGTGACCAACATCGAGTTCCGTCACGGCAGCATGTTCGACCCCGTCGCGGGCGAAGCGTTCGATCTGATCGTCTCCAATCCGCCGTTCGTCATCACACCGCGGGTGGAGGGCGTCCCCGCGTATGAGTACCGCGACGGCGGACTGGTGGGCGATGCCCTCGTCGAGCAGTTCGTGCGGAGCGCTCCGGCGCATCTGACGCGGAACGGAATCGCGCAGCTGCTCGGCAACTGGGAGTCGCGGGCAGGGGTCACCGGTCTCGCCCGTCTGGAGGCCTGGGTGCCGAGCGAGCTCGACCTCTGGGTCGTCGAACGGGAGGAGCTGTCGCCGTTGGGGTATGCCGAGCTGTGGATCCGCGACGGGGGCACCACCCCGCGTGACCCGGCATTCACTCCGTTGCTGACCGCCTGGCTCGATGATTTCGCCGCCCGCGGCGTGACCTCGATCGGCTTCGGCTACGTGCTGATGCGTCGAGGTCTGTCGTCCCCTCCACTCCGGCGCACGGAGCGGCTCTCCCAGCAGGTGTCGAACGTCGGTGCCGCGCTCGGAACCGGGCTAGTCGCGCATGACGCGCTCGCCGAGGGGATCCCCTCGACACTGCTGACGGCGCCCGATGTCACCGAGGCCCGCCACCTGCTGCCGGGCAACGACGACCCCAGCGTCATCGAACTGCGACAGGGTGGCGGTTTCGCGCGCACCGTGAACGTGGACCCTGCGCTCGCCGGGTTCGTCGGGGCCTGCGACGGCGACCTCACCGTGGTGCAGATCGTCTCGGCCCTGGCCGACCTCTTCGAGGTTCCCCTCGCAGACCTGTGGGCCGAACTCGAGCCCCGCATCAGATCGCTCGTGCTGGACGGCATCCTCGTACCGGGGGAATAGCTGAGGGATACATGCGTTGGAATAGATCATGAAGGCTTTCGGATTCCTCTCCTTCGGGCACTATGCAGACGTGCCCGGCTCAGCGACCCGCACCGCGGGCGACATGCTGAAGCAGACCATCGAGATCGCCGAGGGCGCAGACGAGATCGGTGTGAACGGCGCCTACGTGCGCGTGCACCACTGGGCGCGTCAGGCCGCCTCGCCGATGCCCCTGCTGAGCGCCATGGCCGCGCGGACGAACCGCATCGAGGTCGGGACGGGCGTGATCGACATGCGCTACGAGAACCCGTTCCAGTTCGCCGAGGAGGCCGCCGCTCTCGACCTGATCTCCGACGGCCGCATCGCCCTGGGCGTGAGCCGCGGTTCACCCGAGACGGCTCTGCGCGGCTATGAGACCTTCGGATACGTCGACGAGGAGGACACCGAGCGGGGCAGCGTGATCGCTCGGGAGAAGTTCGACCTGTTCCTCCGTGCGATCGACGGCGAAGGTATCGCCCCCGGAGATCCCCGCATGGTGGGTGCCGGCCGCTACCTCGCGATCGAGCCGCAATCCCCGACCCTGCGCGACCACATCTGGTGGGGATCAGGTTCGCGTCCGACGGCGATCGAGACCGGCCGCAAGGGACTCAACATGATGAGTTCGACCCTGGTGACCGAGGCCACAGGGCAGCCTTTCCACGAGTTGCAGCGCGAGCAGATCGACCTCTTCCGCTCGGCCTACAAGGAAGCAGGGCACACGGGCACGCCGCGCGTCTCCGTCAGCCGCAGCGTGTTCCCCCTGGTGTCCGACATGGACCGCGCCTACTTCGGACTTCGCAGCGAGGAGAACGCCGATCAGATCGGCATCATCGACGGATTCCGTTCCACGTTCGGCAAGACCTACGCGGCAGAACCCGACGTGCTGATCGAGCAGCTCCGACAGGACGAGGCGGTGATGGCGGCCGACACGCTGATGCTGACCATCCCGAACCAGCTCGGACCCGAGTACAACCTGCACGTGCTGGAGTCGTTCGCGAAGCATGTGGCTCCGGCGCTCGGGTGGAAGCCGAACACGGAGGGTCCCGTCCAGGGCGATCCGGTCTGAGCGGGATCGCCGCTCTTGACACGAGTCGCTTGACACGGAGCGTTGGAGCACTGACGCTGGGGAGGCTGCGCCGATCGACGCAGCCTCCCTTCATGCCTTCGGAGGCAGACCATGACCCGTGTTCGCGTCGATCTCAACATCTCGCTCGACGGCTTCGCCACGACGACGGACCAGACCCCCGAGAACCCCTTCGGTGAGGACTGGGGCCGGCTGACGGCGGCGTACACGGCCACGCGCACGTTCCACGAGCGTGTCTTCCTCGACACCAGCGGGGCGGGAACGACAGGCGTCGACGAGAAGTACGCCGCGCACTACTTCGAGAACATCGGCGCCGAGATCATGGGCGCCGGGATGTTCGGGCTCCACGCCAACCCGGGCGACCCGGACTGGCGCGGCTGGTGGGGCGAGGAGCCGCCGTTCCACGCCCCGGTGTTCGTGCTGACCCACACCCCGCGGCCTTCGATCGAGTTCGCCAACGGCACGAGCTTCCACTTCCTCTCTGCTTCTCCCGAGGAGGCGCTGCAGAAAGCGGTCGAGGCGGCCGCCGGAGCGGACGTGCGGATCGGTGGAGGACCCACGACCGTGCGCGAGTATCTGCGCGCGGGGCTGGTCGACGACCTGCACGTCGGCATCACCCCGATCCTCATCGGCAGCGGGATCCGACTCTGGGACGACCTGCGCGGACTCGAGTCCGGTTACCGCGTCACCTCGGAGGTCGCGGAGTCGGGCGTCACGCACATCACCTTCTCCCGCGAGGATTGACGCCCGCAGCAGGGCGGGTCTGGGAGGCTGGACCGGTGCGCATCCGACCCTTCCACCCTGAAGACACCGATGCCGTCGTCGCCCTGTGGGAGGCGGCGGGGCTCACGCGGCCGTGGAACGATCCTCGGAAGGACATCGCCCGGAAGCTGACGGTGCAGCCCGAGCTGTTCGTCGTGGCGGAGGACGAGACGGGGCGCATCCTCGGCTCGGTCATGGCGGGCTACGACGGGCATCGCGGGTGGATGAACTACCTCGCCACGCAGCTCGACGCGCGAGGACTCGGAGTGGGCAGGGAGCTCGTGGCCCACGTTGAGGCCCGTCTGCGCGACCTGGGATGCCCGAAGGTGAACCTGCAGGTGCGTTCCGGCAACGCGCAGGTGGTCGACTTCTACCGCAGGCTCGGCTACGAGATCGATGACACGGTCGACCTGGGCAAGAGGCTCATCCCCGACGTGTGATCGCGGAGAATTCCCTTCTCGACGATCCGGTATACCAGTACTCTGACCGCATGCGTCTGCGTCGTAGGGGGATCATCGCCGGAGTCATCGGGCTCGTCGCCGTGCTCGTCGGCGCCATCCCCGCTGTTGCCGCCACCACGTCATGGGCCACTTGGCAACCGCTCGCGGGCACTGGAGGTGCCTTCACGACGACAGTCCAGGTGGCACCCCACCCTGCACTCACCGCCACCATGACCAGCGATTCGCGCGCAGGCCAGGTCGGCGTGATCACCGGTGCATCCACGTGGCTGGCCGAAGGGACCCCCATCGGAGCCGAGTACGGATCCAGCAGGGATCAGCCGTACCTGAACTTGCGGCCCAGGGCCGACAACGCCACGAGCCCGTCGACGACGACCTATTCGTTCGCCGCGCCGACCCCGACGTCGGGCTGGGCCTTCGCGTTGGGTGACATCGACTCCGACAGCGTGCGGATCCATGCCGTCGCTCCTGACGGGCACGTGCTCACAGCGGCGGAGATCGGCCTCAGGGACCTCTTCAACTACTGCGCTCCCGGGGTCGTGGGAAAGCCCGCGTGCACCGGCGCGGTCGGCGACGTGCCGACATGGGATGCCGCGACCCTCACCCTCACCGGGAACGCGGCAGCTGCCGACACCAACGGATCCGCGGCGTGGTTCGAGCCGTCGACTCCGATCCGCTCCCTCAGCTTCATCTTCACCCGGCGATCCGGTCTTCCCGTCTACCAGACGTGGTTCGTCTCGGCTGCGAATGACATCCGAGGATCGGTCGTCGACGTGGACACCGGGGCGCTGGGCGGTGTCGCCCTCGCACTCACCGACGGCAACGGCACGATCGTGGGCAGGACGACCACCGCGCCGGACGGCACCTACTCGTTCCCCGGGTTCATCGCCACGGACGGCTACCGGGTGAGTGTGACGGCACCGCAGGGCAAGATCGCGGTCGGTGAGACGACGACGTCGGTGAACCTCAGCAGCGGCAATGCGGAAGATGTCGACTTCACGGTGCGCGACATCGTGCCGTCCCCCGTCACCGGGCGCGTGGTGGACACGGAGGGAAACCCCATCGCCGGCGTCGTCGTGACGATCGACGCACAGACCAGGACCACCGACGCCGACGGCAGATATTTGTTCGACATGGTCCTCGATGGGCTGCAGGAGGTGACCATCACCGTTCCAGCCGGGTACGCCGTCGACACGGCGCCGCCGGGCTTCGTGGTCCCGGCGGACAACGAGGATCTGATCACACTCACCGACTTCGTCATCGAGGCGAACCCGAGCCTGAGCGGGGTCGTCCGATGGAACGGCGGCGGTGTGCCAGGCGTCACAGTCACGGCCGTGCAGCAAGGGGGCGGCACCCTCACCACGGTGACAGGCGCGGATGGAGGCTACACGTTCCCCCGCCTTCCGGCCGGCAACTACACGGTCACGATGACGACGCCCGATGGCTACGCCGCGACATCTCCGCTCAGCCGCACAGCACCGGTCGCGGAGATGGACGTCACAGGCGTGGACTTCGACCTCGCCCGGCTGGGGGCGCTCGACGGCACGGTGCGCACCGACGGCGGTGAACCCGTCGGAGGTGTGGTGATCGATGTCTCCGGTCCCGTCCCGGCACAGCTCACGACGGGTGCCGACGGCACCTACAGTCTCGGCAGCCTCCCTCCGGGCAACTATGAGCTGATCGTGCGCGCGCCCGAGGGCACCACGATCGTCGGGGCGGGAACCCGCAGCGTCATGATCTCCGATGTCGGCGAGTCCGTCGAAGGACAGGACTTCACCCTCGCCGCGGCCGTCGTCCCACCGTCACCGTCGCCGTCACCCGAGCCGTCGACCGGGAGCTCGAACAGCAACGGCAGTGGTCGCATTCCGGCGACCGGCCTCGGTGCCGAGACGTTCGCCTGGGCGGCAGGTGGTGCCGCGGTGATCCTGCTCGGGGCGACTCTTCTGGTCGTCGCCCGCCGTCGCGCCGGCCGGAAGTAACGCGGCGCCCGCTTTCGTGGTCAGCTGCCCTCGGGCGGTCCGAACAGCTCTTCGCCGTGCTCGTGGAGGAGCTTGTAGGCGTCGGCGAAGGTCTCCGGTTCCGGCTCCCCAGGTTTCCCGTAGCGCGCGAGGAGCAGGCCGAGCAGTCCGCGTGCGGGCGGAGTGAGCGGCTTCAGCTGATCCTTCTCACCGGGCTGGGGTGCCGTGTCCTCCGGATTCGGAGGCGTGTACGCGGGCGTGGTCACCGGCCAGTCGGACGGGTGCCGGGGTTTGTCGAGATTCACCACGTTCAGGAGAGTGTTCGCCGACGCGTCCCGGTCGTTGAGCGGCTTGAGTCCGTGCAGGCGCGAGAGGGTGGCGGTCACCGAGCCGTGATGCATCTCGTCGTGGATGATGCTGCCCCGCTTCGTGTAGGCCGACACCGCGATGGCCGGGACACGGCAGCCCAGTCGATCGAACGTGAAGCCCATCTCGCCCGGCCCGGTATCGGGGGTGGGCTTCGTCACGGCGGGCGGCGGCACGTGGTCGTAGCAGCCGCCGTGCTCGTCGAACGTGATGAGCAGCAGAGTGTTGACGGCGTTCGACCCCTTCGGGGAGGCACTCGTGCGCACCGCCTCGTAGATGTCGTGGATGAGCCTGTCGCCCGCCCGCACATCCGAGATCGCGCTGTCGAACACGGGCTCGCCGTCGACCTCGCTCTCACGCGGCGACCCGAAGGGCGGATGGAAGTCGTTGTGGTCGTAGACCATCCGCGGCTCGATGAAGGCGTAGGCGGGGAGGGTGCCGGCCTTCGCCTCGGCGTAGAAGTCCTCCATCGTGCCGAAATGGTCGGTACGCCAGTACTTCTCCAGCACCGCGGCATGCAGCATCCCCGTGAACGAGACGAGCTGGAGCTTGTCGATGTAGATCTTCCAGCTCACCTTCTCGTCCTCGAGCCGATTGAACACCGTCGGCGCGGCCGGCGCATCCAGCCATTTCCGGTAGCCGCCGCCGGCCTGATTGGTCACGAAGCCGTGAGACGTGGAGGCGTGGAAGAACGAGCGGTTGCAGAAGGTCTGGGAGGGAACGCCGGCATACCAATGGTCGAACACCGCGAACTCCGAGGCCAGCGTCGACAGCACCGGCAGCATCTCGGGCGAGAACGAACCCATGATGTGCGCGGCCTCTTCGGGCTTCGGATCTACTCCCTTGCGCAGACGCCGGAAGTTGATGATGTAGTCCTCGAGGAAGCCCGACATCGTGGCCTTCTCGCCGTGGGTTGGGGCGTTGAAGGGGGCGGTCATCTCGTCGACGAAGAGGTCGGCGTTGGTCTTCGGGTCGACCGTGCCGAAGATCTGCGTGTTGACGTGCGGATACTCCTCGCCCGGATCCGGGTCGGGGAGGCTCATGATCCGGTCGGTGTCACCGGTGTACACGTGTGCATCGACGACCGTGCCATCGGACGAGGTGTTGCTGTACGAGCCGAAGTCGAGCCCCTCGAACGTCTCACCCTGCGGCAGGGTCTGCTTCGAGTAGAGGTAGCCGAGCAGGTTGTCGAACGAGCGGTTCTCGCCCATCACGACCACGAGATGGTCGAACCCCGGCTCGCTGCGCGGAGTGAGGGCGGCGAAGGGGTCGGCGTCGGCCACGAAGCCGTCACGTGCATTGCCGGCGATCGACGCGCCGATCGCTGCCCCACCCGCGCCGCCGACGACCGCGCCCGCGAGAGCTGCTCCGCCGACCTTGAAGAATCCCCGGCGGGAAGCATCGCGGGGAGCATCGGGGGAGGGGGACTCTTCTTCGGCCATGTCGCGATCCTACGACCGCGGGACGGTTGCCGTAGGGAGGACTAGGCGGCGGCGGCGATCCAGAGCACGGCGCCGTCGCGCCAGCCCAGACCGGCCCTACCCTCAGGGATCGGCTCCTCGTGCCGCGGGCGGACGACGCGCATCCGCTTACCCGCAAGCTCCACGATGTAGACGATGTCGGCGCCGCGGTAGACGTGCGCGACGACCTCGACGCTCACCGGGGCATCCGCACCCACGACGGGGGAGAGGCGCAGGTCCTCCTGGCGGAGCACCACTTCTCCCGCTCCATCGGGACCGGCGCCGGTCATCGGCACCTGGATCGTGGTGCCGTCGAGGGTGGCCACCGCTCCGGAACGGGTCGCCGGAAGCAGGTTCGCCGCGCCGATGAAGTCCGCGGCGAAGGGGGTGCGGGGAGCACCGTAGAGCTCGGCGGGTGCGCCCTCCTGCTCGATCACGCCCGCGTTCATGAGCACGATGCGGTCGGAGAGGCTCATCGCCTCCTCCTGGTCGTGCGTGACGAACACGGTCGTGAGCCCGAGCGTGCGGTGCAGCTCCTTCAGCTCGACCTGCATGTCCTCACGCAGACGGGCGTCGAGGTTCGACAGCGGCTCGTCGAGCAGCAGTACGCGGGGCTCGAACGCGATGGCACGGGCCAGAGCCACGCGCTGCTGCTGTCCGCCCGAGAGCTGCGCAGGCATCCGATCGGCGAGGTGGCCCATCTGCACGCGCTCCAGCGCCCGCACGGCGAGCTCCTTCTGCTCGGCCTTCGACTTCTCGCCGGACATCCGCAGGCCGAAGCGCACGTTCTCGGCGACGCTCATGTGCGGGAAGAGCGCATAGCTCTGGAACATCATGCCGAGGTGCCGCTTCTCGGGCGGGAGCTTGGTCACATCCTGCCCCGCGATCTCGATCGTGCCGCTCGTCGGCGACTCGAGGCCCGCGATGCAACGCAGCAGCGTCGTCTTCCCGCACCCCGAGGGGCCGAGCAGGGAAACGAACTCTCCGGACTGCATGGAGAGATCGATGCCCTTGAGCACCGAGGTCCCCTTGAAGTCCTTGGTGAGTGAGGTGATGGTGAGTGTTGTCATCAGACGAACAACCTTCCCAGGCCGATGATGCGTTCGAGCACGATCATGAGGACGACGGTGAGCAGGACCATCAGGGTCGAGACGGCCGCCACGGTGGGCGACGTGCTGAACTCCAGCTGGCCGTAGATGGCGATGGGCAGCGTCTCCAGCTGCGGGGTGCGCAGGAAGAGGGCGATGACCGCATCGTCGAACGAGATGTTGAAGGCGAAGAAGGCGCCGGCCGCGATACCGGGACGGGCGATGGGGAGCACGACCAGGCGATAGCGATTCCAGGTGCTGGCGCCGAGGGTGCGCGCCGCCTCTTCCGTGAAGTGGTCGGCGCGGGTCATCACCCCGGTCACGGTGCGCATGACGTAGGGGATGGCGATCACCACATGGATCGCGATCAGCACACCCACGTTCGGCGCCCCGATCGTGAGGGACGAGATGGACAGCGCCCCGATCGCGAGGATGATCGTGGGGATCGTCAGCGGCGACATCAGCAGACCCTGGATGGCGGCACCGCCGGGAACCTTGAAGCGCGTGAGCGCGAGCGCAGCCGCGGTGCCGATGGAGGCGGCGACGATCGCGACCGTGACGCCGACCAGCAGGCTCAATCGGAACGGCTCGAGGTAGGTGTCGGAGGTGAGCGCCTCGACGTACCAGTCGAGGGTGAAGCCCTGACCGGGGAATGTCAGGAAGCGGTTCTCTCCGATGGAGGCACCGGCGACCACCATGAGCGGCACGAGCATGTACAGCGTCACGACGACGCCGAGGATGATGGCGAGGACCCTGCCGAGGATCGGAACGGAACGGACCATGGTCACACCTTCTGCTTCCCGAGTCGGGACGTGGCCGCGAGCACGAGCATGACCCCGGCGAACAGCAGCACGGCCTGCGCGGCCGCGAACGACCAGTCGAGGTTGGTGGTCGCATCGATGTAGATCGTCTGGGCGAACACCGGGATCTGCGCTCCGCCGATGAAGCGCGGGGTGATGAACGAGCTCACCGAGAGGACGAACACGAGCGAGGCGCCGGCCACGATGCCGGGGATCGCGAGGGGGAGGACGACGTGCCACAGCGTGCGCCAGAACCCGGCGCCGAGGGTGCGTGCGGCTTCTTCGAGCTGCGGGCGGATACCCGAGATCACGCCGAGGATGCTGAGCACCGCGAACGGCAGGAGCACCTGGACCATCGCGATCACGACGCCGGTCTCGGTGCCGAGGAAGCCCTGTGTGCCCCCCACGAGGAACTCGGCCCCGGGGATCTTCATCAGCAGCCCTGACGGGCCCATCAGGACCACCCAGCCGAACGTGCGGACCACGACGCTGGTCATGAGGGGCAGGATGACGACGATCAGCAGGAAGGAGCGCACCTTCGAGCCGGCGCGTGCCATGACGTAGGACAGCGGGATGGCGATGATCAGCGTGATCACCGTCTGGATCACCCCCAGGCGGAGCGAACGGAGCGCCGCCTGGAGGTGATATTCACTCGTGAACAACCGGGTGAAGTTGTCGAGGGTGAACCCGCCTGCCGACGACTGCACGCTCATGAGGAGCATGCCGGCCACCGGGGTGACGAAGGCGAGCGCGAGCAGCACGATCGCCGGCAGGAGCAGGAGCCAGGGCTCCCTACGGGTTCGCACACTCATTTGGTGATCAGCGCATTCCACTCATCGGTCCAGGCCGGTCGCGAAGCCGCGACGTCGCCGGGAGCGTAGACGACGACCGTCTCGAGCTCGTCGCCCGTCAGCACGTCGTCAGCGGCTTCGTCGGAGAGCTCGGTCTTGGTGTTGACCGGCGAGTACCGCATGTTCTCCGCGAAGACGGCCTGCGCTTCGGGGCGCAGTTCGAAATCGATGAAGAGCTTCGCGAGGTCGGGGTTGTCCCGGCCTTCGACCACGTTCGCCGTGATGAGAGAGGCGGTGACGCCCTCTTCCGGGACGATGAACTCCACCGGAAGGCCCGCGTCCTGCAGCGTGCCGGCGTAGTCCATCGCGTACGGTGCGAGCCACGTGTCGCGCTGTGCGAACGCGGTCTGCAGATCGGGCGAGGTCGGGACGACGATCGCGTCACCCGACGACGCCAGCGCACCCAGGTCGGTGATCGCCTGCGAGGTGTCGTCGATCCCGCCGCCGAGGGCGTCCGCGACACGGAGCATCGAGAGCACGCCGTACGTGTTCGAGAAGTCCGTGAGTGCGACGTGACCGGCGTAGGCCTCGTCGAACAGGTCGAGCCACGAGGTGGGCGCAGGAGCGTCGGCCTCGGTGTTGTAGACGAGTCCGATCGGTGCGAGCTGGATGACCGGGCCTTCACCGCGCTCGAGCCCGGCGGTCGCCAGGTCGATCAGGTCGCCGGTCTCGGAGAGGTCATCCGCGGCGATCGGGGCGATGAGCCCCTGCTCCGCAGCGGTGAATTCCTGCCCGCCGGAGAAGTGCACGACATCGATCTGCGGGCTCGCCTTCTGGGCGGTGACCTGCGCGAGGGCGTCGGCGCTGTACAGCGTGATCAGCTCGACCTTGGCGCCGGTCCCCTCCTCGAAGGGATCGACGACGGCCTCGATGAAGGCCTTCTCCCAGTCGCCGCCGAACGACGTGACCACGATCGTCTCGCCGGCGAACTCCTTGTCGCCGCCTGACGCTGCGGTGTCGTCACCGGTCGAGCATCCGGCGAGGACGAGGGCACCGGTGGCGACGAGCGCTCCGGCGGTGAGGATTCTTCGGGTATTCATGCACTGCTCCTTCGGGATGGGTCCAGCACTGAGTGAACGCCTTAGACCAGGCGTCCGATGGTGAGCTGCTTCGCTCCGTCGATGCGGATGGCCGCGCTCTCCTTGGCGAACTCGGCGAGTCCTTCGGTGATGCCGCCCCAGATGTTGACGGGTGTCCATCCGAGCGGGCCGAGAGTACGGGCACCACGATCGTAGAAGACGCCGATCTCGTACCACTCGAACGGCAGGCCGCCCATCTGCATCGGACGCTGCCAGTACCACTGCAGGTCACCCGGCGCCGGCACGACCTGCTGGTTCTCGAACGGTACCTTCTCGGGGTCGAAGTTCTGCGCCTCCTCGGGAAGGCCGACCATGACCTCGGGGCCCGCGTACATGGCGTGCATCGCCTGCATGGTGACCGGCTTCTCCAGCGCACCCCACATGGCCTCGCACGTGCGAGGGGCGAGGTCCTCGAACAGGGTGGCGACGGCGCGGACGCCGTTCTCGTACTCGAGGAAGACCTGCTTGGTCATCGTGTTCCTTTCTCTGCCGCGGGGTGTTCCGCTGCTCTTTCACGGGCGGCCGAGACGAACGCCGCGAACAGCGGCATCTCCTCTGCGGCCTCATCGGGGGCGATCATCTTCTCGGGGTGCCACTGCACAGCCCAGAACGGCCAGTCGCCGTCGGCCTCCACTGCTTCGACGATCCCGTCCGGTGCCCAGGCGACCGGGCGGAGGCCGGGTGCGGGGGCGTCGATCGACTGGTGGTGGATGGTGTTCACGGTCCGCTGTCGGGTGCCGTAGAGCGAGGCGAGGCGACTGTCCTCGGCGAGGAGGACCGGGTGCCGTGCCGCGAGCTGCTGGTCGGCGCCGCGCACCGGCTCGTGGTGCTCGGTGGCCGGGATGTCGACGAGGAGTGTGCCCCCGAAGGCGATGTTGCTCACCTGGAGCCCGCGGCAGATCGCCAGGACGGGGATCCCCCGGCGCCGAGCACCGAGTGCGAGCGCGATCTCATAGCCGTCGCGGGAGGGGTCGTAGTTCTTCCCCTCCTGCGGCTCGGCACCGTAGCGGGAGGGGTGCACGTCCTCGCCGCCGGAGAGCACGAGCCCGTCGAGGCGGTCGAGCACCTCGTCGACCCCCGCCGTGGGAGGCAGCAGCACGACCGCACCGCCGGCCGCCTCGACGGGAGAGGCGTACTCGGTGCCGAGGGTGTGCGCCGGGCGACCGCTGCCCAGGTCGGTGTCGATGGAACGGCGCCAGGTGGTGATGCCGATGAACGGGCGGGTCACGAGAGCTCGATCCAGGTGGTCTTCAGGTCGGTGAACTTCTCGAGGGCGTGCAGGCTCTTGTCTCGTCCGAAGCCCGACCCCTTGACGCCGCCGAAGGGGATCGTCATGTCGCCCTCCTCGAAGCAGTTGACCCAGACCACGCCAGCCCGGAGCCGCCGAGAGAGGGTGTGGACGGCGTTCAGATCGTTGCTCCAGAGCGCCGCGGCGAGGCCGTACTCGGTGCCGTTGGCGATGGCGAGCGCGTCTTCCACGTCGTCGTAGGCGATGACCGAGAGCACGGGTCCGAAGACCTCGCGCCGGGCCACCTCGTGCGCGGGCGTGACGCCGAGCACGACGGGGGCGAAGTAGCTGCCGCCGTCGACGGCCTGGAATCGCTCGGCGCTGCCGGCGGCCAGCTCCGCGCCCTCGGCCTGGGCGCGCTCGACGAAGCCCGCTATGCCCGCGAGCTGCTTCTCGCTCACGATCGCCCCCATCGAGGTGGACACGTCGAACGGGTCGGCGGGAAGGCTCGTGCGGGCGACCTCGGCGGCGATCTCCAGGGCGAGGTCGCGCTGGGAACGCGGTACGAGCAGCCGAGAGGATGCCGTGCACATCTGGCCCTGGTTGTAGAAGCAGCCGTCCGCAGTGGCGCGGACAGCACGCTCGAGATCGGCGTCCGGCAGCACCAGGCTCGCGGTCTTGCCGCCGAGCTCGGGCCAGACGCGCTTGCCGTTCGACGCGGCCGAGTAGCCGAGGAACATGCGGCCGACCTCGGGTGAGCCGGTGAAGGTGACGACGTCGACGTCGTGGTGCTCGCCGAGTGCGCGACCGGCGACCTGCCCGGTGCCCGGTGCGACGTTGAGCACGCCGGCGGGGATGCCGGCCTCGTGGGCGAGCTCGGCCAACCGGAGTGCGGAGAAGGTCGTGTGCTCCGCAGGCTTGAGCACCACGCTGTTGCCGACCGCGAGTGCCGGGGCGAGCTTCCAGGCGGTCATGGTCAGGGGGAAGTTCCATGGCACGACGGCCGCGACGACGCCGGCCGGTTCGCGGGTGACGAGCGCGAGGCTGTTCGGGGCGGTGACGGGCAGCTCGTCGAGCACCTTGTCTGCCGCCTCGCCGTACCAGCGGAAGCAGTTGACGACGGCGCGGAGCTCGGTCTGCAGCGCCTCGCGCACGGGCTTGCCCATCTCGAGGGAGATCGTGAGGGCGAGTTCTTCGGCGTTGTCGTGGATCTTCTGCGCGAAGGCGATCAGCAGCTGGCCACGCTCCCTGGGGGCGATGCGCGACCAGGCGCCCGAGTCGAAGGCCGTGCGAGCCGACCGGACGGCGCGGTCGACCTCGGCGACGGATGCGGTGCTGATCGGCGGAAGGGCACGACCGTCACGGGGGCTCACCGGGATGAGGGGTGCAGCCGAGCCCTCCTCCCACACGCCGTCGATGAACATGCGCGTGCGCAGGGGCAGGGTCGCGACGCGATCCGCCCAATCGTCTCCAGTAGCCGTGAACACGGTGGTCCTCTCCAGGGGTGATGGCCCTGGAGAGGATACTTGCTCTATTTCGCCACTAGGTCAAGCTGTTAAGAACGATCTCGCCATTTCGTTACATGTCAGTAACAGAATCAGACTACAAGCGGATCGCGCCGGTGGGCATATCGTTGGCCAGCGCCTCGGGTGCCTCATCGACGATCAGCGATCCGCGCAGCACCGGAGTGATGACCACCAGCGACTCCACGACTTCGAGGCCCTCGTGACCGGCCACCGCCGGGCCCGTGAGGAAGTCGTAGAACTCATCGGCGTCCTTCACGAGCACGTTCGCGAGCAGCTGTGAAGTGCCCGTGGTGGCGGCGATGAACTTGACCTCGGGCGCGGCCGCCAGAGCCGTGCCGACCTTCTCGAGGCGCGCCATCGGCACCCGAAGCCACACGAGCGCCTCGAGGCCCAGTCCGAACAGACTCGGCACGACCTCGGTGCGCGGATGCATGAGACCTCGACGGCTCAAGGACTCCATGCGACGCCGCGTGGTCGTCACGTTCAGCCCCAGGGAGCGGGCGAGCTGAGCCACCGGCATCCGACCGTCCTTGAGCAGCAGTCGGATGAGGGCCTCCTCGTCCTCACTCAGGGAGTCGGCGGGATCGACCTCGGAGCCGGAGGACTCGTCGAGCATTCGGGCCTGCTCGTCGCTGAGAACCCCTGCACGCCAGTCGTGCCCCGACCGGAAGAACTTCAGCACCGTCGTGACATTGATCGAGTCGATGCCCTCGAGCTCGGGGAAGTCGGTGAACAGCAGCTCGCGGATCGAGGCGTCATCGTGAGGGAGCAGCATCCCGGCGATGTCGCTGCTGCCCTCGAGCACCGAGACCGAGGAGGCATCCGCGCGCCGGGCCAGGGTGCGCGCGACCTGCCACAGCGCGTGGGGTTCCGTCGTGATGCGGAAGAGCACTGCGCGGGCATGCAGCACTCGGGCGGGGTCGACGTATGTGGAGACCCGCACCAGTCCGCGGTCGAGCAGCCGTTGCCCTCGCCGGGCGACCGTGCGCTCGGGCAGGTCGACCACGCGGGCGATCTCACCCCACGACGCGCGGCCGTTCACCTGCAGAGCCGCGGCGACGATCCGATCGGTCTCGTCGGCCATCACATCGTTCGCGGGCACGTGCTCTCCTTCACCGGGGACTCGGTGGAAGGTTATCTCAGTCGGCGGTGCCGTCGCGTGGCGGGGAGGGCTGGGTGGCTGGGGCGGCTGGGGCGGAAACGGAGACGATCCGAGCAGCGCAGGGCGTGTCGCGGAGCGACGCGCCGGGTGCAAGCCCATGGATCTGGGTTTTCGCCGGCTTCAGCGGCTGGGAGAGGGGCGCCGCCCGGGCTCGAGGCCCGGGCGACGCCCCTCTCGGACTACTCCGCCTCGGTCGTGTCTACCGTGGCGTGCCGGCGACGGCGGCGCATCGCGAACAGGCCGAGGCCCGCGGCGAGGAGCACGACGGCAGCGGCGATGTAGGGAAGGCTGTCGGCTCCCGTGGTGGCGAGGTCGCCGCCTGCGGATCCGCCGTTACCTGCGGATCCGCCGTTACCTGCGGATCCGCCGTTACCCGCGGAACCGCCGTTACCCGGTGTCGTCGCTCCGCCACCGGACGCGGCCGTGACGCTCAGAGCTGCAGTGACCTCGGTGCCGTCGGGCTGGATCACGGCGAGCGTGTGCGCACCGGCCGGAGTGTTCGCCGGGATGGTCACCGTGCGCTGGAACGAGCCGTCCGCATCGGCGGTGCCCGTGCCCAGCTGCACCGGGTCGGAACGCAGCTCGAGCCGCAGCTGAGCGCCCTCTGCGAAGCCGCTGCCCGTCACCGTGACCGTGCCACCGGCCTGCACGGATGCCGCGCCGAGTTCGACCTTCGCCGGAGCCTCGGGCTCGGGGGTGACCGGAGGTGTGACGCCGGCCTCGGTCACCCACTTCTCGCCCGCATCCGACTTGGTCACCGTGAACGTGTCGTAGACGGCACCGACGGGGAGGTCCGTCGTGGTGTCCGGCTGCTTCTCGGCCAGGTACGACCGGTAGACCAGCTGATTCTTCGAGACGTCGATCACCTGGTAGGTCGTCACGCCCTGACCGCGCAGCACCTGGGTGGCGCCGTTGTTGGTCCAGACGTTCTTCTCCGGCGTCTCCAGGTCGTAGTGCTTCGCGCCCGAGTTCGAGACGACGTAGACCGGGCCCGTGGTGAGGCCGGGGGTCTCGGTCGCGTCGGTGTTCACGTATCCGCGGGCGTACGTGTGGTCGTGTCCCATGAGAACCAGGTCGATGTCGTTGCGCTGGAAGACCGGCAGCCACTCGGCGCGGAGGATGGGCTCATCGCGCCCGGCCGAGGCCGAGAACACGGGCTGGTGGAACGTGACGACGTTCCACTTCGACGGGCTGTTCTGCAGCAGCAGGTCGAGCCATGCACCCTGGAAGCGCGTCCACAGGGTGCCGATCTGCGACGAGGGGCACTCCGCCCCCGTGCACGACGGGAGGCCGGCCGGGGTGAGGAACGTCGTGTCGCGAGTGGCGTTCAGGGTGATGAAACGCACGCCCTGGTAGTCGGTGTAGTACGCGGTCTCTGCGGCGAACGAGCTCCAGTGGTCGAAGAACGCGCGGTACTGCTGCGCGACCTCGGAGTCGCCCTTCGCCAGGTTCGCCAGTTCGCCGATGGAGCTGGTCGACGGGTTGTTGCGCGGGTACTCGAACGCCGCCTTCCACGCCGTGAGCAGCTTGTCGCCGGAGTACTCGTGGTTGCCGGGGGCGGCCATCACGTTCGTACGGACGGCCGAATCCTTCATGCCCTTGAACCAGTTGACCCACTCGTTCTCGTTGCTCGACGTGTTGATCAGGTCACCCGCGTGCACGGAGCCGATCGAGCGGGGAGCCTGCGCCTCGGCCTGCTTCACGACGCTCGGCCACGTGGTGTCCAGACCGATCTGGGCGTCGCCGTAGTAGATGAACTGGAAGTCGGTCGCGGACGGATCCGCGGTGCGGAAGGTGAACCAGTCGCTCCAGCTTCCGGGCAGGCCGACGCGGTAGCGGTACTCGGTGGCAGCGGTGAGACCCGTCACCGTCGCCGAGAAGTGCTTGTTCGGGTTGCCGTTCACGACACCAGCGTCGTACGCGTCGACTGTGCGGGTCTCTCCGCCGGCGGACGGGGCGATCTCGACCTGTCCGACCGTGTGCGAGGCGTCGCCTGCGAGCCAGGAGAACGACTGCGAGACGGCCGGCTGTTCGGTCGGGGTGAGGATGACGCGCGTCGGCGGCGCGACGACGGGGGTGCCAGGTGCGGAGGCCTTCACGAGGGTCAACGCGGACATGTCGAAGAAGATGTCGGAGCTGGTTGCGCGGTCCTGGAACAGCGACACCGCGATCGTGTTGGTGCCGTCGTGCAGGAGGGTTCCCTCGGCGCTGAACGTGCTCGTGAGCGGGTCGCCGTTGCCATCGCCCGCGTACTCGACGTTGGTGGTGTCGGTGATCCTGCCGTCGACGTAGCGGGCCACCTCCTGGCCGTTGATCCACACGATGATGGCGTCGTCGTAGGTGATGGTGCTCTGTAGAGCGGCGACCTGCTCGGCGACGCCTGCCTCGAGCTCGAACGTCGTGCGGAAGAAGTAGGTCGGCACGGTCGGGGCCGCCGTGCCGTCGAGGTAGTGGTTGAGCAGGGTCTTGGGCGTCTGCGGGCCGACCGGTGCGAGCTTCCCGCCCTTGGCGCCGAACGAGCCCGGAGCCGTCTTCCACGCGCTGTCGTCGTAGGCAGGCAGTGTCCAGTCGCGGAGGGCTGCGGGTGCGGGAGACGGGTCGGATCCGTCGTCGAGGTAGTGCCAGGCGGTGTCGCCGGTGATCAGTGAGCCCGTCGGCACTTCGGGGTCGGGGGCGGCAAGAGCCGCGGGGGCGACGACGGCGCCGCCGAGCAGGGCGAGGAGCGCGACGGACGTCAGTCCGCGACGCCGCCACCGCACCGCAGGGGTGGGGGAGGTCATGTCAGTCCTTCGAGGTGGGGTTTCCGTGCTCAGCCGCACGGGGCCCCTCCACCCCATCGAAACGGGATGACCGGGCGCTGACCTCCTGGCGACCGGGAGGTGAACTCCGTTCACGATGTCGCCCGGCCGAAACGGAGACCGACTGCGCGGGGAGCGGCGTGTCGAGGGATGGCGCGCCGGCGCGCGGACGGATGGTCTGGGTTTTCGCCGGGGCGGGAGACGGCCCCGGCGCGGACGGCTCGCCCCGGTACGCTGGAACCCATGCTCAACATGGCTGACGGCCTCGCTCGTCTCGGTGCGCTCGCCGAGAACCCGGTCGTCCGCACCCTGGCGACTGCCTTCGACGAAGCGGGCTTCGACCTCGCGGTCGTCGGCGGTCCGGTGCGTGATGCCCTGCTCGGCCGTGACACGCACGATCTCGATTTCACGACGAACGCGTCCCCCGACGACATCCTGGCCATCGTCACGCCCATCTCCACCGCGCAGTGGGACATCGGTCGCGCGTTCGGCACGATCGGCGCACGCGTGCAGCGTGAACAGGTCGAGATCACGACCTATCGCGCGGACAGCTACGACGGCGTGACCCGCAAGCCCACCGTGGAGTTCGGCGACACCATCGACGGCGACCTCGTGCGCCGCGACTTCACCGTGAACGCCATGGCGCTGCAGGTGCCGTCCGTGAAGCTCGTCGACCCGACCGGCGGGGTGGAAGACCTCATCGCCGGCGTCCTGCGCACGCCGGCGGATCCTCGGGTGTCGTTCGGCGACGACCCGCTCCGGATGCTGCGCGCCGCTCGCTTCAGCGCCCAGCTCGGCTTCCAGGTCGAGGAGGCGACGGCCGCGGCGATCACCGAGCTGCGCGAGACGCTGAAGATCGTCAGCCCCGAGCGCGTCCAGTCCGAGCTGGTGCGCCTCATGCAGACCGACGACCCGGTGCGCGGCATCCGCGTGCTGGTGGACACCGGGCTGATCGACGAGTTCCTCCCCGAAGTGACCGAGCTGCGCCTCGAAGTCGACGAGCACCACCACCACAAGGATGTCTACGAGCACTCGCTGACCGTGCTCGCCCAGGCCATCGAGCTCGAGCACTCCCGTCATCCCGGAGCCGTACCGGATGTGCCGCTGCGCATCGCTGCGCTGCTGCACGACATCGGCAAGCCGCGCACGCGCAAGCTCGAGGCCGGGGGCGTCGTCACGTTCCACCACCACGACGTCGTGGGTGCGCGGATGGCGCGCAAGCGGCTGCAGGCGCTGCGTTTCGACACCGAGACCACGAACGCCGTCGCCACGCTCATCGAGCTGCACCTGCGCTTCTTCGGCTACGCCGAGGGGGCGTGGACGGACGCAGCCGTGCGCCGCTACGTGCGCGATGCCGGCGACCTGCTCGAACGCCTGCACATCCTCACCCGCGCGGATGTGACCACACGGAACAAGCGCAAGGCCGGCCGTCTCGCGAGCGCGTACGACGACATCGAGTCGCGCATCGCCGCGCTCCGCGAGCAGGAGGAGCTCGACGCCATCCGCCCGGAGCTCGATGGCAACCGCATCCAGCAGGTGCTCGGGATCGGACCGGGCCGCGAGGTCGGTGAGGCCTATCGGTTCCTGCTCGACCTGCGCCTGGACGAGGGTGTGCTCGGTGCGGACGTCGCCGAGCAGCGACTGCGCGAGTGGTGGGCTGCGCGCGACTGACTGCGCACAGTGGCCGCACTGTGGTGGCCGCACTGTGGCGGCTCAGACCAGGGGCGAGGTCGCGATCGCTGCACTGTCGGGCGGCAGCGTCACGAGCGAGTCCTCCCGACGGAACCCCGACGTGGAAAGCAGCACCCTGGTGCGGGCTCCCACGTCGAACGCCTGCGACGTCGATGCGAGGTTGACCACCACGGAGAGGTCTCCACGGTCGATGCGGTAGACCCGCCGTTCGGGCGTGCCGTCGGTCTCTCGGACCTCCACCGCGGTGTGCGTGGAGTCGGGGTCGGTGAGGGCGGGCCACTCCCTTCGCAGCGTCACGAGGTCGCGGTACAGGGTGAGCATCCGCGCGTGCTCCGGATCGTCGAGCTCGCTCCAGTCGAGGTGGGAGCGGGCGAACGTGTCGGGGTCCTGTGGGTCGGGCACCGCATCCGGATCCCACCCCATGCGGGCGAACTCGGCGGTCCGCCCCTCGGCGACGGCGCGGCCGAGCTCGGGTTCGGGGTGCGAGGTGAAGAACTGCCAGGGGGTGGATGCACCCCACTCCTCGCCCATGAAGAGCATCGGAGTGCCGGGGGCGGTGAGGGTCAGGACCGCAGCGACGGCCAGGCGATCCGGAGAGAGGGTGGCGGAGAGGCGGTCGCCTGCCGCGCGGTTGCCCACCTGATCGTGGTCCTGCGCGAAGGTCACGAGTCGCCACGTCGGCACTTCGGGTGGGATCGGCGCGCCGTGGGGACGTCCGCGGAAGGACGAGAACGTGCCGTCATGGAAGAACCCGTGCTCGGTCACCTTCGCCAGGCCATTCTCCGCGGCGAAGTCGGCGTAGTAGCCGCCGGTCTCCCCCGTGAGGGCCACATGGACGGCGTGGTGCCAGTCGTCTGACCACTGCGCGGTCAGGCCGTAGCCACCGGCCTCACGGGGCAGGATGAGCGTCGGATCGTTGAGGTCGGACTCGGCGATCAGGGCGAGCGGACGATCGAGCTGCACCGACAGCGCGTCGACGCGTTCGGCGAGTTCGCGGAGGATGTGCACAGGGCTCTGATCGTGCAGAGCATGCACCGCATCGAGACGCAGCCCGTCGACATGGAAGTCCTGCAACCACATCAGGGCGTTGTCGATGATGTAGTCGCGCACGGCCGGTTCGTCGAGGTTGACCGAGTCGCCCCACGCCGTGCTCTCGCCCTCGCGCAGGTAGGGGCCGAACAGGGGCAGGTAGTTGCCGCTCGGACCGAGGTGGTTGTAGACCACGTCCTGCACCACGGCGAGCCCGTGCCCGTGCGCGGCATCCACGAACCGCTGGTACGCGGCAGGGCCCCCGTACGCCTCGTGCACCGCGTACCAGAGCACTCCGTCGTAGCCCCAGTTCCAGCGCCCGTTGAAGGCGTTGACCGGAAGCAGCTCGACGTGCGTCACCCCCAGCTGCACCAGGTGAGGCAGGCGCGTGATCGCGGCGTCGAGCGTCCCCTCCGGCGTGAACGTGCCGAGGTGCAGTTCGTAGACCAGGCCTCCGGCGAGCTGCCGTCCCGCCCATCCCGCATCGCTCCAGGCGAAGTCGCCGACGTCGAACGCCGCGGATGCCGCGTGCACACCGTCGGGCTGTCGGCGAGAGCGCGGATCCGGCCGCAGCTCGGGATCGTCGTCGAGGAGGAATCCGTAGCGCTCGCCGGTTTCGAGCTCGTCGCCGGCTCGCCACCATCCGCCTGACGCCGGATCGAGATCGGTCTGCGTCGTGCTGCCGTGTCGAGAGGTTCGTCTCAGCCGCACCCTGCTCGCCTTCGGTGCCCAGACCTCGATCATCGATACCCCGCCGTCATCGACACCCCGCCGTCATCGATACCCGCCGTCACCGTCGTGCCGTCATCGAGCACACGGATTTCATCGGGCGAGCTCGAGCAGAGCCACCGGATACGTGTCCAGCAGCTCGGCCAGCCGGACCGGCCCCGGTCCGATGCGTCGGCCGGTCAGCAGATCGGTGGCGGGGAGGTCGGGGCGCATCATGACAGTGTCGCCCCATCCTCCGCGGCGCGCCAGCCCCATCGGAAGACGGGTGGCCACGACGGTGATCCCTCCGCGATGAGCCGCGACAGCGTGGTCGGCTGCCGCGCCCTCGACGACAGCGGGACGGTAGAACCGGAACAGCTCGGGGTTGTCTCGACGGGCGCGCAGTGCTCGCGACGTGACGAGCAGCTTCGCCCGCGCAGAGTCGTCGACGGCGGGGAGGATGCCCCGCGCGACCTCCGCGTCGAGCTCCGCGAGCATCCGCCTCCGCAGCTCGAAGTCGACCGGTCGACGGTTGTCGGGGTCGACGAGGGAGAGGTCCCACAGCTCCGTGCCCTGATACACGTCGGGGACGCCGGGCGCGGTGAGCTGCAGCAGCTTCGCGGAGAGCGAGTTGGAGCGGCCGGCCGCCAGGATCTCGTCCACGAAGCGTTCCAGGATCGGGGCGGCTTTGCCCTCGAGCGCCTGCGCGATCGTCGCGAGGCCCTCCTCGAACCGCGCATCCGGATGCTGCCAGGTCGTGGCCTCCGCGGCCTCGCGTGCCGCCTTGGTCGCATAGGCGAGGAAACGCTCGGAGGAGAGGGGCCACGCACCGACCGCCGCCTGCCAGAGGAGGGCATCCAGCGGACCGTGGCCGGTGGTCGCGATGGTGCGGAGTTCACCCAGCACCTCGGCCCAGCGCTCGGGGATCTCGGAGAGGACCGACAGTCGGGCGCGCACATCCTCCGAGCGCTTCGTGTCGTGCGTCGACAGCGTGGTCATCGAGTGGGGCCAGGCGCCGAGCCTGGCGTTCTGCCGCCGATGGAAGTCGTCGACCGTCACGGCGGGGATCGCGGGGTCGGCGCCCACCTCAGTGAGCGTTCCCAGTCGGGTCAAGCGGTAGAACGCGGTGTCCTCGACGCCCTTCGCCATCACCGCTCCAGTTACCTGAGGGAAGCGCTGCGCGACCTCGAGTCGGGGGTCGGACAGCAGCGGCTCGAGCTCGGCGAAGGCCGCCGAGACGTCGGGGCGGCGTCGACGGGCCTCGGTGAACGCGACGCGCAGATGCTCGCGCCCCTCGGGGAGGTACGAGCGATAGACCGGGAAGCACGCCACGAGTTCAGCCAGGGCGTCATCGGCGTGCACGATCCCGTGGGGCAGAGTGCGCACGAGCCGGCGCACCTCCGCCTGCAGCAGCCCGTCGGCGATCATGCGCTTGGTGTCGTGGATCAGGTCAGGCCACGCGGGGGCGGCCGGGAGCCCGGTCTCCGCACGCAGCCTCTCGTCGAGACTGTCGAGAGCGTCGACTCCCGCACGGTCGACGAAGAGCCGATCGATGTCGGCGAGAGCGTCGTATCCGGTCGTTCCATCGGTGCGCCACCACGCGGGCAGGGCTTCGCCCGGTTCGAGGATCTTCTCGACCAGCGTGTACGCCCGCCCCGTCGCGTCAGCCAGGCGCTCCAGATATCCGGTCGGATCGACGAGCCCGTCGGGGTGATCGACACGCAATCCGTCCGCGAGCCCGCTGCGGATCCATCGGATGATCTCGCGATGCGACTCCGCGAAGACGTCCGGCAGCTCGACTCGGAGGCCGGCGAGCTCGGAGACGGCGAAGAACCGTCTGTAGTTGAGATCGGTGTTCTGCTCCTCCCAGTAGCGGAGGTCGTAATGCTGGGCGGCGAGCAGTGCGGGAAGGTCGTCGGCCAGCTGCGCCGTGCCGGGGGCGAGCGGCAGCACGTGCTCGAAGTACGTCAGCACCCCGTCGGGCGCGTCGGGTGCCGGGGTCGTGTCGACGGCGAAGAGGCGCTCGGTGATCGCCTGTTCCGGTGATGAGCCCAGGATCGGCAGGATCAGACGCCCACCGCCGGCCGCCCAGTCGATGTCGAAGGCCGCCGCGACACGGGTCTCCCTCCCCAGACGCAGCACCTCCCACCACCAGGCGTTCTGGCGTGGGGCACCGACTCCCATGTGGTTGGGCACGATGTCGGCGAGGATCCCGAGCCCTGCGGCCCGAGCGGCGGCGGCGAAGCGCTCGAGTCCTTCCTCGCCTCCGCGCTCGGGGTCGACGCGTCCGTGGTCGACCACGTCGTAACCGTGGTTCGAGCCGCTGACCGCCGCGAGCACGGGGGAGAGGTACGCCCAGGAGACGCCGAGGTCGGCGAGGTAATCGGTCACCCCTGCCGCGGAGTCGAGGGGGAAATCGGCGGTGATCTGCAATCGGTAGGTGGAGAGCGGACGCAGGGTCACGACGCCGCCTGCCCGCTCTGGGCGCGGAGGGAGGCGTCGACCGAGTCGTCGGCGGCCTCCGGCACTCCGTCGATCTCCTGCAGCACCAGGGTCGCCTTGCCGTCGAGCGGGATGCCGTCCCCGGGCTCCAGCGCGCGATCCGCGGCCAGTTCGCCTGCGGTGTCGACGACGATCCGCCATTGCGCACCGTGGCGCTCGTCGGGGATGACGAGGTCGATCGGCTCGTCGCCGCTGTTGAAGTAGACGAGGAAGTTCACGTCGGTGACGGGGCGCCCTCGCGAATCGTTCTCGCGGATGCCCTGTCCGTTGAGGAACATCCCCACGGAGCGCCCGAATCCGGAATCCCAGTCCTCCGGGGCCATCGGTCGGCCATCGGGGCGCAGCCAGACGACGTCGGGGATGCGGTCGTCGTCGGACCGGCCGGGGCGACCGTCGAAGAAGCGGCTGCGGCGGAAGGTGGGATGCTCACGGCGGAGTCGGGCCACGGCGGCGGTGAACTCGACGAGGGGCAGGTCGGCCGCCTCCCAGTCGATCCAGGTGAGCTCGTTGTCCTGCGCGTAGCCGTTGTTGTTGCCGTGCTGCGTGCGGCCGAGCTCGTCGCCGTGGGAGATCATCGGCACGCCCTGCGAGAGCAGCAGCGTGGCGAGGAAGTTCCGCTGCTGACGCGCGCGGCGCCGGTTGATGTCGATGTCGTCGGTCGGTCCCTCCGCGCCCATGTTGTCGGAGCGGTTGTGGGATTCGCCGTCGTTGTTGTCCTCGCCGTTCGCCTCGTTGTGCTTCTCGTTGTACGAGACGAGGTCGCGCAGGGTGAAGCCGTCGTGCGCAGTGACGAAGTTGATCGAGGCGACGGGTCGTCGGCCGGAGTGCTCGTACAGGTCGGCGGACCCGGTGAGGCGGGAGGCGAACTCGCCGAGTGCCTGCGGCTCACCGCGCCAGAAATCGCGCACGGTGTCTCGGTACTTGCCGTTCCACTCCGTCCACTGCGGCGGGAAGTTGCCCACCTGGTAGCCCCCGGGGCCGATGTCCCACGGCTCGGCGATGAGCTTCACCTGCGAGACGATCGGGTCCTGCTGCACGAGCTCGAAGAACGCCGCGAGGCGGTCGACGTCGTAGAACTCGCGGGCGAGGGTCGCCGCGAGGTCGAAGCGGAACCCGTCGACGTGCATCTCGGTCACCCAGTAGCGCAGCGAGTCCATCAGCAGCTGCAGGGCATGCGGGTTGCCCGCGTTCAGACTGTTGCCCGTGCCGGTGTAGTCCGTGTAGTAGCGCTTGTCCTCTTCGAGTCGGTAGTACGCCTCGTTGTCGATACCGCGCATCGAGAGCGTCGGGCCGAGGTGGTTGCCCTCCGCGGTGTGGTTGTAGACCACGTCGAGGATGACCTCGATCCCGGCCTCGTGCAGGGTGCGCACCATCGCCCGGAACTCCTGCACCTGCTGGCCGTGCTCGCCCGTCGCGGAGTAGGTGTTGTGCGGGGCGAAGAACCCCAGGGTGTTGTAGCCCCAGTAGTTCGACAGCCCCTTCTCCTCGAGCACGGAGTCGTCGACGAACTGGTGCACGGGCATGAGCTCCAGCGCCGTGATGCCGAGGCGCTGAAGGTGCTCGACCACGGCGGGGTGGGCGATGCCGGCGTAGGTGCCTCGGAGCTCTTCGGGGATGTCGGGATGCCGCTGGGTGAGCCCCTTCACGTGCGCCTCGTAGATCACGGTCTCGGCATAGGGGGTCTTCAGCGGTCGATCACCCGCCCATTCGAAGAAGGGATTGACCACGACGCTCTTGACCATCGCGGCCGCGGAGTCGTCGTCGTTGCGCGAGTCGGGATCGCCGAAGTCGTAGCCGAAGAGGGGCTGGCCCCAGTCCATCCGCCCGGCGACGGCCTTGGCGTACGGGTCGAGCAGCAGCTTGTTCGCGTTGAAGCGCTGCCCCTGGGCGGGGTCGTACGGTCCGTGCACGCGGTAGCCGTAGAGCTGCCCCGGCTGCACCGTGGGAAGGTAGCCGTGCCAGACGAACGCGTCCACCTCGGTGAGGGGCACGCGGGTCTCCGTGCCGTCCTCATCGAACAGGCACAGCTCGACGCGCTCGGCGCCTTCGCTGAAGAGGGCGAAGTTCGTCCCCTGACCGTCGAAGGTCGCCCCGAGCGGATATGCGGTTCCGGGCCAGATCTCGCCGCTCATCCGGCGACGGTGTGGTTGCGGGTGCCGGCTGCCATGGCATCGACGATACTCACTGCACGCTCGAAATCGTAGACCTGCGCGACCTCCACCGATCGGGGATACGGGTGGCCCAGATAGCAGACGAAAAGCGGTGGCACGACGTCGATGTAGCCGACGGGACGATCGTGGCTGACGACGTAGCGGTCGAAGCCGACGCGCTCGCACACGGCTTCGACCGCGGGCCGGTGAGCCGGGCTGTCGGCGGGGTGCGCGGAGGCGTGGCGGGCAGAGCCAGTGGGGGTGGGGGTTCGGACGTTCATGGCGCCTCCTGACTCGTGGGGTGCTCCCACGCTAGGAACCAGACCGCCCTTCGGGAACACCGTTGCCAGGGCGGCGAGGAGGAGGTATGGCGCGTCGTCCTCCTCGCCGTCCGGGCGTCAGGTCTCGTCGGGATGTCAGCTCTCGTGGGGGCGGCGTTGCAGTTCCGTGACGACGACGCCCGAGTCGTAGGCGACCGTCTGCACCGCATCGAACCGCTCGGGACGGTAAGAGCGCTCACGGAAGAGCGGGATGCCCGCCCCGAAGAGCAGCGGCTGCCGCTTCAGCACGAGTCGATCGATCTCGTCTGCGAGGGTTGCCGCGAGTGCGCCGCCGCCGCACAGCCAGATCGCTGCTCCCTCCTCCTGCTTCAGGCGTCGCACCACCGACACCGGGTGCTCCGCTGTCACTTCGAGGTTCTCGCCGTCCGCTGTTCTCGTACTGCTGAACACGATCTGGCGGAGGTGTCGATAGGGACTCGACAGCCCGCCCACGGCGTAGGTGTTCCACCCCATGAGGACGGTGTCGAACATCTCGCGCCGCTGCGGAACCCCGAGGGCTTCGGCGGCGACGGTCGGCAGCGTGTCGGCGAAGCGGGCATTGATGCCGTCCATGTGGTCGCCCTCGATGAGGAACGCGTCGAATTCACCGTTCGGACCGGCGATGTACCCGTCGAGGCTGACGGCGGCGTAGTACACGAGCTCTCGCATGGTTCTCCAATCACTACATCTGTAGCGGTTACAGTACAACAGGCGTAGTGATTGCGCTAGGGTTCCTTCCATGGTGAAGAACGACTCGCGACGACGGACCATCGCGGATGCGGGACTCGCCGTGCTCGCACGCGAAGGATCACGGGGGCTCACGCACCGCGCCGTCGACGTCGCCGCTCAGGTCCCGATCGGCACGACGTCGAACTACTTCCGCAGCA
The DNA here is from genome assembly GCF_015159725.1 of Microbacterium sp. R1. Lineage (NCBI taxonomy): Bacteria > Bacillati > Actinomycetota > Actinomycetes > Micrococcales > Microbacteriaceae > Microbacterium > Microbacterium sp. R1. Next base: position 67,244 of record NZ_JADDUD010000002.1, on the reverse strand, counting down.
GGGACGCCCTGATCGAAGGACTGGTCGAGCGGATCGGGGAGCGTCTCGCACCGAGCGCCGATGATCTCGAACGCCGGTCGAAGGCTGCCCCGGGACCCGCGCTCTTCGCCGACTACCTCCGCGACATCGTGCGACGCCTGACCGACGATCGGGACGTGACGCTCGCGCTGTTCGAGCTGCGGCTCGAGGGCGGTCGGCGGCCCGAGGTCGCAGCCGTCCTCGGTGCGTGGCAGCGCGCCGGGTTCGACGCCGACGTGGCTTTCAACACCGCGGCGGGACTCCCGGGAGGACGCCGCGAGATCGCCCTGTTCCACTATGCGATCGATGGACTCCTGCTCGACAGGCTCACGACGCCCATCGATCAGGAGACCTCCACCGACGACGTCATCGACGACCTGGTCGCCGGGCTCATCCGCTGACCCGGCGGGGTGTTCCCTCGGGGGCGCGCTGCTCGTACACTGAGGCAACGCACGCTCTCGACGATCGGAGACCGCTGTGTCTGCGCCGTGGCAGGTATCCCGCGAGTCGCTTCCCCCGACATCGCGACTTCTCATCGAGCGTGCGCACGAGGAGCTGCTCGCCGGGAACCTCGAAGACCGGCGTCTTCAGGAGGTGCGGCCACTCGTCCGGGAGTCGTGGGAGCGGGCATGGCGCAGTCGCGTCGGCCCCGAGGGCGCTCCTCCTCTCGATCTCGTGAGCGACGAGCTGGACGCCTATCGGCTGGCGCATCCGCTCGCCTCCGTCATGGACATGATCCGTGCCCTCCTGCTGCCCGGCGAGGCCCAGGACGCCGGCGTCGTCATCGCCGTCGGCGACCAGGCGAGCCGTCTGCTGTGGATCGAGGGCGACAGGCAGCTGCGGTCGCTCACCGACGACATGGGCTTCGTCGCGGGAGCGAACTGGTCGGAGGATGCCGTCGGCACCAGCGCACCCGGAACCGCTCTGGTGCTCGGACAGTCCGTGCAGATCCGCGGCGCGGAGCACTACAACCGTCTCGTGCACCCCTGGTCCTGCACCGCGGCTCCCGTCCGCGACCCGGAGACGCACCGCGTGCTCGGGGTCATCGACATCACCGGGGGAGCGGAGGTCGTCTCGCTGCAGGCACGGCTGCTCGTGGATGCGACAGCCCGCGCCGTGGAGTCGGAGCTGATGGTGGCGCGTCTGCGGGCGCGCAGTGAGGCGCACCGGCCTCGTGCGTCGGCTGCGAAGTCCCGGGTGCCGGCAACGGCGCGGGCGACACTTCACGTGCTCGGACGCGATCGGGCCCGATTGGAGACGGAGTCGGACCACGAAGAGTCCGTGATCGAGCTCAGCGCCCGTCATGCCGCGATCCTGCTGATGCTCGGCGTGCACCGACAGGGACTCTCGGCCGAGCGCCTGTGCGAGCTCGTGTACGGACCGGGCGTCTCGCCCGACACGCTCCGCCCCGAGATGGTCCGGCTGCGGAAGGTGCTCGAGCGCACGGCTCCCGACCTCGTGCCGGAGTCGCGACCGTACCGCCTTCCCGTCACCCTCGACACCGATGCGCACGACGTTCTGTCGCTGCTGGACCGAGGTGCCCACAGGGTGGCGCTCACCGCCTACCGAGGACCGGTGCTGCCCGAGTCGACGTCGCCGGGTGTGGAGGAATTCCGCGAGTCGGTGCGCGCGGCGCTGCGGGAGGCGATGCTGTCCGAGGCGAGTCTCGACGTGCTGCTCTCCTATGCGGAGATCCCCGAGGGCCAGGGTGACGCCGAAGCCCTCCGCCTCGCGCTGGAGATGCTCCCCGCCCGGTCGCCGAAGCGCGCGGGACTGGTCGCGCGGATCGAGCGTCTCGAGGCCTGAGCCTCTGCAACCGGTCGCAACGTTGCGCATCGGGTCGCAACGTCGGTCGACCTAGCTTCGGGGAAGAGCCGCAGCACCGAAGCGCGGCGCACCCGTCGAAGGAGACCCCCATGACCATCGTCGAAGAAGACGTGTCCGTCGCCCCATCGTCCACCGCATACGCCGCCCCCGGGCAGCCCGGAGCCGTCGCGAACTATCGGGCGCGCTACGGCCACTACATCGGTGGCGAGTTCGTGGAACCCGTCAAGGGCCAGTACTTCGAGAACGTCAGCCCCGTCAACGGCAAGCCCTTCACCGAGGTCGGGCGCGGCACCAGCGAAGACATCGACCGGGCGGTCGAGGTCGCCTGGCAGGCATTCGCCGGCTGGGGCAAGACGAGCCCAGCCGAGCGGTCGGTGATCCTCAACCGCATCGCCGACCGCATCGAGCAGCACCTGGAGGAGATCGCGGTCGCCGAGACGTGGGAGAACGGCAAGCCCGTGCGGGAGACGCTCGCGGCCGACATCCCTCTCGCGGTCGATCACTTCCGCTACTTCGCCGGAGTGCTTCGGGCTCAGGAGGGCGGCATCAGCCAGCTCGACGAGAACACCGTGGCGTACCACTTCCATGAGCCGCTCGGCGTGGTCGGACAGATCATCCCGTGGAACTTCCCGATCCTGATGGCGGTGTGGAAGCTGGCGCCCGCGCTCGCCGCAGGCAACTGCGTGGTGATCAAGCCGGCCGAACAGACCCCGGCCTCACTGCTGTTCCTGTTCGACATCATCGGCGACCTTCTGCCCGCCGGCGTCGTCAACATCGTCAACGGGTTCGGCATCGAGGCGGGCGCTCCGCTCGCGCAGCACAAGCGCATCCGCAAGGTCGCCTTCACCGGAGAGACGACGACCGGGCGACTGATCATGCAGTACGCATCGCAGAACCTCATCCCGGTGACGCTCGAACTCGGAGGCAAGAGCCCGAACGTGTTCTTCGAAGATGTCGCCCGCTCGACGAAAGACCCGTTCTACGACAAGGCGCTCGAGGGGTTCACGATGTTCGCGCTCAATCAGGGCGAGGTCTGCACCTGCCCGTCTCGCGCCCTCATCCAGCGCTCGATCTACGACGGCTTCCTCGCCGACGGCCTGGAGCGGGTGGGCAAGGTCGTGCAGGGCAACCCGCTCGACCCCGCCACCATGATCGGAGCTCAGGCGTCGAACGACCAGCTGGAGAAGATCCTCAGCTACATCGACATCGGGAAGCAGGGCGGTGCGCGGCTGCTGACCGGTGGCGAGCGCGTCGACCTCGGCGGCGATCTCAGCGAGGGCTACTACGTGGCTCCGACCGTGTTCGAGGGCACGAACGACATGCGCATCTTCCAGGAGGAGATCTTCGGCCCGGTGCTGTCGGTCACCTCGTTCGACGGCTTCGACGACGCGATCTCGATCGCCAACGACACCCTGTACGGACTGGGCGCCGGGGTGTGGAGCCGCAGCGGCGACACGGCCTACCGCGCGGGACGGGCGATCGAGGCCGGACGGGTGTGGACCAACACGTATCACCAGTACCCGGCGCATGCGGCATTCGGCGGATACAAGCAGTCCGGCGTCGGACGGGAGAACCACAAGATGATGCTCGACCACTACCAGCAGACGAAGAACCTCCTGGTCTCGTACGCCGAAGGCCCGATGGGCTTCTTCTGAGTCACCTCTCCGGGCGGGCGCACGAGCGTCCGCCCGGACATATTCTCTGAAGGGAATGAACCGTGATCGGCGACGAGACCGTGGAACGCGTGGCCGTGACGGAAGCAGCGGCATCGCTCGTGCGCGACCTCACGGCCCAGCATGGACCCCTCATGTTCCACCAGTCCGGCGGCTGCTGCGACGGCTCATCACCCATGTGCTACCCGGTCGGCATGTTCATCACCGGGCAGGGCGACGTACTTCTCGGGGCGCTCGACGTCGGCCTGGACCGGCCCGTCGAGGTGTACATGTCGGAATCGCAGTTCGAGTACTGGAAGTACACGCACCTGACGATCGACGTCGTGCCCGGCCGCGGTGCGGGTTTCAGCGTCGAGGGCCCCACCGGCATGCGATTCCTGATCCGCTCCCGGATGCTCTGACCTACTCCGGTCGCGATATGACAGCCGAATCGGCGAATCCAGCTGTCATATCGCGACGGGAGCGGCACTCAGCGCGGCAGCCGCGGAACAGCGTCGACGAGCGCCCGCGTGTAGGGGTCCTGTGGAGCGTGCAGCACGTCGGACGTGGCGCCCTGCTCCACCACGCGGCCGTCCTTCAAGACCACCGTCCGGTCGCAGGCCGAGGCGATCGCGGTGAGGTCGTGCGACACCATCACGAGCGAGAGGCCGTTCTCGCGGCGCAGTCGATCGAGCAGTTCGAGCACCTGCACGCGAGTGGTCACATCGAGCGCGCTGACCGGTTCGTCGGCGAGCAGTACCCGGGGGCGGGAGACCACGGCTCGGGCGATCGCGATGCGCTGACGCTGTCCACCGGAGAACTCATGCGGGTATCGGCGTGCGGTGTCGGCAGGAAGCCCGACCGCGTCGAGGGCCTCAGTGATGCGGCGCTGGGCATCCGCACCGGACGCCAGCCCCAGCGACCGCAGCGGTTCGCCGACGATGCGGTCGATGCGCTGTCGGGGGTCGAGCGAGGAGTACGGGTCCTGGAAGATCGGTTGCACGCTCGCGCGGAAGCGACGCACCTGGGCGCGGTCGCGCGGGCTCAGGGCGGTGCCCTCGAACAGCACCTGCCCGCCGAGCGGGGTGGCGAGCCCGAGCAGCAGTCGTAGGATCGTAGACTTTCCCGCACCCGACTCGCCGACCAGGCCGAGCGAGTCGCCTTCATCGATGCTCAGAGAGACGTCGTCGAGCACGCGACGGGATCCGTAGGCGAAGCTGGCGCCGTGCAGTTCGAGGAGCGTCATCGTCCGCCCTCCTCGGCGTCGAGAAATGCGTCCAGAGCCCGGGCGCTGTCGACCAGCATCCGCGTGTACGGCTCGGCCGGCTCGTGCAGTACCTGCGCGACCGTACCCGATTCGACCACGAGGCCGTCGCGCAGCACGACGATGCGTTCGACCATGCGCGACACCACGGCCAGATCGTGGCTGATGAACAGCAGCGCCATGCCGCGCTCGTCGACGAGGCGTTCGAGCAGCGTGAGCACGCCGTCCTGCACGGTCACATCCAGCGCGGTGGTCGGCTCGTCGGCGATGAGCAGCTGCGGGCGCGCGGCCAGGGCGATGGCGATGGCCACACGCTGACGCTGACCGCCGGAGAGCTCGTGCGGGTAGGAGCGGGCGATGCGGGTGTCGGTCAGGGCGACCTCGCCGAGCGCGGTGGCGACGGCCTTCGCGAGCTCACCGCCACGCAGCCCGAGATGGCGTCGCAGGGGCTCCGCGATCTGACGCCCCACCCGCATCAGCGGATCGAGCGCGGTGAGGGGCTCCTGGAACACGATCTGAGCGACGGGACCGCGCAGCGGACGCAGCTCCGCATCCCGCGCGCCGACGACCTGGTGCCCGCCGAGCAGCACCGAGCCCGATGCGCTGAGGGCGTCAGGGAGCAGGCCGGTCACCGCGAGCGAGGTCAGCGACTTGCCCGAGCCGGACTCGCCGATCAGCCCCAGGCGCTCACCCGCCGCGAGGGAGAACGAGACATCGCGCACCAGCGGCCCGGAAGCAGCGCGGACTGTGAGGCCCGTGACGTCGAGAATGCTCATCGGCTCCTCCGGCGGGTCGGGTCGGCGAGGTCGCGCAGACCGTCGGCGAGGAAGTTCACACCGAGCACCAGCGCGATGATCGCGATACCGGGAGCGATGGCACCCACCGGGGCGACGAGGACGGTGCCCTGCGCTTCTTGCAGCATCCGTCCCCACGATGCGTTGGGCGGCGGGGCACCGAGGCCCAGGTACGACAGGCTCGCCTCGGCGAGCACCGCGGCGCCGAACTGCAGCGCGAGACTCACGGCGAGGGTGGGGGCGATGTTCGGCAGCACGTGCTGGAACACGATGCCGAGCACCCCGGTACCGCTCGTGCGCGCGGCGGTGATGTACTGCTCCTGCAGCACGCGGCGCGCCAGGATGCGGGTGAGGCGGGCGACGACCGCCGACATCGCGAGTCCGATCGCGAGCACCGCCGACCACAGCGACGCGCCCTGCACGGCGACGACCAGCATCGCGAGCAGCAGCACGGGGAAGGCGATCACGACGTCGAGTCCCGCCGAGAGCGTGTCGTCGACCCAGGGGCGGGCGAAGGCGGCGATCAGCCCGATGATCGTGCCGAGGAGTGCGGCGATCGCGACGGCACAGGTGCCGACGATGAGGGCGATGCGTGCGCCCCACATCAGCTGCGAGAACAGGTCGCGTCCGAGCCGGTCGGTGCCGAGCAGGTGCAGCGCGCTGGGCCCTTCGAGGCGGCCGCCACTGGTGTCGGCGAGCGGATAGGGCAGCCAGAACAGCGACACCAGAGCGATCAGCACGATGAGACCCGTGAGCACGATGCCGATCAGCAGCGTCGCCTTCGGACGTCGCCGCACGGGTACGGATGCGGTGACCAGCTGTTCGGCGACGCGGCTCATCGGTTCCCCGAGACGCTCGTGCGCAGGCGCGGGTCGATCAGGCGCTGCAGGATGTCGGCGGCGAACCCGACCAGCAGCACGAAGAGGGTGCTGACGACGAGGACACCCTGGATCACCTGGAAGTCATGCTGCTCGATGGCCGACAGCAGCAGGCTTCCGAGTCCGGGCAGCGTGAAGACGCTCTCGACGACCACCGCGCCCAGCAGGGTGGTGGACAGCTCGATGCCGAGCACCGCGACGACCGGCACCGCGCCGTTGCGCACGCCGTGACGCAGCAGCGCCTCGCCCATGCCGGAACCTCCGGCTCGGGCGGTGCGCAGGTAGTCGCTGCCGAGCACATCGAGGGTGGCCGAGCGCACGTAGCGGCTGAGGGATGCACTCATGACGATCACGATCGTGATCACCGGCAGCGCGAGTGAGCGCAACGCGTCGGCCGGGTCCTCCCAGTCCTTGCGGGGAAAGCCGCCGGAGGGCAGCACGCCCAGTCCGAGCGCGAACACCCAGACCAGCACCACGCCGACCCAGAACACCGGAACCGCGACGCCGAGCTGCGCGAACCCCGACAGCACGATGCCGTACCAGCGGTCGGACTTCACCGCGGCGGTGATGCCGATCACGAGCGAGACGAGCAGTGCGATCGCGAAGGCGATGAGCGTGAGCGGAAGGGTCACGGCAAGGCGATCGGCGATGTCCGGTCCGACCGGACGCGAGCTGAGGAAGGACTCGCCGAGATCGAAGCGCAGCAGTTGGCCCGCCCACGTCGTGAACTGCTGGAGCAGCGGCTGGTCGGAGCCGACCTGGGCTCGCGCGGCCGCGATCTGTTCGGGGGTCGCATTGACCGAGAGCAGGGCATTCGCAGGGTCACCGGGGAGCAGGCGCAGCAACACGAAGATCGCGATCATCGCGACGACGAGCGAGATCGCGAGGAACGCGAGGCGGCGCAGCAGATAGGCGAGCATGGCTTCTCAGGATGACGTGGGGGATGCCGACGCGCGGCATCCCCCACGCACGTCAGGACTTGACGATGTCGTAGGCGAAGAACTGCGAGTTCAGGCCGTTGACGGGGTAGCCGCTGAGGTCGCTGGAGGCGACCACGATCTGCGGGTACAGGTACAACCATACGCTCGCGGCATCAGCGGCGATCTTCTCGTTGACCTGCTTGAGCAGGGCGGTCTGCTCATCGGTCGTGGCTGCCTGCTCGGCGTCGGCGACCCACTTCTGCACGTCGGCGTCGTTGTAGCCCCAGTAGAAGTCGGGGTTGCCGTACCAGACCACATCGCGGTCGTTCACGTGCTCCTGCAGCGTCGCCTGGAAGTCCTGCTCCTTGAAGACCTTCGTGTACCACTCGTCGGCGCTGATCGTGTTGATCTCGACCGTGATGCCGACCTCGGCGAGCTGCGACTGCAGGAACTCCGCGACGGCGGGGTGCGGGTCGTAGCTCGGGGTGTCGAGGGTGAAGGTGAACCCGTCGGCGTAGCCCGCCTCCGCGAGGAGCTTCTTCGAGAGGTCGACGTCGTACGGGTTGACCTGCGTGAGGTCCTCGTACCAGGGGTCGGTGGGCGGCACCATCGAGCCGATCAGCGTGCCGTAGTCGCCCCAGATCGACTCGAGGAGCTTCTTCGTGTCGATCGCGGAGTAGATGGCCTTGCGCACGAGAGTGTTGTCGAAGGGAGCGACGCGGTCGTTGAAGGCGAGCAGCTCCTTGGTCGTGGACGTGCCCTCGCTGACGACGTAGTCGTCGGAGTCGAACTGCGTGAGCGAATCGGGACTCTGCACGCTGGTGATGACGTCGATCTCGCCGGTGACGAGGGCGTTGTTCTCGGCCGTCGCGTCGGTGAAGTACGTGTAGACGACCTCCGCGTTCTTGGCCGGGTCGCCCCAGTAGTCGTCCCAGCGCTCGAGCGTGAGGGTCGAACCCTTCTTCCACTCGTCGAGCGTGTAGGGGCCGGTGCCGTCTTCGGTGCTCGTGATGTCGCCGGCCTCGTCGTTCACGATCCAGACGTAGCTGAGGTTGTACAGGAACGAGATCGATCGCTGCGAGAGCGTGAACACGACCGTCTTGTCATCGGGGGTCGTGATGTCGGAGATCGTCTTGAAGCTCGACTTGCGGGCGGAGACCGAGTCCTCGGCGGTGACGGCCTCGATGCTCGACTTCACGTCGGCGGAGGTGAGCGGGTCGCCGGAGTGGAAGGTCACGTCGTCGCGCAGGGTGATCGTGTACGTCAGGCCGTCGTCGGACACCTGGGCATCTTCGGCGAGGAGCGGCTCGACCTCGCCGTCGTCGGTCAGCCGGTACAGGCCTTCGTAGACGTTTCCGGTCAGCGCTTCGGTCACGCCCTGGCCGCCGCCCTGGGTGTTGCTGAGGTTGGTGGGCTCGTACAGCGAACCGATGAAGATCGTGGCGTCTTCGCTCGCGGTGCCGTCGTCGTTCGCGCCGGACGCGCAGCCGGCCACGAGGGCGAGCGTGGCGACGGCGCCGAGCGCGCCGAGGATGCGGGTTCTTCTCATGAGTACTCCAGGGTGAGCGGGTGCGGCGTCACGCCGCGTAGATGTCGAAGCCGTCGCGGAAAACGACGTTCTTCTCGCCTGCTCGGATAGGCAGGGGGAAGCGGTTGGATGCCGGCGGGAGCGGGCAGTTGTACTGGGCGCTGAAGCCGCAGGGAGGCACGAAAGCGCGGTTGAAGTCGAGGACGACGGAGCCTTCGTCGTCACGCAGCTCGACGAACAGGAAGCGCCCGGATCCGTAGGTCTCCGATCCGTTCGTCTGGTCGCCGAACACGAGCAGCAGCGTGCCGCCGTCGTCGAAGGCGGCGAGGGTGTACTCGTGGCCGTCGAGCTCGAGGCGGATGTCGCCGGGGACGACCAGGTCGCGCGTGCCGCCGTTGTCGCGGATGTGCTCGAACGACACCCTGCGGTCGCCGGAGACCGGGGTGAAGTGTCCTTCGAGCACCCATGCCGGGTCGTACTCGTAGGTGTCGATGCGGTCGAAGGCGCGGATGGCGGGGGATTCGGCGTCCCAGACGCGCAGACCGTGCTCGGCCGCGCCGGTCTCGATGTTCGTGCGCTCGATCGGCGTCACGGTGACCGTGTCGGCCGCGGCGCGCTGTTCGGCGTCGAAGTCGGGGCGCTCCCCGGTCCAACGGGTCTCGACCAGGGCGAGGTTGCCGGTCGCGGACGTGACGGCGGTGCGGCGCTCGGCCTGCCAGTGGGTGTGATCTTCGCGTTCAGACATCACTTTCAATTCTCTTGCATGCAGAACGCGGTGGGGTCGGGCGCGTCACTCGGGGTAACGCGGGTGTGGTCGCGGGAGATGACCAGTGTACGGAGATCTGCCGTACACTGATCCCATGACCGCATCTGCATCTCCGCTCAAGAGCGCCCGGCTGGAATTCCGCGTCACGGCGGATCAGAAAGCGGCGATCGAGGAAGCGGCCGCGATCGAGGGTCGCACGGTGACGGACTTCTCCGCGTCTGCGCTCGTGGAGCGCGCGCAGGAAGTCATCGAGCGCGAACGCCGATCGCAGGTCGACGCTGTACGGTTCGAGGCCTTCATCGAAGTCATGGAGCGTCCTGCGCGTTCCATCGATGGTCTGCGCGAACTGCTGCGACGCGAAACCGTCTTCGTTGACTGACTTCCTGACTCCGCGACCGCTCGCTGCCGGTGACCGGCTGTCGGAATTCCGTAGCGGCGAGGAGAGCCTCGATATCTGGCTGCGGGGCCGGGCGCGCTCGAACGAGAAGCGCGGGGCATCGCGCACAATGGTCTCCGCCACGCGGGAAGGGAGAGTGGCTGGCTACTACTGCCTGTCTTCCAGTGCCATCGACCGCGCAGACGGACCGCCGCCACTCGCCGCAGGTATGCCCGCGTCGATCCCCATCGTGCTGCTCGGGCGTCTGGCGGTAGACCTCGAGTATGCGGGCCGCGGGCTCGGCTCCTCGCTTCTGCAACACGCGACCATGCGGGCGCTCGAGGCCGCGGAGGCGATCGGCGTCCGGGCGATCCTCGTGCACGCGATCAACGACGAGATCGTGCCGTTCTACGAGAGATTCGGCTTCACGACATTCCCGGAGGCCCGGCGCACGCTCTTCCTCCTTGTCAAGGACGCGCGCGCGACCCTCGCCATCTGAGGCGAGTGGAGAGACCTCACCCGTTGAGGCGCTCGGTGAGATGCACCGTCACCTCGTCGCCGTCGCTCTTGCCGATGCGCTTGCGGATCGCGGCCGCGATCGGGAGCTTGTGCGTCCCGTCGCCGAGCGCCATGAAAGCTCCCCGGAAAGGCTCGCCGTCGACGGTGCCGGCGACCTTCACGAGTCCGCGCGTGCCAAAGATCGTCGCGGAGTCGCCGAGTTGCACGCAGGTCCAGGTATCGCCTTCGCGCACCTTTCCGAGGGTGGCGGTGAACGTGATGTCGAGTGGCGTGAGCATGGCAGTCTCCTTCTGGATCAGAGGAACGATCCGACGATCGCCCCGATGATGACGAGTTTGAGGGTCCAATCGAGCAGGTGGATGCCCGCCGCAGAGGGTGCGGTGCCCTCGTGTACGACACCGCCCATGAGCAGGGTGAGGGGGAGCGCGCTCAAAGCCAGCCCGAGGAGGGCCCCGGTGCCGATGCCGTGCCACCCGGCCGCGAGCATCAGACCGGCCACGAGGCACGAGGCGATGAGGCTGCAAAGCACGACGGATGCCATCTGCGCGACGACCGGAAGGCCCGGTCGGGGTGTGCTCGTCCGTGAGATGACGGCCGAGACCGGGGGCAAGGCGTACAGCGCGGCGCTCGCGATGAACGATGCCAGCGTGGCGAGGGCGACGGCCAGAATGATCATGTCGACTCCTTTAGTACTTGCTGGTACTCAAAGTAGATCCGCAGCGCGGAACTGTCAAGTACTAAACTCTCAGGCGTGACTACGACGCCTCGAACCCCAGGGCGCCCCGCCGGTCTCACCGGTGATGCCCTGCTCGACACCGCCCGCGATGTCTTCCTCGAATTCGGGTACGCCGGGGCGTCCATGGACGAGGTGGCGAGGCGAGCGCGCATCTCGAAGGCGTCGCTGTACCGGGAGCACGACTCGAAGTCCGCTCTGTACGCGGCTGTCGTACGACACTGGGCGCTCGCGGGGCGAGACGCCATGCGACCCGCTCTCGAAGCGCTGAAGGCGAACCCCGACATCCGGGCGGGGCTCGTGACGCTCGGTGAGACCATGCGCGCCGGAATGCTGAGCGCTCCGGTCATGGCGATGCGTCGCCTCGTGATCGCTGAGGCCCCCGCTCATCCCGAGGTCGCGCGAGATTACCTGGCGCAGAGCTGGGACACCAACATCCGCAATCTCGCTGAGGCGATGACCGAACTCTCCGATACGCACGGACTGGTCGTCGACGATGCGGAAGCCCTCGCGAGCGAGTTCACCTGGCTGGTCGTCGGTGCGCCGCTGAACGCCGGGCTTCTCGGTGGGGAGGGCGCTGCGCAGCCGGTGACCAGGGCCGTCGACCTGTTCTTGACCGCCTACGATCGTCGCTAGCTCGGAGCCAGGTACGTCGAGTCTCAGTCGCAACATATTGCAACCTCTGCCGGTATACCATTTGGGCATACGCCCAGCAGCGTCAGTCCCCAGCTGACCGTGGGCGGGGCGGCTCAGCCGTCATGCGGAGGGAGAGCGGATCTCTTTTCGATCCCGAGGGGGGATGGGGTGGGAGCTCGGTCCCCAGCCGGCACCCACCCCCACACTCGGGCTCTCCGCCACCGCCGCTCCGGCGCGATAGCTCAGTTCAGTCTGCTCAGGATCCAGAACCCGACGATCGCGACCAGGACGATGAAGGGTATCCACGTCCCTCCCCGCTTCAGGCGACGGCCCTGCGGTGCGACGCCCGGTGGTGGGGTGAGCATGCCCGCAGGCGGGGCGAACGGGAGTGCGGGCGTCGACGGCAGCGCCGTGGCCGCTGTCTCGGCCGCGAGGCGTTCGTCGCGCCACCGCGCCCACTGATCGAACTTCGTCAGCAGTGCTCCGACGGTGCCGAACAACCAGGCCCAGGTGGCGGGGTCGAGGGTCGCGACCTTGCGCTGCGTGTACAGGAACAGCCAGTCGTCGACGATCTCCACGTCGAGCTCTGCGGCGTTGTCGATGAACCGCGCCATGATGTCGGGCGTGAACAGGTACAGCGCATCGCGTTCGTATCCGCGGGGGCAGTAGAGCGTGAAGTGCTCGTCGAAGTCGCCTTCGAGCGACAGCCGTTGGCTCTTCTGGAACGACGCCGGCAGATTCGATCCGAATCCGTTGTTGCCCTTGGCGTCGAGCACGATGTTGGGCAGCGGCACATCGAGCTTCACGGCCACGTACCCCCAGCGATAGGTCGTGGAGTTCTTCCCCGACTGCACCGTGTACTGGTAGTTGCCGAACTCGACGAATCGCGGCCTGGCGCCCCTGATCAGATCGGTCGCCTGCCGTGCGCGCCCCAGGTGGAAGATCATGCCGGGCAGTGGCGGGTCGGCGACCTTCGGCTCATAGGTCATGCCGTTCGCCTCGGCGAAGCCGTGCAGCCGGTACCGCCGCACCCGCGCGTTGCGGACGCTCATCCAGATCATCACCCCGACCGCGGCCAGGAGCAGCGCGATCAGCACGAGGGGGATCGCCGCGGCGGCGGGAGACTCGCCGAACGACGCCAGGCTCAGCACCACGCCGACGAGGGTCGGGATCAGGACGACCGCGGCGATCGCGATGGCGACGATCCCGATGATCGTGGAGGCCGAGGGTCCCCCGGTGGGCCGTGAACGGAGCTCGGCCGCGAAGGCACGCACCTTCGCGGGATCGACGGGGTCGGTGAGGGGGCGGGCGTCGAAGCTCATCGGCGGGCGCTCAGCTGTTCACCGTGTCGGCGCCCCAGGTGAGGTCGGCGCCTTCCGGGATGGGGAGGGCTTCCAGCCGCTCGTCTGCGCAGAGCGCCTCGACCAGTGCGGGGGAGCCGGCCACGATCCTGGAGTCGAAGTCGACCTCGCTGACCATGACCCAGGAGCGGTCCTCCGGCCACAGCAGGCTCGGGCTCTGCGCCGAGGGCGGGAACCCGTGCTCCTCGGCAGGGCGATCACGCCACGGCACCTGCAGCACCCACTCCGGATCGGCGAAAGCGCGAGGGGGTGCGGAGAACAGCACGTGGTCGCGGCCGGGCAGTGCGAACCTCGGGCCTTCGGAGATCTCCCTCGACAGGATGCCCTCCTGCCAGGTGGGCCTGCGGAAGACGTTGTTGAACGGGTCGCGTGCGCTGCGGTCGAGCATCGCCTGATGGTTCGGGTCGTCCGAGAACGCCAGGAAGGATCGTGAGGGGGTGATCCCGAAGAAACCGAGCAGTCCCCCTCGTCCCTCCCACAGCGCGGCGAACCCGGAGTCGGGGGTCTTGGTGTGGTCCACGAGGTGAGCGGCGATGGTCGCCAGGAGGTGCGGATCGAGTTCTCCCTCCATCGGGGCCGTGAACTCGCGACCGTCGGGAGCGATCCGCGCGCCCCAATCCTCCTCGGGCGGGGTGCGCACGATCCGCTGCCACTGCGCGAGCGGATGCAGGACCGTGCCGAAGACCGCGGCGGTCTGCGCCCAGGAGACCGGCTCGTCGACGAACTCAGCCATGAGTGCGCGCTGCGCGGGCTCGGGCATGCGCACCAGCTCGTCGGCCGTCGGGATCGTCCGACCGCGCAGCGACCGGGCGATGGCCGGATGGAAGATGCGTGCGTACGCGGGGAATCCGCGGGGCACCGTCCCGTGCATGGTCTCGTAGTCTGCGTCGAGCCGCTCGCGCAGCCACGCTCCCGCCGAGGGATTGGACATCCACTCCATGCCCCCACGCTACCCGCCACATCGTTCTACGCGCGGTCGGCGGACGCTGCGCAGATCTGACGCTGTGCTCTCCAGGGCCGGGCACGGCGGTAGGAACCGCGTCACGCGAGCCGACGGTGGTGGGGGAGGGTCCGAATGCTGAATCAGGCCGAAGCGGTGCCCGGTGAGCGGGTCTTCCATCGGAATCCGCTCCGCTCGGCAGTGGGAGCGGTCGTGCTCTCGGCAGTGCTCTCCGCGGCGACGCTCTTCCTGCTCCCGAGGTTCCTGCCGGGCACCATGAAGATCTCGACCCGCGGCGTCGTGGTGCTCGTGGTCGCGATCGCGCTGACCGTGGCCGTGTTCGCCGGATTCTTCTGGTTCCGCAACATCCGGATCGTGGTGCGCCCCCATGAGGTCGAGATCGGCAAGCCCGGCAGCCGTGAGACGTTCGCGAGGGCGACGACGGCCTTCCGCTCGAAGATCACAGAGCACCGCACGAACGGACTGCCCAGCGGAACGACGCGTGCCCTGGTCGTGCACACCGGTGACCGCGAGATCACGATCGAGCTGCCCGGCTACACGCGGCCGCTTTTCAACGAGCTGATGGCGACGCTCAACCCGATCGCGCAGCCGGTGTTCGATGACCCTGTCGCGGCCGCGAGGGCCGGAGCGCAGCTTCCGACGCAGTTCACGGTCGACGCCACGGGGGAGCGGCGCCTGGCTTCGCGCATCACGATCGCCGCGGTCGTGTTCCTCGTCATCGCCGTCGGCGTCGGACTGCTCGTGCTGGTGCCGGGCTTCGTCGAGGGCGAGCTCTCGGCGCTGATCCTGCTCGCACCGTTCGCCGCGGTCGCGGCCATCGCATTCGGAATCGGGGCTGTGCAGCGCCGACGCCTCGTGCGGTCGATCCCCGCCCTCGTGTCGATCGACACCCACGGCATCCGCATCGATGGCGTGGACAACCCGTACACGCAGCTCAGCCGCATCTGGCTGACCCCGCCGGCCTATCCGGTCAAGCGCCTGCGACTCGCACGCGCCGGAGGCAAGACGACCACCCACCTGCTCGCCTCCTCTCGTGTGGGGATCACACCCGACTACGGCGACCTCCTGCTCGCCGTACGTGCGAGGACGGCGCACCTGCCGGGCCTCCTCTCCCTGGATCTCGAATGACAAGGCAGGGAGGGCACGACCCCGAGTACCCGATCGGCACGGAACGACTGCTCCTGCGTCCGATCGCCGCCTCCGATGCCGTCGCGATGCACCTCTACAAGTCGGATCCGGATGCCGTGCGGTACGTGCCGTATGCACCGTTGACGCTCGCCGATGTCGAGCAGCGCATCGCGACGACCTGGTCGAACACGCACTTCGCGAAGGAGGGCGACGCCGTGTCCCTCGCCGTCGAAGAGCGCGGGTCCGGTGCCCTGGTCGGCGACGTCGTGCTGTTCTGGCGCAGCGAGACCGACCGATCCGGCGAGGTCGGGTACATCTTCGACCCGCGGGTCGGCGGCCGTGGTTATGCGACGGAGGCCGTCGAGGCACTGCTCGCGCTCGGATTCGACGGACTGGGTCTGCACCGGATCGTCGCGCGAATCGACGAGCGCAACACGTCATCGGCTCGCGTCGCCGAGAGGCTCGGCTTCCGGCGTGAGGCGCGGCTGGTCGAGAGCGAGTGGTTCAAGGACGAATGGACGACGCTGCTGGTCTATGCGCTCCTCGAGGACGAGTGGCGCTCGCGCAGCGCACCCCTGAGGTGATCGAGGGCGGCGGGGATCGGTGATCGCACGCCGCCCTGGATCAGGTTCGGCTACTGCTTGAGCATCGCCACGGCGAGCTTGTGCTTGTCGTCGATCAGGTGGGAGTGGTCGTCGTCTCCGAGGTCGATGCGCACCCAGTGCAGGGTTCCGGTGAAAGCGTTGCCCACCGCCTGGTAGTCGGGCGATACCGGTGAAGCCAGGTCGCAGCCGACGTCGACGGTCTCGTCGAAGGTGAATTGGAACGGGATCGTCTTGTGCACGCGACCCTCGCCGATCTTGTCGTCGCCGACGTAGAGCGAGACCGTGCCGCCCTTGGCGAGACCACCGCCGTCGTAAGCGAAGTGGGCCCGTACCTCCTGCTCACCGACCGGAATCTCGGTGTCGGAGCGAATGATGTCGACGTCGATGCCGAGCAGGTTGTAGGCGAACGCGAGGCGTCCGTCCTTCGTGTAGAACGACCAGCCGCCGTACGCCCCTCCCTGCGCGATGAGCACGCCGTCCACACCGGAATCGGGCACCGACACCTGTGCGGTCACCGTCCAGGACTTGTTCTTGATGTTGATGGTGGTGTTCTCGCTGAGTCGCTTCATGCCGGGGTAGAACTTCTGGGTGCTGCTGAGCGAGACGACCGGCCGGCCAGCGAGGTCGGGGTTGAACCGCTCGGCGGTGCGGATGTCGAGGGGAAGCACGTTGAACCGGGCTGCCTGGATGAGGAACAGCTGTTGCAGGTGGGCGAGCTTCTCCGGCTCCTGCTCGGCGAGGTCGTGGGACTGGGTCCAATCCTCGTCGACGTTGTAGAGCTCCCAGCGATCGTCGTCGAGACCGTGGTCGGAGCCGAGCCAGGGATCCTTGTGCTTCGCGACCGCCGTCCAGCCCTTGTGATAGATCGCGCGATTTCCGACCATCTCGAAGTACTGCGTCACGTGGCGTTCCTCTGCCGTGGCATCCGTGAAGGTGTAGTTCATCGCCGTGCCCTCGTAGGGGCGCTGGGTCACCCCGTTGACGCTCGTCGGCTCGGGGATGCCGGCGGCCTCGAGCACGGTCGGTGCGACATCGATGACGTGCGAGAACTGGTTGCGGATGCCGCCCTTCTCCACACCTCCGTTCGGCCAACTGACGATAGTGCCGTTGCGGGTGCCGCCCCAGTGGCTCGCGACCTGCTTGGTCCACTGTGGTCGGCCACGTACTGCTCGGTCTCGACGTCGTTCATGTGGTTGATCGTGAAGCCCTCGTTCGTCGTGCCGTGCATCGACCCCTCGGCACTCGCGCCGTTGTCGCCGATGATCACGTAGACGAGGGTGTCGTCGAGGATGCCGAGCTCTTCGTAGGCGTCGAGCAGACGGCCGACATGGTGGTCGGCGTAGGCGAGGAACCCGGCGTAGACCTCCATCTGACGTGCGAGAGCGGGCTTGATGAGGTCGCTCATCTCGTCCCATGAGGGGATGCCGGGGCTCCGCTCGGTGAGCACGGCATCGGGCGGGATCACGCCGAGCTCGAGCTGGCGGGCGAAGGTCTCCTTGCGGATCTCGTCCCATCCCTGGTCGAACTGCCCCTTGTACTTGTCCGCCCACTCGGCGGGCACATGGTGCGGGGCGTGCGTCGCGCCCGGTGCGAAGTAGGTGAAGGCGGGCACGTCGGGGGCGAGCATCTTCTGCTCCCGCGTCCAGGCGATCGCCTTGTCGGTCATGTCACCCATGAAGTGATAGCCCTGCTCGGGTGTGCCCCACGGCTCGACGGGTGTCGTGTTCTCGTAGATCGCCGGGTACCACTGGTTGGTCTCGCCGCCGATGAAACCGTAGAAGTACTCGAAGCCGTTGCCGGGGGTGGGCCATCCGTCGAACGGACCGATCGCGCTCGCCTGCCACACCGGGACCTCGTGGCACTTGCCGAACTGGGCGGTGTTGTAACCGTTGAGCTTGAGCGTCTCGGCGAGCGGAGCGCAGCTGTTCGGACGCAGCGAGTTGTACCCGGGGGCCGACGTCGCGATCTCGGTGATGCCGCCCATGCCGACCGTGTGGTGGTTGCGTCCGCTGAGCAGAGCTGCACGGGTCGGCGAGCACAGGGCCGTGGTGTGGAAGCGGGTGTACTTCAGCCCTGCAGCCGCCACGCGCTCGAAGTTCGGGGTGTGGATCGGGCCGCCGAAAGCGCTGGATGCGCCGAAGCCGACGTCGTCGATCAGCACGACGAGCACGTTCGGGGCATCTTTCGGCGGGCGCACGGGCGTGATCGGCGGGAAGGACGTGTCCGGGTCGGTCGCGTCGTAGGTGACCGTGCCCGTGTAGGCCAGATCGGGGATCGGAAGACTGGAACGCTGGGGCTCGGACATGCTCACTCCTACGGCTCTCAGCGAGCAGAGCAGCCCGCTTCGCGCTCAGCCTAAGCAGGGCGGTGCGGGGTGTCACCACCCGGGGCGGGTGACTTTGCGGGTGAGTTCCGACGGGCATAATCGAGGATGTGACTGCGACTGCAACCCTTCCCTCCCTCGACGGCCGCCGATTCCGGATGGTGTCGTCCACGACCTCGGCGGTCGACCCGGAATCCCCGAGCATCTTCGAGTACTTCGAACGCGACGGCGCGATCTGGGGCGGGTACGAGGGCGACACGGTCACCTTCGGCAAGTTCGTCGGCACCCGCACGGGCGACACGATCTGGGTGTCGTTCGTCCATGTGCTCAAGAGCGACGGCACGGTCGTGACCGGCGACGGCGAGAGCGAACTGGAGCTGACCGACGACGGCGGCATCCGTCTCGTGGAGCACTATGAGATGCACGGACTCCCGCAGCTCAGCGTGTGCGAGGAGATCTCGGCCTGACGCGGGTCAGCGCGGCGGAAGCGTGTCGCGCCCCGGCGAGGCGGGCGTCCACCGCGTCATGCCCAGTGGTGCGGTGACGCTGCTCCGTTCCGGAAGGTCGCCCGGCAGCAGGTAGGGGCGGCGGATCACCTCGTCGAGCACGACGACGCTGACCACCGTACGCACCTCGGGCAGCTGGGCGATCACCCCGGTGGAGAACTCGTGCACGCCGCTGACATCGACGGCCCGGATGAGGAGCATCGCATCGTGCTCGCCCGTCGTGATGGCGCACCATTCGACGTCCGGCATCTCCGTCACGCGTTCGCGGAACGACGCCCACGCCTGCGGCATCACCGTGACGAACACGAGCGCCCCGATCGACAGCCCGGCCTTCGCCTGATCCACGCGGGCACTGAAGCCGGTGATCACCCCGTCGTGCACGAGCGACTCGACGCGGGTGTAGGCGTTCGCGCGAGAGATGCCGACCTTGTCGGCGAGGGCGGCGATCGAGACACGACCGTTATCACGGAGCACTTCGAGGATTCTGTACGCCGTCTCGTCCAAGGGCGCGGCACTTCGTCCAGAATGCTTCGACTCTTCCGCATTCTTGCTGGACATATTGTTACCCACAATCGAGGTTCTGGACAGAGCGTGCCGAGGTGACCCGCTCTTGCTGGACACATCGTCGCATATGATGCGAATCTGATCCACGGTCGTCCACATCGGTGGCGGCTCACCCGAATGTACTCCTCGCCCTTGGAGGCCCTCATGTCGTCACGCCGTATCACGCCGGTCATCGCGCTCGGAGCCGTCGCGCTCCTCGCGCTCGCAGGTTGCTCGGGAGGGAACTCGGCGAACAACGGCGGGTCTTCCGGGAGCTCCGACTCCCTCGTCATCGACACCGCGTTCTCGATCGAGACCACCGACCCGGGTCACACCTACGACCCGACCGGCAACATGATCGCCAAGGCGCTCTACGAGACCCTCGTCGACTTCGAGGGCTCCGACGTCTCCACCCCGGTTCCGGGCCTCGCGTCGTGGGAGCAGAACGACGAGGCGACCGAGTTCACCTTCACCCTCGAAGGTGACCGCGTCTTCTCCGACGGCTCGCCCATCGAGGCGAAGGACGTCGTGTTCTCGCTGCAGCGCATCCAGGGCATGGAAGACGCCAAGCCCAACTTCCTCCTCGGCGGCCTGACCATCACCGAGGTCGACGACAAGACGATCCAGTTCACGTCCGAGACCCCGCTGCTGCAGCTGCCCGCGATCCTCGCGAACCCGGCACTCGGCATCGTCAACTCCGATGTCGTGATCGAGAACGGCGGCGCGACCGACGGCACCGACTCGGCGCAGAAGTTCCTCGACGGCGCATCCGCCGGCTCCGGACCGTTCGTGCTCGACACCCTCGACCTCAGCTCGCAGGTCGTGCTCACCAAGAACGACGAGTACAACGGCGACGAGGCGACGGACTACAAGCGCGTCGTCGTGCGCAACGTCTCCGAGAGCGCGACGCAGCTCGCCAACCTCAAGGGCGGCGACTCGATGGTCGCGATGGACCTGAACGGCGACCAGGTCGCCGGTCTCGGCGACGACATCACCGTCGACTCCGTTCCTTCCGGTCAGACCATCTTCCTGCTGCTGAACCAGGGTGCCGCCGGCGGCGACCTGGCGAACGTCAAGATCGCCGAGGCGATCCGCTACGCACTCGACTACGACGCACTGCTGGAGCTGGCCGGTGCCGGCTCCGTCCAGGCGACCGGCGTCATCCCTCCCGGGTTCGAGGGCGCGCTCGACAGCGGTGTGAAGCAGGACCTCACCAAGGCCAAGGCCGCACTCGCCGAGGCCGGATACACGGGGCAGACGCTCAAGCTGCAGTTCCCGAACGACTACCCGGTCGGCGGCGTGGAGTTCACCCCCCTCGCCGAGCGCGTGCAGGCCCAGCTCGAAGACGCCGGCATCACGGTCGACCTCGCCCCCGCGCCGTTCGCGACCGAGCTCGACGCCTACGTCAACGGCACCGAGGGCTTCGGCCTGTGGTTCTGGGGCCCGGACTACGCCGACTCGGCGAACTTCCTGCCCTTCGCTCCGGGTCTGAAGGTCGGCCTCCGTGCCGGCTGGGCGGCCGAGGCCAACCCGGAGATCGCGGGCATCGCCGCCGGTGCTGCCGCAGCGACCGACTCCGAGCAGCGCACGTCCGCGTTCACCGCGTTCGCCGAGGCGATGCAGGCCGAGGGTCCCTTCGTCCCGCTCATCGTCCCCGGTCGCAACATCTCGTCTGCCGACAGCGTGAAGGGCGCCGTGTACAACTCCGTGTGGGAGATGGACATCGCCGAGATCACGCCCGCCGGCTGATCGGACGACTCATGACGACAGTGGCCGTGCAGAGGCAGGCGCAGCGGCGCCGCTCGCCTCTCGTCGGGTACCTGCTGCGGCGGGCCGGCACCTCCCTGCTCCTGCTGGTGGGCGTGACGATCGTCACCTTCGCGCTCACCAACCTGGTGCCGGGAGACCCGGTCTCGGCAGCGCTCGGTGAGGGCGCGTCGCAGAACCCCGCGACGCGCGAGGCGTTCATCAAGGCGAACGGACTCGACCAGCCACTGTTCGTGCAGTACTTCATCTACATGGGGAACCTGCTTCGCGGGGACCTCGGCACGTCGCTGGTGACCGGACGCCCGGTCACCAGCGACCTCGCCACCGCCGTTCCCGCGACGATCGAGATCGCGATCGGGGCGATCATCGTCAGCCTCGCGGTCAGCATCGTGCTCGGCACGCTTGCGGCCTACCGCCGCGGACTCGTCACCGACCAGGTCATCCGCGTCGTGACGCTCGTCGGCCTGAGCGTGCCGACCTTCTGGCTGGCACTGGTCAGCTTCTATGTGTTCTTCCTCGAGCTGCGCATCGCGCCGGGCTCCGGCCGCATCTCGCCGTCGATCACGCCACCCCCGCGCGTGACCGGGCTCTACACCGTCGACTACCTCTTGAACGGCGACGCGGTCGGCTTCTTCGACGCTCTCGCGCACCTCGCCCTCCCGGTCATGGTGCTCTCACTCGTGACCATCGGCCTGCTGACCCGCTTCATCCGCACCTCGGTGCTCGAGGTGCTCGGCAGCGACTACGTGCGAGCCGCCCGCGCCAAGGGACTCCCGGCCATGCGCGTCATCCTCGACTACGTGCTGCGCGGAGCCTCGCTGCCGATCCTCACGGTGGTCGGCGTCGCATTCGGTGCCCTGCTCTCCGGCACGGTGCTCGTCGAGTCGGTCTTCGCGTGGCCGGGTCTGGGAACCTACGCCTACAACTCCGCCGCGAACCTCGACCTGCCCGGCATCATGGGCGTCGGTCTCGTGGTCGGCGTCATCTACCTCCTCATCAACTTCATCGTCGACCTGCTCTACGGCGTGCTCGACCCGAGAGTGAGGATCGCATGAGCCGCATCGCCGCAGCGACCCCTGCCGGACGCTTCCGTTTCCGCTGGCCGCGTGCCTGGCGCACCCCGCTCGGCATCATCGGCACCGTGATCGCCGGTGCGTGGATCATCGTCGCCTTCACCGCGCAGTGGTGGGTGCCGTACCCGCCGAACGCGCAGGTGCTCCCTCGACTACAGGCGCCGGGCATCGACACGCTCCTCGGCACCGACGGCAACGGCCGCGACATCTTCTCGCGTCTGATGACCGGCGCCACCGTGAGCCTTCCGCTCGCGCTCATGCTCGTGATCGCGGCCATGATCATCGGCACGCTCATCGGCGCGCTCGCCGGATACTTCGGCGGCTGGGTCGACGAGACCCTCATGCGCATCACCGATCTGTTCATGGCGTTCCCGACCGTGATCCTCGCGATGGTGGTGGCCGCCTCCCTCGGGCCGTCGCTGTTCAACGCCGTGATCGCGGCGATCGTGGTGTCGTGGCCGCAGTACTCCCGCGTCACCCGCAGCATCGTGCTGGGCCTGCGCGGGCAGAACTACGTGATCGCCGGTCGCCTGCTCGGCCACTCGCCGGCTCGCACGCTGTTCGTCGACATCCTCCCGAACATCGCCGGTCCGGTTCTGGTGCTCGCGACGCTCGACATCGGTGCGGCGATCCTGCTCCTCTCGGGACTCTCCTTCCTGGGCCTCGGCGCCCAGCCGCCGACGGCCGAATGGGGCTCGATGATCTCCGGAGCG
Source organism: Microbacterium sp. R1 (assembly GCF_015159725.1). Lineage (NCBI taxonomy): Bacteria > Bacillati > Actinomycetota > Actinomycetes > Micrococcales > Microbacteriaceae > Microbacterium > Microbacterium sp. R1. Next base: position 44,353 of record NZ_JADDUD010000002.1, on the reverse strand, counting down.
ATGCAGAACTTCGACGCCTGGTGGCTCGGAGTCTTCCCCGGTCTCGCGATCCTCACGGTGGTGCTGGCGTTCAACTTCCTCGGAGATGCGATGCGCGACGTGCTCGACCCGACCGCCGAGATCACGCACGAGAAGGCGGCGGAGCACAAGGCGTCGGCGACGGGAGTGGCCGCATGACCTCGGCGCAGGGAAACTCGTCCCTCAGCATCCGTGATCTGACCATCGACATCGGGCGCCCGCTCGTGAAGGGCGTCTCGCTCGAGCTCGAGGCCGGCCGCATCCACGGCCTCGCCGGGGAGTCCGGTTCCGGCAAGACCCTCACCTCGCTCGCCGTGCTCGGGCTGCTGCCGCGTCAGGCGCGCGTCGGGGGATCGATCCTGCTCGCGGGGGAGGAGCTGGTGGGCCTGAAGCGCCGCTCCCTCAACACGGTGCGCGGCAAGCGGATCGCCATGGTGTTTCAGGATCCGTCGGCGTCGCTGCACCCCCAGCTGCCCGTCGGTCGTCAACTCACCGACCACATGCGCGTGCATCTCGGGCTCAAGGGTGCGGCGGCGCGGGCACGCGCCGTCGAACTGCTCGAGACCGTGCAGGTGCCCAATCCGACGGAGGCGCTGAAGCGGTATCCGCACCAGTTCTCCGGCGGCCAGCGTCAGCGCATCGCGATCGCCTGCGCCCTCGCCTGTGACCCCGAGGTGCTGCTGGCGGATGAGCCCACCACCGCGCTCGACGTGACCGTGCAGGCGGGGATCCTCCAGCTGCTGCGAGACCTCGCCGTGGAGCGGAACCTGGCAGTGCTCCTCGTGACGCACGACCTCGGCGTGATGAGCGCGATCGCCGACAGGGTGGCCGTGATGAAGGACGGCCGGATCGTGGAGCTCGCCGATCGCGAGACCCTGTTCCGCGATCCGCAGCACGAGTACACGCGCATGCTGCTCGCGGCCCTCCCGGGTTCGCGCATCGATGAGGCACCGGAAGGGCAGGCCGCAGATGAGTGAGGTCGCAGTCCTCGACGCGCAGGACGTGGTCGTGCGCTACCCGGGCAACCCGCCGGTGATCGCCGTGAACGGCGTGTCGATCCGGGTGGCTGCGGGGGAGACCGTCGCCCTCGTCGGTGAGTCCGGCAGCGGCAAGTCCAGCCTCGCCCGTGCCGTGGTCGGCATCGAGAAGATCGCCGCGGGGACCGTGCTCTTCCGGGATGCTCCGGTCGCCCCGCTCGGCATCCGGCGGCGGGGGCTCGCGCTCACCGGCATCCAGATGGTGTTCCAGGACCCGGCGACCTCGCTGAACCCCCGGCGCCGGGTCGGTGACCAGATCGCCGACGGGATCGCCACCGCCAAGGCGCGGGGTGCCGAAGGGTCCACGGTCGAGGAGTGGCTCGAGCGCGTCGGGCTGCCGACGAATGTGAGCACCCGCTTCCCGCACCAGTTCTCGGGCGGGCAGAAGCAGCGCATCGCGATCGCGAGGGCGCTGGCGGCTCGGCCTTCGCTGCTCGTGGCCGATGAGCCGATCTCGGCGCTCGACGCGTCGACCCAGACGAGTGTCGCCGGCCTGATGCGCGACCTGGTGGCCGAGTCCGGCGCGGGCATGCTGTTCATCTCGCACGACCTCGCCGTGGTGCGCCGCATCGCCGACCGCACGTTCGTGATGTTCGGCGGTCGCGTGCTCGAGTCGGGTCCGACGGATCAGCTCTGGGCCGCGCCGAGGCATCCTTATACGCAGGCGCTCCTGGCGGCGATCCCCGAGCCCGACGGCGCCGGGCGCATCCCCGCCGCCCCCACGGTCGACGACCGCACCGTGTGGGCGGAGGTTCCCCCGGTCGCGTACTGACCCGCGGTGCCTCCTGCGAAAACGGAGACGACCCCTCCCTTGGGCGGAGTGTCGAGGTGCGACACTCCGCGCTGAGAAGGGATCGTCTCCGTTTTCGCCGGCGGCCCTGCGGATGCGGCCCTGCGGATGCAGCTCCTGCGGATGCAGAGCGCGCGGATGTCAGAGTGGTGCGACGATGTCCTGCTTCACGTCCCACTCGGTGACTTCCTGGATGCTCTCGATCTTCTGGCCCTCGACCTCGGTGGAGGCGTTGGCGGCGAGCACCGCGTAATCGCTCGTGACCTCGAAGACCATCGCGACGCTGGTGCCCTGCGCCTCCGAGGTGCCGGTGAGGAGGAACACGTCCTGGCCCAGACGCGTGCCTTTACCGGTGACGGTGTACTCGCCGGACAGCGTGTCGGCCACGCCCATCGGGTCGGACGCGTCGACGGCCTTCGCGGCCGTGCTGAGCGTGCTGATCTCCTGGTCGGTCGAGTTCTCGTCGGCGACCTGCCACTCGCCCGTCGCGGACTTGACCCACGCGTCATCGCCGATCACGATGACCGACCCGAACGTGGTGGTGGTCTCGACCGCGTCGTCGGCCGGGTTGTAGCGCGTGGTCGACTCCATGCCCAGGGTCGTCATCTTCGCGGAGAAGCCGGCGGTGTCGGTCATGGCGGCCGTGACGCACTCCGCGAGGGTGGCACCGTCGATGGTCGTGCCCTCCTTCAACTCGGGGCAGTCCGCCTGCGGTGCTTCCGCCTCCTGCGAGGCTCCGGCACTGGGCTTCTTCTCGGCGGTCGAGTCCGATCCGCTTCCGGTGCATCCGGTGAGCAGCACGGCGGCGGCGAGCACGACGCCGACCCCCCATTTGTTGACGCGCATCGCGTCCCCCCTCTGGTCGAACGCCCGATGACCGTCATCGGGCACTCTTTCCAGCATGCCAAACACCCCAGGAGTTCCCGTCACCACCGACCGCTGTGTCGGGGTCTTGTTCGCGCCCGCACCGCTCTTCCGCTAGACTGTCGAGGTTGTCTGCCTTGCGGCGTCCATTCGGGATTCCAGAGGCGGGCACGTGCACACACCCTCCTGCTCCCGGGAAATTCCCGAGAGCCGTTCTAGTCCGAAGGAGGTGGGTAAGTGACGCACCAGTACGAACTCATGGTCATTCTGACCCCCGAGATCGACGAGCGCCAGGTCGCACCTACGCTCGACAAGTTCCTGAAGGTCATCACCAACGATGGTGGCTCTATCGAGAACGTCGACATCTGGGGCAAGCGCCGTCTCGCCTACGAGATCCAGAAGAAGACCGAGGGCATCTACGCCGTCGTCAACTTCACCGCGACCAGCGCCGCCACGCAGGAGCTCGACCGTCAGCTGAAGCTGAACGAGCAGATCATGCGCACCAAGGTGCTCCGCGCTGAAGAGGCTCAGGCGATGATCGCTTCCGAGGCCAAGCGCTCCGAAGAGAAGGCTGCCCGCAAGGCCGCCAAGGCTGCGAAGGCCTAAGTCTCATGGCCGGCGAAACCGTCATCACCGTGGTGGGAAACCTCACGGCCGACCCCGAGCTGCGCTACACGCAGAACGGGCTGCCGGTGGCGAACTTCACCATCGCATCGACGCCTCGGAACTTCGACCGTGCCGCGAATGAGTGGAAGGACGGCGACGCGCTGTTCCTCCGTGCATCCGTCTGGCGCGAGTTCGCCGAGCACGTGGCAGGTTCGCTGACGAAGGGCATGCGCGTCATCGCGCAGGGCCGTCTGCGTCAGCGCTCCTACCAGGACCGCGAGGGCAACCAGCGCACCGCGATCGAGCTGGAGGTCGACGAGATCGGCCCCTCGCTGCGGTACGCGACCGCGCAGGTCACCCGTGCGGCCTCGACCGGCGGTGCCGGCGGCGGTGGCGGTGGACAGTCTCGCCCCGCGCAGCAGCAGGTGTCGGAGGAGCCGTGGTCCACGCCCGGCTCGTCGACCAGTGCCGATGCCTGGAGCACTCCGGGCAGCTTCGGCGACGACACCCCGTTCTGAAAACACTTCTCTGGCCCTGAGCTGGACCCCTGGGTCCCTGAGCTCGTCGAAGGGCCGCTCATCACTAAGGAAAAACTATGGCTGGAAAGTCGAGCGGCGACCGCCGCAAGCCGCGGAAGGGTGGCAAGCCCACCGCTCCCGCGAAGTCCATCCGGGTCGGTGTCATCGATTACAAGGATGTCGCCACCCTCCGCAAGTTCGTCTCGGAGCGCGGCAAGATCCGCGCCCGTCGTATCACCGGTGTCTCGGTGCAGGAGCAGCGTCTGATCGCCACGGCGATCAAGAACGCGCGCGAAATGGCGCTCCTGCCCTACGCTGGCGCCGGCCGGTAAGGGGTATCGAGATGGCAAAGCTGATTCTCACGAACGAGGTCGCCGGGCTCGGTAGCGCCGGTGACGTGGTCGAGGTCAAGAACGGGTACGCCCGTAACTTCCTCATCCCGCAGGGCTTCGCTACGGCGTGGACCCGCGGTGGCGAAAAGCAGGTCGCTTCGATCCAGGCCGCGCGTCAGGCACGCGCGATCCACGATCGTGACGACGCTGTCGCACTGAAGAACGCTCTCGAGGGCACCAAGGTGCGCCTCACGGTCAAGGCCGGCAAGGAGGGTCGTCTCTTCGGCTCCGTCAAGACCGACCACGTCGCGGATGCTGTCGCAGCCGCGGGCCTGGGATCGATCGACAAGCGCAAGGTGCACATCCCGTCGCCGATCAAGGTGACCGGTGAGCACGAGGCGACCGTGCGTCTGCACGACGATGTCACCGCAGTCATCACGCTGCAGGTCATCGCCGCCAAGTAAGCACACGCGGCAAAGCCCCCTGTTCTTCGGGACGGGGGGCTTTCTGCATCTTCGGATGAGGGAACGCCGCCTCAGAGGTCGCGGCCGTGCACGGGTCTGGCGTTCGCCGGCGGATCTCCGACCTCGTCGACGGTGTGGCCGGTGCAGGCCGCGGCTGTCACGCTGGCTCGTTCGACGCGCGAGACGGCGAACCACCGGATGGCATCGCGCAGTCGACACCAGCCGACCAGGTACCACCGCCCACCTGTGGAGGCGAACAACACGGGTTCGACGTCTCGGGTGGTCGCGACGCCGTCTCCCGAGGTGTAGCGGATGCGCACGACGCGCTGCTCCGACATAGCCTCCTCCAGCGCCGACCGGACCGCGCGCGACGGCGACGGGGGTGCGTCGACCCAGACGCGGTGGGCGAGCTCGTCCGCACCGGCGCGGGTGCGCGGGTCGAGGACGTCGATGATCTTGCTCACGGCGGCTGCGGCGAGATCGCCGTACGGGGCATCCGGGCTCGCCGACACGGCCGCCATCAGGGCTACGGCCTGCGCGGGCGAGAGCGTCACGGGTGGCAGGGATGCGCCCGCTGCCAGCCCGTAGCCCCCACCCGGGCCGGGGCGTGACCACAGCGGCGCGCCGCTGCGCCCGAGAGCGGCCAGGTCGCGCTTGACGGTGCGCACGGAGACCTCGAACTCGCGCGCCAGACGCTCGGCCGACACGCCCCGCGAACCGCTGCGGCGCAGCATCTCCGACAGGGCATGTAGTCGCTCCGCACGTTTCACGGGCGGACCATCACAGAATTCATGACATAGATAGTGACACACACCTGTCTGCCGTGCAGCGCAGGCTGGTGGCATGACACACACGAAGAGCAGCCCGACCATCCTTCTCATCGCCGGACATTGGCTGGGGGCGTGGGCGTGGGACGAGGTCCTCCCGCACCTGGACGATGACGGCATGCGCGCGTCCGCGATGACGCTGCCCGGCCTCGACGCGGACGACCCCGACCGCGCCGCGAGGACCCTCGACGACCAGACGGAGGCGATACGCGAGGAGCTCGCCCGACTCGGGGCTTCGGCGGAACGGCGCGCAGTGATCGTCGCGCACAGCGGTGCGAATGCTCCGGTCAGCCTGATCCTCGATCGGCACCCTGAGCTGGTCGCACGCGTCGTCTGGGTCGATTCGGGACCGCTCGCATCCGGGAGTGTGTTCGCGCCCGACCTGCCGCACGACGTGGACGAGCTTCCCCTTCCGTCCTTCGACGTGCTCGGGCAGCAGGCGAGCCTGGAAGGCCTGAGCCCAGAGATGCTCGCCCGCTTCCGTGAACAGGCCGTCCCCGAGCCGGGCCCCGTGCTGCGCCAGTCCGTCGAGCTCGTGAACGACGACCGTCGTGCCGTACCCACCACCCTGGTGTGCTGCTCGATCCGGAGCGGGCAGGTGCGGGAGCTGGCGCAAGCGGGTCATCCGATGTTCGCGGAGGTCGCCCATCTGATGGACGTCGACATGATCGACCTCCCCACGGGGCACTGGCCCATGTGGAGCCGGCCGGGCGACCTCGCCGAGCTGGTCCGGGCGGCGGCCGCCCGGACCAGCTGATCGAGTCGGAGCGCTACTCGCGCTCGCCTGCGACCTCGAAGATGTCGGTCGGGGTCTCGGCTGCCGCGGCACGCCGTTCCTCGCGCCGTGCGCGTCGCTCCGCGCGCTTCGCGATGCGGCGGTCCCGCCGGCGCTCCACCAGTGTGTAGAGGATCGGCACGAGCACGAGCGTGAGCAGCGTCGAGGACACGAGCCCGCCGATCACCACGATCGCGAGGGGCTTCGAGATGAACACGCCGCCACCGGTCAGCCCGAGGGACATCGGGATCAGGGCGAACACCGTGGCGGCCGCCGTCATCAGGATCGGACGGAGTCGCAGACGCGTGCCGTGCTCCACGGCGTCGTCGAGACTCGCGCCCGCCTCGCGGAGGCGGTTCACCAGGTCCATGAGCACGATCGCGTTCGTCACGACGATGCCGATCAGCATCAGCAGTCCGATCAGCGCGGGCAGGCCCATCGGAGTACCGGTGAGGAGCAGCCCGAGGATCGCCCCGGTCGCCGCGAACGGGATCGAGATGAGCAGCACGAGCGGACCACGGAAGTTGCGGAACGTCGCCACCATCACCAGCAGCACGAGCACGATGGCGCCGAGCATCGCCAGACCGAGCTGGCTGAACGCCTCGTCCTGCTGCGCCGACGCGCCGCCCTGTTCGAAGGTGACCCCTGCCGGCAGGTCGGTCTCGGCGATGGCCTTGTCGATGGCCAGTCCGGCGGCGGACAGCCCGCCCTTCTCCGGCGTCACCGTGAGCGTGATCTGGCGCTCACCATCGGCGCGTGTGATGGTCGGAGCAGTGAGCTCCTCCTCGACCGTGGCGATCGCGGCGAGCGGGATCGCGGTGCCGGTGACCTCGGCGGCCGCCTTCTGCTCGGCCTCGGCTGCCTCGGCCTCGGCCTGCTGGGCGGCGGCGTCGGAGCGGCTCTGACGCAGGGCCTTGATCTGCTCGTCGGCGGCCGTGATCCCGGACTGCGCGCCGTCGATCGCACTCTGGAGTGCGGCGAGCTGTTCTGCGCGCTCCGTCTGGGCCTTGAACATGGCCTCGTCGTCGGGGCTCAGCGGGTCCGCCGGAACGATGGGTGCTGCCGACAGCTCGGCCAGTTGACGGTTGAGGGCACCGATCTGGCCGGCCATCTCCGCGCGCTGCTTCGTGGCCGTGTTGATCTGCGAATTGAGTTCGTTCTCCGCCTTGACCTTGGCCTCGTTCGCCTTCGCATCGGCCTTGGCCTGGAGGGCGTCCGCTGCCGCCTTCTGCGCTTCGGCGGTCTGCTGGGGCGTGACCGGAAGCATGATCTCACCGAGCTTGTCGGCGGTGCGTGCCGATCCCGGCGTGCGCACGACGATGTCGCGCTCCTGGCCTTCGTACATGAGGGTGCCGACCGTGGTTCCGGACAGCGCCTCCTGAACGGCCTTGGCGATCATGGAGCGGTCGAATCCGAGGCGCGTGGCCAGAGGCTCGTCGACCTTCACGCGCAGCACCGGCTGTTCACCGGACAGCTCGCTCTTCACGGAGCGCACTCCGTCGGCGTCGGCCAGCTGCTTCTCGAGCAGGTCGCTCGCCGTCCGCAGCGCGGTGGGGTCGTTGCCCTGGATCTGGAGGGCGATGCCGTCACTCGCCCCCGCCAGGGAGGCGTCCTGCGCGGCGAGCTCGATCTCTCCGCTGTCGGGCAGCCCGTCGAGGGCCTTCTGCACCTGTGCTTCGACATCCGCGACCTCGGCGCCGTCCTCCACGCGGAGGTCGTACGTGATCGAGGTGGGTGTGCCGGGGGTCGGCACCGGGATCGACGTGGTGATGTCGGCGATCCCGTCGATCTTCCCGAGCGTCTTCTCGACGGGTTCCGCCGCGGCGACCAGATCGGCCGTGGCCTCCTTCGGCGGGGTCTGCACGACTTGGAGGCTCGCCTGGCCGGACGACCCCAGGAAGTCCGTCTGGATGAACGGGGTCATGCCGAGGGTCACGACCAGCAGCAGCGCGGAGGCCACGAGTGTGATCACCGGGTGCCGACGGGTCGCGTTGAGGGCCGGCATGAACGTGCGCTGCAGGCGGTCCGGAGCGGAGTGGATCTCGTCGAGCTCCGACGGGATGTCGCTCTCGCGGGCGGGTTCGGCGGAGGAGGAGGCCGTCCCGAGCGCTGCCGTCACCGCTGTCGTCGTCGCCGCGGCGGCAGTACTGCCGTCCTCGACCGACTCCGCCGACGAGGGCTGCGCCCCCTCGGGGGTCGACGTCCGGTGTCGGGGTGCCATGTTCAAGAACCACGAGGCGAGCACGGGCACGATGGTGAGCGACACCACGAGCGACGCGAGCAGGGCGATCGAGACGGTCACAGCGAACGGGCGGAACAGCTGACCGGCGATACCCGAGACGAACGCGATCGGAAGGAACACCGCGACGGTGGTGAGCGTCGATGCGGTGATGGCGCCGGCGACCTGCCGCACGGATGCGACGATGCCGTCGATCGTGAGCGGACCATCGCCGCGTCGCCGCGAGATGTTCTCGATCACGACGATCGAGTCGTCGACCACGCGTCCGATCGCGATCGTGAGCGCGCCGAGGGTCAGGATGTTGAGAGTGTTGCCGCTCCACCACAGGCCCACGAGAGTGATGAGCAGCGACAGCGGGATCGAGACCGCCGCGATGATCGTCGAGCGCCATGAGCGCAGGAAGGCCAGGATCACGAGCACCGCGAACAGCAGGCCGAGACCGCCTTCCACGGAGAGGTCGTGGATCGACTGCTCGATGTAGGGCGCCTGGTCGAAGATGGTGACGAACTCGGCGTCCAGGATCGGTGCGAGCCGGTCGAGCTCGGCGTTCACGCCGTGCGAGATGTCGACGACGTTGGCGCCCTGAGAGGGGATGACCTGGAGCGTGAGGGAGGGCTTGCCGTTGACGCGCGAGATGGTCTGCGCCGGAACCGTCTCGATCGAGACGTCGGCGAAGTCGGCCACCGCGACCGCGCCGTCGGGGGTGGGGACGGAGAGGGTCTGGATGTCCTCCAGGGTCGCCAGCCGGGATCCGACCGTGATCGAGAGCGGGCCCTCGGCCGAATCCGCCTGGCCGGCGGGGAGCGCCGCTCCGTGGGCCTCCAGGAGCGGTCCGAGTGTGGAGGGCTCGACCTTGAGGCGCGTGACGTCTGCGGAGCGGAGGTCGATCGTGATGCGCTGCGTCTCCTGACCGGCGAGCGTGACGTCGCGAACACCTGAGACGGTCTTCAGCGCCGGGACGACCGTCTGCTGCAGGGCGTCCCCGAAGGCCTCCTGGTCGCCGCTGGTCCCCGCGCTCAGCACCATCGCGGGCAGGTCTCCCGCGCCCCCCGAGGCCACGTTCACCTCGGTGCCGGAGGGGAAGCCGGGCTTCAGGGACTCCGCCGCGCTGCGGATGGTGCGCAACGTCTCCTCGTCGTCTTCGCCGAAGGTCCACTCGACGAGGACCTGCGCGTCGCCGGTCGCCGTCGTCGAGGTGACGCTGGTCACGCCGGGTACGGCGCGGACCGCCTGCTCCAGCGGCTCGGTGATGGTGCTCGCCATCTCCTCGGGGGCAAGACCCTGCGACTGCGCCGAGATGAAAGCCATGGGCGCCTGCAGCGACGGCATCAGCTCCTGCTTGAGCGAGTTCATCGATATCAGCCCGAGGGCGACGATCGCGAGCGTCGCGAGCGAGAGGATGAGGCGGTTCTTGAGACTGCTGCGGGTGAGGAACGACATGGCGCGGTGGCGTGCTTTCGTGTGAGGCGCGACGGACGGACAGGCGGACGCGCGGCGGGTGCGGCCGGCGGGCAGCCGCCAGTCGTCGGGCCGTACCGGTTCCCGCCCGGTTCCTGCACAGATCGATGAGAGGCGACTGCGCAGCGGCGACACGGTCGATGCTTCGAGCCTGCCGGTTCGGCCGCACCGGGACATCCCCCCGAGGGCTGATACCGGTCATCCCGCGGGACGATGATCGGCCGGGAAGAGCACGGTTGCGGGAACGTATGCGGTTCTGCATACACTCCCGCAACATCGGCTGCGCTTGGCTCGAAGGCATGAGTGCTCTCCTGGTGAACCCCACGTCTCGTCGCCGAACCGGCCTCCGCGCGTGACCGTGGTCTCGTCGCCACCCCGGGCGGCGTGGGGAGATGCCGCGAAGGGGCTGCTGATCGTCCTGGTGGTCTTCTGGCACGTCGTGCTGAAGACGTACCTGCAGGTCGATTGGCGCATCGGCATCCCGATCCCCGGTGTCTGGGGACTCGCCAGCGATCTCATCTGGCCGTTCCTGATGCCGTTGTTCCTGCTCGTCTCCGGCTACTTCGCCGCCGGTGCACTGGCGCGGCCGTGGGCTGCCGTGTGGCGACCTCGGGTCGTGCGCTTCCTCTACCTCTATCTGGTGTGGACCCTCATCCACATGCTCGCGATGTGGGCGTTCCCCGACTTCCCCACGTTCGTTCCCCGCAGCGTGTCCGAGTTCGTCGAAGGGGTGACGATCAGCCCGCCGAACACCTGGTACCTCTACGCGCTCGCGCTGTACTTCCTCGTGGCCAAGGGGCTGCAGCGTCTTCCGCGCTGGACGCTCCTGGTCGCCGCATCGGCGCTGTCTGTCACAGTCGCCGCCGGCGTGGTCGACGTGGTGAGCAATCGAGGCTCGCTCCTCTACAACCTGCTGTTCTTCCTGGTCGGGGCCTATCTCGCGCCGCGGATCGGTCGTTTCACGGCACGGCCGCGGCGTCTCGCGGCAGGGGTGCTCCTGCTCGCCTACCTTGCCGCCTACGCCGTGATGCGAGTGACGGGCGCGGAGCAGGTGCCCGGCGTCTGGCCGATCGTGTCGTTCGTCGGAGTGACGATGGGTCTCGCCGTCGCGACCCTGCTCCCGGGGGTGCCGTTGCTGGGGAGAGGGCTGACATGGCTGGGGGCACGCACCCTGCCGGTCTACCTCCTCCACATGCCGCTCCTGGTGCTCGCGGATGCCGCACTGGTGGGTCCCCTGTCCGACGCGGGGAGCGCCGCACAGCTCGTGGGCGCGCTGGTGCTCCCGCCGTTGCTGACGGGTGCACTCGTGGCGGCCTGCGTCTTCCTCGCGCGGCTCACGGAGCGCGATGGGCTGTCCTGGCTCTGGGATCTTCCCCGGTTGCGGGCCGACCGGAAGAGTGGTGCTGCTCGCCCGCGCATCCCCTGGCGCACTCCGGTGGCGGTGCTGGTGCTGGTCGCCATCGCCGTCGGGCTGAGCGCGGCGGCGGCGTTCCCGGCGCGCACGTCAGAGGCGCGCGCTTCGTCTGCGACGCGCTCGGGGGAGGTGAGCATCGGAGCGGTCGGGGACGTCCTCCTCTACGACGTGCAGCACGCCGTGCCGGATGATCGCGGCCGGGCATACTTCGACGATGTCCGGCCGTGGTTCACGGAGGACATCGTCACGGGGAACCTCGAACAGGCGATCAGCGCGGAGACCGGGTACGACAAGTGCGGCCGCAGCGCGAGCTGCCTGGCGTTCCGGAGCGATCCCGATGCCGCCGCCCACCTGCAGGGCTTCGACCTGCTCAACCAGGCCAACAACCACAGCCACGACTACGGGAGGACGGGTTTCGACGAGACGAGGACGCTCCTGCGTGCGGTGGGGATCGACGCCGTGGGGGAGCGCGACGAGATCGTCGTCACCCGCGTCGGGAGCACCTCGGTGGCGATGGTCGGATTCGCGCCTTACAGCGGCTTCAACCGCATCACCGACCTGCGGCACGTGCGGCAGCTGGTGCGCGCTGCTGCGGCGCAGGCCGACATCGTGGTCGTGCATGCGCACATGGGGGCGGAGGGCCCCGGCGCCGACGCGGTGACACCGGGCACCGAGTTCATGTACGGCGAGAACAGGGGAGACCCGATCGCGTTCGCGCACGCAGCGGTCGACGCGGGCGCCGATCTGGTGATCGGACACGGCCCGCATGTGCTCCGCGGGGCGGAGTTCTACCGCGGGTGTCTGATCGCCTACAGCCTGGGCAACTTCGGGGGCGGGGGAGTGTTCGGCGCCGAGGAGGAGACACGCTACGGCGCCTATCTCTCCGTCCGGCTGCGAGCGGACGGCAGCCTCGTGGCCGGGCGGGTGCGACCCGTGCGGTTCGAGTTCGACGGTGGCGCGCCGCATCCCGACTCGACCGGTCGGGTGACCGACCTGATGAACGAGCGGAGTCGGCGTGACTTCCCCGACACGGCGGCGCTCATCGACGAGGGCGGTGTGCTCCAGGTGCCATAGCGCGCGTCGGGGCTGGTCGAAGGTCGTCGAAGACTGGACGAAAGTCTCCCCGGTTCGGCGTAATGATCCGACCTCCCGTTCCATCTCTCAGGTGTGAGGGTTGCTCGGTCGAAAGGGGGCCGGGCATTGCGAGGGGTGAGGGAAATCGTGAGTGGTCGAAGCCCAGCGGATCGGCTTATCGATGAGTTGGAGGTCGAGTGCGGGGCGAGCGTGCAATGCGTCACGGATCGGGTCTCCGCCATGATGGGGATCGATATCGAAGTGCAGGTTCTCGGTGAGGCGGAATGGCAGGCGACGCCCAGGCACGTGTTGGTGGAGGGTGATCGCGCCAGGATCCCCGTCCGGGCTTCCGACCCGCGCTGGTACCGGTTGCATGTGGTCGTCCACGAACTCGCGCATCTGCTGAGCGGAGACTCCCGCTGCACCGCCCTTCCGATGTCGTTCGATCAGCTCCGGCGCCCCGCCCAGGCGCGAGTGCTCATGCATGCGGGTATCAGCGGCTTCGAGCCGGACGAACCGGGTGCAGACGAGATCGCCGAGCAGCAGGCCGATGTCCTCGCTCGTCGCCTGGGCGCCTTGCTCTGAACCATCGCGCGGGAGCGCATGAACCGCCCGGGCATCCGTCCGCACTCCCGGCCGGCACGCCGATAACCCGCTTCCGGGCGCGACGGATGCCCCGTGGGTGGGGATTCCACGGGGCATCCGCCCTTCTGCGCCGGCGTCGAACGACGGTGTGAGCTGGGGGCTACGACTCCGTCGACGTATGGGGTGGACGCAGCGGCGCACCGGCGGTGCGGGTCTCCTCCCCCGAGGACGAGCGCACCGCCGGCGTCATCGCTACGCCGTCAGCCGGCGGCGTCGCAGCAGTCCAGCGCCTCCGAGGAGAAGCAGGATCGCGGCGAGGGAGATCAGTCCTTCAGCGGGCGCTCCACCCGTCATCGCGAGTCCGTGGGCCTGGCCGGTGGTCGCTGCGCCCGAGGCGAAAGCGGCTCCGGACGTGCCGGGGGTCGAGCTGGCGGGGTTCGTGCCCGGGATGGTGCCGGGGTCGGTGCCCGGGTTGGTGCCGGGATCCGTTCCCGGGTCCGTTCCGGGATCCGTGCCTGGGTCCGTTCCTGGGTCCGTACCGGGGTTGGTTCCCGTGCCGGGATCGGTCACCGTGGCCTCGCCGATCACGGAGATGGCGTTGCCGCCGAGCGTGATCGGCACGTTGACCGGCAGCGCCACCTGGGTGCCGCCGAGGATGCCGTCGGTTCCGGTGGTGGTGTTGCCTCCGGTGGCCGGGGCGGGAGTGGTGGTCCCGCCGGTTCCGGTGCGGGTGACGGTGGCGTCGTCGAGGACGGAGATCGCGTTGCCGGTCACGCCGATCGGGGCGGTGACGGGTGCGGTGATCTGGGTGCCGCCGAGGACGCTGTCGGTTCCGGTGGTCGTGTTGCCTCCGGTCGCGGGAGCGGGGGATGCGGTCGCAGCCGCTCCGCTGCCCGTGGCCGAGGTGTCGCCGAGCAGGGAGATCGCGTTGCCCGACACCGTGACGGGTGCCGTGACGGGCGCGGTCGCCTGCGTGCCGCCGAGGATCGCGTCGTCGCCCGAGGTGCCCGCCGACGTGGCCGGAGCGGACGAGCCAGACGGACCGGCGGTGCCGGCGCCCGTCGAGCTCGTGTCGCCGAGCAGGGAGATCGCGTTGCCCGACACCGTGACGGGTGCCGTGACGGGCGCGATGACCTGTGTGCCACTGCCGACGCCGTCCTCACCGGACGTCGTCGATCCGGTCGGGGTGGAGGGCGCCGGTGCTGCGGCTCCCTGCCCGGTCGGAGCCGTGCTCTCGGTGTCGCCGAGAACCGACACGGCGTTGCCCGTCACGGTGATCGGCGCGTTGACCGCGAGCAGTGCCTGGCTGCCCGAGAGCACTCCGTCCAGGCCGTTCGTGGTCACGAGAGGCGCCCCGGCCGATGGGTCGGTCTGGGGAGCCGAGCTCTGGGGAGTCCCGGCCGGGGCGCTGGTCGTCGACGTGTCGGTCACGCTCACGGCGTTGTTCGACACGGTCACGGGAAGGTTGACGGTGACGGCGGCCTGAGTACCGGACGCCGTCCCCGACTCGCCGCTCGTCTCGGCAGGTGCTGGTGCTGGTGCGGGTGCTGGTGCGGGTGCCGGAGCGGGCGCAGGTGCCGGGGCGGGCGCAGGTGCCGGGGCGGGCGCCGGCGCGGGGGCTGGCGAGCTCGACACGACGGCGTCGCTCACCACGGAGATGGCGTTGTTCACGACGGAGACCGGGGCGGTGATCGCCGTCTCCGCCTGGGTTCCGGAGAGCAGTCCGTCGTCTCCGGTCGTCTCGGCCGCGTTCGCGACCGTCGCGCCGAAGAGCGTGATGCCCCCGGCGATGAGCGTGCCCCAGAGGGCCCGCTTCAAGGAAGTACGCATGATGGTTCTCCTGACTGGGTGGATCGTCTGATGGGTGCACGCGATCGGAGTGCGCGTGCAGCACGGCATCTGTCGTTCCTCGGAAGGAAAGACGTGACGATCCGTCAGTCAGGAGAGACGTCGGTGTCGGCGACCGGCGAGGAGGGTACCTGGTCGTCGGAAGCGCCGGAGGTCCGCTCGCCAGCACGGAGCGGAGAAGCGTTCGCGTCGCTGAGACGCGCGGGGGACGTGCCGCTTCCGCCGCCGGAACCGGCAGAGGAAGACGCGGGAACCGCGGTGCCGAGCGCGCCTCCGGGCGGAGACCCCGCGGGCACAGGAGTGGTGTGGTCGAGGGCAGCGGTGGTGCTCTCGATCGCTGAGCGCAGGGTCGATGGAGGTGCCACGGGGGCGGACCCCGAGGTCGGTGTCCCCGATGGTGTCGCGGCGGCAGGCTGCGTCGCGAGGACGGCGGCCGCCACGACCGCGGGTTCGGCGATGACGCCGGAGACCTCGCCTGGTTCCTGGATCGGTTCCTGGGTCGTCGGAGGATTCGTCGGGTCGATGGCTTCCAGTACGGGAGGGACGATCTCGTTCGTCACGTTCCCGAGGAGGGCCGTGGTGTCGTCGACGACATCGACCACGTCGCCGACCGCCGAGATCAGGCCGAGGTCGGAGGCGAGTCCGCCGACGACGGGGATGCCGGACACGGCCTCGAGAACCGGGTCGGTGATCTGCGAGACCGGCGCTCCGGTGAGGGTATCGGTGACCGGGGCGACGACGGTGGCCGCCGTCTCGGTCACGGCGTTCACGACGGGTGCCACTGTCGGCCCGACGACCGGTGCACTCGTGACCGGCTGCGTGACGGCGGCGACCACGGCGGGGGCGGCCTGCTGCACGGGGGCGACCACCTGAGTGACCACGGGAGCGACCACCTGCGTGACCACCGGAGCCACGGGGGTCATGACGGTGGACACCGTCTCGCTGACCAGTGTGGTGAGTCCGTCGAGGGGGCCGTCTTCCTGTTCGTCCGCGTGCGCGGACCCGCCCGCGAAGAGCACGGCGAGCGTCGTCAACGCGAGCACGCCGATGCCACCCCAGAAGACGCCGGCAGATATGCCGCGTCGGGTGGCTCGAGCGTCCACGTCAACCTCCCCCTCAGAAGGCCAAGCACGTGTGCCTCCCCCTCAGAAGGCAACGCCTGTCGACGCAGGTGCGTCGATTGCGGGTGACGATACTCGCGCGCAGGCGATCTGTCTAGGGGGTTATCCGCGGGTTTCTGCGGATGTCAGCGCGTGACGCGCCCGAGGAAATCTCGGCTTGACTTTCCCCAGGTTCTACACATCCCGAACGCGCAGAGGGCAACCTTCAACGCCCGATTTAAACTGATTTTCATCCACAGCCTGGGGAATCGA
The DNA here is from genome assembly GCF_015159725.1 of Microbacterium sp. R1. Lineage (NCBI taxonomy): Bacteria > Bacillati > Actinomycetota > Actinomycetes > Micrococcales > Microbacteriaceae > Microbacterium > Microbacterium sp. R1. The sequence goes on along the minus strand of NZ_JADDUD010000002.1, from coordinate 28,131 downwards.
TAAAAGCCTGTTCAAACCCGATAAAAAAGTTTGGATACGCGCTCCTCCACGGGGTTATCCACACCCGTTGTGCACAGACACTCCAGGCTTGTTCGCACGCTCTCCACAGAGTTATCCACAGGCCGTCTTGCATGGGGAAACAGTCGCTCGTAGCGTGGGCGAGCGACCGAATGTCGGAAGCCTCTGTTCTGCTGTTCAGGACGGCGTGAGCGCCGAGACCCGAGGGGCCCGCCCCCGGACGTCGCACCACGACATCGCATCGGAAACGTCGCATCGAAGGGAAGACTGTGTCGATCGCCGACATCTCAGAGGAGCGCATGGGCGCGAAGCGCGCGCCGGAGCGCACGCCTCCCCACGATCTCCTCGCCGAGCAGAGCGCCCTGGGCGGAATGCTCCTGTCGAAGGACGCGGTCGCGGATGTCATCGAGACCCTCAAGGGCGCCGACTTCTACATCCCGAAGCACGAGCTGATCTTCGAAGCGATCCTGTCGCTGTATTCGCACGGCGAGCCCACCGACGTCGTCGCCGTCACCGATGAGCTCATCAAGACCGGCGAGCTCGGTCGCGCCGGCGGCGCCGACTACCTGCACACGCTGACGTCGATCGTCCCCACGGCCGCGAACGCCGGCTACTACGCCGGTATCGTCTCGGAGCGCGCCATCCTGCGCCGCCTCGTCGACGCCGGCACCCGCATCGTGCAGCTCGGCTACGCCGGTGAGGGCGATGCGACCGACATCGTCAACAACGCGCAGGCCGAGATCTACTCGATCACCGGATCCGAGACGGCCGAAGACTACGTGCCGCTGCAGATCGCCGTCGACGCCGCGCTCGAAGAGATCGAGGCTGCCAGCGGTCGCGACGGGTCGATGACCGGGGTGCCGACCGGCTTCAAGGAGCTCGACGAGCTCACCAACGGCCTGCACGGTGGTCAGATGATCGTCGTCGCCGCTCGACCCGCCATGGGTAAGTCCACGCTCGCGCTCGACTTCGCGCGCGCGGCGTCCATCGGTCACAACCTCCCCTCCGTCTTCTTCTCGCTCGAGATGGGCAAGAGCGAGATCGCCATGCGTCTGCTCAGCGCCGAAGGTGCCATCCCCTTGCAGAACATGCGAAAGGGAAATCTCGACCCGCGCGACTGGACCACGGTCGCCGCCACGCGAGGACGCATCAACGACGCTCCGCTCTACATCGACGACAGCCCCAACATGACGCTCGTCGAGATCCGGGCGAAGTGCCGTCGCCTCAAGCAGCGCGAGGGCCTGCGCATGGTCATCATCGACTATCTGCAGCTCATGACGTCGGGCAAGCGCGTCGAGTCGCGTCAGCAGGAGGTCTCGGAGTTCTCGCGAAGCCTCAAGCTCATCGCCAAGGAGCTGCAGGTTCCGGTCATCGCCCTGTCTCAACTGAACCGTGGTCCGGAGCAGCGCACCGACAAGAAGCCCGCCATCAGCGACCTGCGAGAGTCCGGCTCGATCGAGCAGGACGCCGACATGGTCATCCTGCTGCACCGCGACTCGGTCTACGACAAAGACGTGCGTCCCGGTGAAGCCGACCTGATCGTCGCCAAGCACCGTAACGGTCCGACCGCGACGATCACGGTCGCGTTCCAGGGGCACTACTCGCGCTTCGCCGACATGGCTCCCGGCGGCGACTTCAACTGAGTGCGAATCCTCCCTGATGAGGCGTCGCCACGCGGGGAGGGGCGGAGACCGACGGTCAGAGGGCGAGCAGCCGATCCGCACGCTTCCTGTCGATGCCTCCGCGCCATCCGGAGAGCGGCGGTGTGATGTCCGACCGCGGACCGCCAGCCCACGCGTCCGCGACTTCCCCGCGCGACACGAATCGGTCCCAGCTCGGGGGCAGCGTGCTCGGCAGCAGACCGTACTCGGCAAGTCCGATGAGGATGCCGTACCGCTGGTACTTGTCCGTTCCCGGGATGACCTTGGCGCGGGCGACGGCCTTCTCGAGTCCGCCCGCCGTCGTGCCGGCCGGCTGCGAGTCGATCACCTCGATGAGGGTGCGCAGTCGCTCGCGGTCCTCCTGCGTCGGAACGGGAAGTCCCATCATGGCAGCGGTCTCGAGGTCAGGGAGATAGCGGGCCGGCTGTTCGTTCCACGCCCAGCCGAGCGCGATTCGCAGCAGCACCTCGGTCGCGTCGAACTCATGAGCCTCTCCCTGCCCTCGCGCCAACCCGCAGTCCGGGAGGCCGTCGACGTCGACGGGAGCGGTCGCGAGGTGTCGTGCCCAGGCGAAGGAGATGACGATCTGGCGTCCGTGTGCGGCGCTGCCGAGGCCCGCGACGAAAGCGCCGAGCACCGCATCCTCGTCCAGCGCCGAGGCGGCGGTGATCGAACGTTCGAAGACATCGGCGGGAGTGGGACGCTCGACCGCGCGGATCGGCCAGCCGAACGATGACGCCGCCGCCACATCGCCGGAGTCGTCCGTACGGTCGGCCCCGGAGATGCCGCCGGTCCGTGTGAAGCGGTATCCGTACAGTCGCATGAGGACGTCAAGCTCGGCTCCGGCGGGAAAGCGGCGTGGTGCGGTGATCACCTCGCCAGGCTAGAGCACATCGGCAAGGGCACCTCGGTCAGGTAGCCGCCCCGACCCGCGACGCTCTACAGCCCGAAACGCATACGCTCACGCAACATCGGATGCGGTGGGGTGGACGTATGAACCCCTCTGCTCGCCCTCGCGCATCCTCCGGTCCCCGGCTGCTCGTCGCGGGTCTCGCAGCGCTGGCGGTCGTCGCCGTCACACTGACACCGCGCCGATTCGCGGGTCCTGCCCGCGCGCTCTTGATGGACTTCGCCCACGTCTTCGCCGCGCCGCTGGTCGAACCGATGAGCTATCTCCAGCTGGAGAGCATTCTCAATGCTCTGCTCTTCGTGCCGCTCGGAGCCGCAGTGGCGCTCGCGCTCAGCAGGCGCCTCTGGATACTCGCGCCCGTGCTGGTGTTCGGTACGTCGTTCGCGATCGAACACGTACAGGCCTCGATACCCGGTCGCGTTCCCGACGTGCAGGACATCGTCTGGAACACGGTGGGCGGCGTCGTGGGAGCAGTCGTGGTGGGGATCGTCCGAACAGTTCTCCGGCCGATCCGCCGATCTCGCGCTGGCGACGGAGAGTAGTCGTTGATGCTGCTCCGGTAGCGGTCAGCCCGGTCCTGGCCCGCACGAACACCGAGTCGGCGCCGAGCCTGCGTTCGAGCGGAATCGGCAGGATCGAGTCGATCGTCGGCGGTTCTCGGCCTGGTCGGACATACGCCGGTCGCTCAGGATGGATTCTCCGAGATCGACGGGAGAGCATCACGGTGACTGTCTATTGGGTGAACACGTTCACGAGCATTCGAGATCACGAGACGCTTGCGCGGTACGTCGAGCGCGCAGGTCCCGCGATGCGGGCCGGGGGCGGAAGGTTCCTCGCGCGGGGTGCGCCTCTCGCAGTGCTGGAAGGCGAGTCGGCGTTGCGCACGACGATCATCGAGTTCCCGGATCTCGAGGCTGCGGTGGCGGCGTACCATTCCGAGGCCTATCAGGAGGCGCTGCGCATCCTCGGTGATGCCGCGACGAGGGAGATCCGGGTGATCGCGGCGGTGCCGGCGGCGGACTGAGCCCGGCGACAGTGCGCCTCCGCACCCGAGGGGATGCGGAGGCGCACTGCGGAGTGCCGGGCTCAGCCCACCGGTTCCGTCGTGAAGGTCACCGCGAAATCCGGAACCTCCTTCGGGAGGAAGGATGCGGAGCCGACCTCGACGGGAGTGGTGTCTTCGATGGACACGTTCCCGGGACCGGGGGGAACCCGGAGCAGGAACTTCTCGATCCGGAGGATGGAGCCGGTCGGGGGATTGACCGTCAGGCGGAAGCGGGCGTCGTCGGTCTCGTACACCAGGATCTTGTCGGCGGAGGCGTCGTTCTCAACGGCCATCCCGTCTGCCAGGGCGAGTGCCTCCAGGAACGTCGCGCGATACTCCGGGGAGGCGGAGAGGATGGGCACTGAATGTCCGAGTTCGTTGAGCATATGCTCCGCGGCGGGGATGTCGAGCCGTTCCTCGATGCTCGCGTACAGTCCGTTCGACTCCGGTTCGCCGTCCATGGGCATCCTCGCCGCTTCTGCTTTGGCAGCGATCAGTTGATCCTCCATGCCGGTCGTCCATGCGGCGAGGAAGGCCGCGGGGTCCGACGGGAAGTCGGTGGTCGACACCGGGAGTTCCCCGATGGGAGGGGCGTCGACGTCGACATCGCGCACCGTGAGGGGCTCCGCGCCGATGGGGAAGGATGACCCGTAGTACGAAGTCCAGGCGCGGTGGACGGCCGTGGCGTCGCCGTAGGTCTCGGTGGCGTGCAACTCGGTGTGCGACGTCTGCGACGAGCTTCCGTCCGCCGCATGGAGATACGTCACAGCCGATTCGGTGACGACGGCACCCGTGGCATCCGTCCTGAAGCTGCCGAACGGAGGGGACTGCTCATTCCGACCACCGACGAGGCGCAGGTGTCTGGTCGCCATGGTCACCTGGACCGGCTGCGCGGCAGCCGATCGGATGGAGGCCGCGGTCTCGTTGAGATAGGTCGATGCCGAGGCGGCCGGCGGTTGGCCGACGACTCCCGGCGGGATGAGTACGGAGGCGGCGACGGCGACCGCGGCGACCGCCGTGCCCGCGAGGGAGATCCCGATGATCCGTCCGAGTGGGCGGCGACGTCGCGACTGCGCGATCGCCTGGTGGAGGGCGCGGCGAGGTGCCTGCGGCGATGTGGGGTAGGTGGGCTTCATCTCCCGCACCGTGTCAAGGATGTCCATGGATGGTCTCTTTCTCGGCAAGTCGAATGTGGGTGGTCGCCGCGCGCGGCCGGTGGGGTTGAGCCGGCGACGGCGGGGGAGGAGCGGCGAGCTTCGCCCTGATGCGGCTGAGGCGTGAACGCACGGTACCGACCGGGATCGCGAGCGCCGCGGCGATCTGCTCGTATGTGAGATCGCCCCAGGCGTGCAGGAAGAGCACCTCGCGGTCACGGGCCGTCAGCGCGGCGATGCGGGGGTAGAGGCGCTCGATCTCGCCTGCTGCATCGAGCTGCGAGGAGGAGCGGTCGTGATCGTCGGCAGCCACCTGGTCGTGCTGACCGACGGACGCCTGCAGCGCGCGCCAGTGTTGCGCCTGGGCCCTTCGGTGCTGTCCGAGGACATTCGTCGCGATGCCCATCAGCCAGGGCAGCGCGGAACTCCGCGTCAAGTCGTAGCGCCTCCGCTTGCGGAACGCGATCAGGAACGTCTCGCTCACGATGTCATCGCTCGCAGCCGGTCCGACGCGGCGGGCGACGTAGGCCGAGACGGCGCCGATATGTCGCTCGAAGATCTCGGAGAACCGTTCCGCGGCCTCGAGCGATTCGCGGATGATGTCGTTGTCGTTGCTCACACTAGGTATTCGTCCGGCACGGAGATCCGGTTCCATCGGGCGGCCTGCGTCGGCGACGAAAGTGCATCAGGTGTCGCTCTCCGCCCGCTCTCCTCCCGGTGATCGCGGCAGGACCCGGGTGGTCGCTCCCGAAGCGGCGACCACGACCGCGAGTGCCGCGAGACCCCAGGGAAGCGTCGCCGCCACCGCGACGGCTCCGACCAGCAGCGGCCCACCGGCATCGCCGAGCTCGCGGCCGAGTTCGGCCGTGCCCATCGTGCGCCCCATCCGTTCGGGTGGTGTCGTCTCGGCGAGATGCGCGAAGGCGAAAGGCGTCGAGATGCCGATCCCGATGCCGAGCAGGCCGGCGGCGACGTAGAGACACGGGAGCACGGGGACGAACGCGGCGACCAGGATGCCGGCCGTGATCACCGCGAGGCCGAGTGTCATCGCGGTCCGATCGCTCAGGCGGCCGCTGTCGCGGAGCCTGCCCGCCCAGGGCTGGGTGAGTGCCGAGCTCAGCGCCAGAACCGAGGCGATCACGATGCTCGCGAAGAGGGGAGCACCTTCACTGCTGGCGAGAGCGGGGAGGAAGCCGATCGCCGCACCGAGCGCGCCGGTGGACGCGGCGAGCACGAGCGTCGGGATGAGGAAGCCCCGCTCCGTCGTCTGACGGACCAGGTCGGCGACCGTGTACCGGGGTCGAGGCAGCGGCTCGAGTCGGGGCAGGGAGATCGCCACCCAGATCGCGGTGAGGACGGCGAGCGCGCTCAGGCACGTGAAGAGGAGGGGGAAGCCGCCCCGGAAGATCAGTGCGGCGCCGAGGAGAGGACCCAGTGTGTAGCCGAGGCCCTTCCAGGACCCGTATCTGCCGAAGTATCGCCCCTTCGCGCCGGGGGCCGCGAGCCGTGCGACCGTCGCCGAGGAAGCGGGCGAGAACGCCGAGGCTGCGGCGCCCTGCCCGAGCCGTGCGATCGCGAGGGCTGCCGTGCTCGACGACCACACCCCGACGAGCGATGCGACGCCGAAGGCCAGAAGCCCGAACACGATCACCGGCTTGGCGCCGATCCGGTCGGACAGCGAGCCGAAGACGGGTTTGAGGAACACCTCGGCGAGGTCGTAGATCGCCAGAAGCGCTCCCAGACGCAGGAGGTCGAGACCGATGTCCCCGCCGGTCGCCCCGATGCCTGCGGCGATGCTGTGGGCGCCGAACGCCGTCACGAAGCCGGCTGCATACAGCGGTGCGACCTGGCGGGTCGCCGGTGCGGCGGCGGTCGGCAGGCTCACGCGTGGACGGCCTGGTAGACGAGGTCGGCGAACCGGGCGAGATCCTGAACGTACGCGGCCAACTCGCGGTCGGCGTCCTTGGACGAGGCGGAGTCGAACACGTCGCGGGCGCGGATCGTGCGGTGCCAGCGCTGCAGTCGGTCGAGGCTCTGCTCTTCCTCTTCGAGCTCGGCCAGCGTGAACTTCTTCTTCTCGATCTCACGCGCGATCTCGGCGCGGTACTTCGCGCAGTCGGCGACGAACTCCGCCCAGTCGTCTGCTCTCGCGGCGTCGAAGAGCTTCCGAAGTGCGGCGGTGTCACCGCCGTCGGCCTGGGTGCGAAGCACGAGGATGTCGCCGTTGCCGCGCTGTGCGAGCGCCCGCGCCCGGTCGACCCCCTCGACGCACGCAGGCACATCTGGCGTGACCCAGGTGCCCTGCCCTGCGGGTACCGCACCGAACTGACGCAGCTCGCGCCAGACCGCGACGCGATGCCGCGAGGGTGATGCGGGTACCTGCACCAGGAGCACGAGCCAGCCATCCGATTTCGTCACACTCGAAACTGTAACAGGTGTTACATCCATCTATGGGCGAGACCTCGATAGCGTGGAGTCCGATCATCGCGAGAGCGGGGAGGGCCATGGCTCAGCAGGAGACGGAGGATGCGCGCGTGCGCGACGGGTATGCGGCGCGTGCGGTCGAGTACACGGAGCTGTTCGGCGACATCGCGCAGATGGATGACGTCGACCGGGAGCGCATCGGTCGCTGGGCGGACGGCGTCGACGGACGCATCCTCGACGTGGGGTGTGGTCCTGGACACTGGACGGCGTTCCTCGTCGAGCGCGGTGCCGATGCCGAGGGCATCGACCTGGTGCCGGACTTCATCGCCGGTGCCTCGGCGCGATTCCCCCACATCTCGTATCGGACGGCGTCTCTGGCCGATACCGACATCCCGCTCGGTTCCTTGGGCGGCGTGCTGGCTTGGTACTCGCTGATCCACGCGACTCCGGATGGGCTTCCGCATCTGCTCGAGGCCGCTCGCCGCGGGACCCGTGAGGGCGGACATCTGCTGGTCGGCTTCTTCGACGGGGCGGACGGGCAGCCTTTCCCGCACGCCGTCACGACGGCGCACTACTGGTCGGTGCAGGGTATGTCGAACCAGCTCGAGCGCGCCGGCTTCTCGGTGCTCGACAGCGAGACCAGGGTGCAGGAGAGAAGGCGCCCGCACGCATCGATCAGCGCGGTCGCGATCTGATCGATGCGCACGGTGCCTGAGCGGATCAGGCGAGACCGCGGAAGAACCTGCGGATGTCGTCGGCCAGCAGCTCCGGCTCCTCCATCGCCGGGAAGTGCCCGCCCGCGGCGAACTCGCTCCAGTGGTCGATCGCACCGGCGGGATCCATCGTGCGCCGGATCAGGGGATGCGCGTCGAAGACGGCCCAGCCGGCGCGCACCCCGGAGGGCATGACGAAGTCCAGCTGGGCGTGCTCCGACTCGTAGAAGAACTGCGCGACTGAAGCACCGCTGCGGGTGAACCAGTAGAGACTCACGTTCGTCAGGAGCTGGTCGCGGTCGACATCCGGCGCCCCGTACCCGCCGTCGATCCTGCGCTTGAACTTCTCCACGATCCACGCGAGCTGGCCGACGGGCGAGTCGGTGAGGGCCGGTCCGACCGTGTCGGGTCGATGGTTGTGCATGCCGATGTAGCCGCGTTCCGCAGCGCTCGCAGCATGTGCGGCCTCGAGCTGGGCGAGCTCTTCCTCGGACAGACCATCGGGGGCGGGGAACATGGTGCCGACCAGTCCGAGCCACACGCGGTCGCTGGCGAAGTGCGTGCCGATGACGTGCTCCGGGTGCAGCGCGGCCAGTCTGCCGATGATGCCGGTGCCGACGTCCGTGCCGTGCGCCGCGAACCGGTCGTAGCCGAAGCGCGTCATGATCTCGGTGTAGGCGTCGGCGGTTCGAGCCAGATCCCACCCGGTGCCGGAGAGCGGGTTCGAGAACCCCAGTCCGGGCAGGGACGGGATGACCACGTGGAAGTCGTCCGTCAGCAGCGGGATCAGTCGCTGGTACTCGATGAACGACGCCGGCCAGCTGTCGCTGAGAAGCAGAGGCGTGGCTGCCGGGTTCGCCGAGCGCACATGGAGCACATGGAACGTCTGACCGTCGACGACCGTCGTGAACTGCTCATGCGCGTTGAGGGCCCTCTCCTGCGCCCGCCAGTCGAATCCATCGCGCCAGTGATCCGCGAGCTCCTGCAGGTAGGGAAGCGGGATCCCGCGGCTGAAGTCGGTGCGATCGTCACGTCCGGGAACGGGGAGCGGCCAGCGCGTGCGGGTCAGACGATCGTGCAGGTCATCGATGGCATCCTGCGGGATGTCGATGCGGAAAGGGCTGAGGGAGGTGTTCTGTGTCATGCTGTTGACGCTCTCAGGCAATGCGGAAGACCAGCTTCCGCATTTGCTGAGAGGATCAGACATGCTCGAGACCTCGGCCCGTCTGCTGGAACTGCTGTCATTGCTTCAGCTCAGACGCGACTGGACGAGTTCCGCACTCGCCGACCGACTGGGTGTGAGCACGAGGACCGTGCGCGCCGACATCGGCAAGCTCCGCTCGCTCGGTTATCCGGTGGATGCGCGCCCCGGCGTCGCGGGCGGATACCGCCTGGCCGCCGGAACCGCGATGCCTCCGTTGCTGCTCGACGACGACGAGGCGGTCGCGGTCGCCGTCGGGCTGGGGGTGGCCGCCACCTGGCGGCTCGGCGTCGAAGAGACCTCGCTCACCGCCCTCGCGAAACTCGAGCAGGTCATGCCCTCGCGACTGCGCCGTCGCGTCGACGCGATCCGTGAGGCGACGAGTGTGGTTCCTGGGGCCGAACCCCCGCTCGACCTCGCGGCGCTCAGCACGGTCGCCGCGGCCGTCCGTGCCCATGAACGGCTTCGCTTCGGCTACACGAAACCCGGCGGAGACGAAGAGAAGCGGCACACCGAACCGCAGCGCCTGGTGAGCTGGGGGTCGGTCTGGTACCTGCTCGCGTGGGATCTCGATCGTGACGACTGGCGCATCTTCCGCGTCGATCGCATGGTTCCACGGGCGTCGACCGGTGTGCGCTTCCGGCCCCGCGCGATCCCGGAGGGCGACGTCGTCGAGTACGTCGTCCGCAGGGTGACGAAGGCGTCCACCTCATGAAGCTGAGGCGGTACCCCCGGGCAGGCGGAACGTCGTCCTCGGGATGTCGTCCACGAAACGGTGCGCCAATGCGAAGGCCTGTTCTTCGGTGAGCCGGTGCTCGGAGACGAGTGCCGCCAGGTAGCCGGCGTCGAGTCGTCGGGACATGTCGTGGCGCGCGGGGATCGAGCAGAAGGCCCTGGTGTCGTCGACGAATCCGCTGGTCTTGGTGAACCCGGCACTGTCGGTCACCGATCGCCGGTAGCGCGAAATGGCGTCGGGGGTGTCGAGGAACCACCACGGCGCACCGGCGTAGACGGACGGATAGAAGCCCGCCAGCGGGCCGATCTCGCGGCTGAACGCGGTCTCGTCGACCGTGAACAGCACCAGGCGGAACGTCTCGTTCGTGCCGAAGTCGTTGAGGATCGGGGTGAGCGGTCGCGTGAAGGCGGCGACGTCCGGCAGATCGTGTCCGCTGTCCGGGCCGAACCGCGCGAGCGTGTCACGGTGGTGGTTGCGGATGACGCCGGGGTGCAGCTGCATCACGAGTCCGTCTTCGGACGACATCTCGGCCAGCCGGTAGAGCATGTTGCGACGGTAGGCGTTCGCGTCTTCCGTGGTGGCGTCGCCCCGGAGCCCGGCGGCGTGGATGCGCTCTGCATCGGCGCTCGTGAGCGGCTGCGACCCGGCATCGAGCACGCCGGTGTCGGTCGCTGTGCCGCCCGCTGCCCGGAATGCGGCACGGCGGCGGCGCAGGGCCTCGAGCAGCCCGGCGTAGTTCCCGGCATCGGTGCCGGCAGCTTCCGACAGCTCCGCGATCGCGATCGTCCAGCCCGCAGCCGATGGGTCCATGTAACGGTCGGCACGGAACGTCGGGAGCACATGCCCGTGGAAGGACGGATCGTCGCGCAGTCGTGCGTGAGCTGCGAGGTCGTCGGCGGGGTCGTCGGTCGTGGCGAGCACCTCGATGCGGAAGCGCTCGAACAACGCACGTGGGTGGAACTCGGCGGTGCGCAGCTGCGAGTCGATGTGCGCGTAGAGCTCGTCGGCGTTGCCCGCACTCGGCTGCTCCGTCACCCCGAACACCTCGGACAGCGAGGTCTCGAACCAGTAGCGCACCGGGGTTCCGAGGAAGACGTCCCAGTTCGCGCAGAACGCCCGCCATACCTCCTGCGGATCAGCGGGCGCGGCTCCCCGGCCCAGCGCGTCGAGGGGCACGCCGACTGCGTGGAGCAGACGCAGCACGTAGTGGTCGGGCGTGATCAGCAGTGTCGCAGGGTCTGGGAAGGGCTTGTCGTCGGCGAGCAATGCAGCCTCGACATGGCCGTGCGGGGAGAGGATCGGCGCCGCGGCGACGGCGTCGTACAGCCTCCTGGCGAGCTCTCGCACGCCGGGATCGGCGGGGAGGAGTCGGTCGACGTGCGGGCTGAGTTCTCTGCTCATGATTCTCCTCCAGGGGTACGGCGCGGTGCGGAGCCGGTCGACTCCCGCACGGTCAGATGGGTCGGCAGCGCGGCGATGTGGCGGCGGGTGAGTGCGCTCGCGCCGATGCGCTCGCTCTGCAGTCGATCGAGCAGCATCGATACCGACAGCCGTGCGGCCTGTTCGACCGGAGCGGTGAGGGTGGTCAGCGGCGGGTTGCAGAAGTCGGCGCCGAAGATGTCGTCGCAGCCGACGATGCTCATGTCCTCCGGAACGCGAACGCCGCGTTCCTTGAGCCGGATGAGCATGCCGATCGCGAGGAGGTCGTTGAAAGCCACGCACGCGGTGGCGCCGGTGTTCAGCGCAGCATCCGCCGCGGCCGCGCCCGCCTTCGTGCGCGGCTGGTACGGGCCCACCTTCGTGTGCTCGATCCCGAGGCGCTCGCACGCGGCCGCCACGGCACGCCAGCGGAGGTTGCTCGCCCAGCTGGTGGGGGGACCGGCCACGTAGCAGATGCGTCGATGGCCGAGCGAGGCGAGGTGCTCGACCGCCTGGTCGAACCCGAGCGGTGTGTCGATGAACACCGACGGCACTCCCGGCACCGCCCGGTTCAGCGCGACCAGAGGAAGCTCGGCGCTGAGCTCGGCGAGCCGCTCGTCGGACAGGCGGGACGCGGTGAGGATCGCCCCGTCGTAAGAGCTGCGCAGCTCTTCGAGCGTGCTCTCCTCCATCTCGGGCGACTCCTCGGTATGCACGAGGATCTGGGAGTAGCCCGCCACCCGCAGGGCCTGCTGGGTGCCGCGGATGATGCCGAAGTAGAACGGGTTGGTGACGTCGGATACGAGCACGGCGACCATGCGGGTCGATGGTGTCGCCGAGGCGTTCGACGCGGTGACGGGGGTGTAACCGAGGTCCTTCGCGATGCGGATGATGCGCTCGCGGGTGTCGGGGTTCCCGCGACCGGGGACGGCGAGTGCGCGCGAGGCCGTGGAGATCGCGACGCCGGCGGCATCGGCCACGTCTGCGAGGGTCGGCCGGTGCGGAGGCGGTGTGAGGGACGACATGGGGCAACAGAATCACAGGATGGCAATTACTGGCAATGGATTGCTAACAATTGCCACGCTTGCCTACCTTGGCGGAGACGCAGTCACGTCCACTCACTGTCTCGAAGGAGAGTTCAATGAAGTCTCGACCCCTGATCGCCCTCGGGGCGATGACCGCAGCAGCGATCGCGTTGACCGCATGCTCGGGATCCGGCGCTGGTACGGATGACGGCGGCACCAGTGGCGCTGTCGATGGGACAGGCCAGACGCTCACCGTGATGATGGCCGCGAACGGCCTCTACCCCGAGCAGCAGAAGGAATGGTTCGGGAAGGTCTCCGATGCGTTCGAGGAGAAGACCGGAGCCACCGTCGAGTTCGAGACCTTCGCCAGCGCCAACGACGAGCTCACGAAGATCCAGACCTCCGTGCTCTCCGGACAGGGCCCCGACGTCTACGGTCTCGGCACCACCTTCACACCCACCGCCTACGCCACGGGAGCCTTCGTGAAGCTCACCGATGCCGACTGGGACAAGGTCGGGGGCCGCGACCGCTTCGTGCCATCCACCCTGGGTATCTCCGGCCCGAGCGAGGACGACGAGATCGCCATCCCGTTCGTGAGCCGTCCCTTCGTGATGGCCTACAACACCGAGCTGCTTGCCGCCGCCGGCATCGAGGAGCCGCCGACGACCTGGGATGAGCTGACGGCTGCGGCCGCGAAGATCGAATCCGGTGATGTGCACGGCCTCGCGATCGGCTACGCCGACAGCTTCGACCCCTGGAAGTTCGTCTGGGGGATGAGCGTGCAGGCAGGCAATCCGCTGATCGACGTCGACGCCAAGAAGGCGGAGATCGACGACCCAGCCGTGGCCGCTGCGTATGACACCTACTTCGGCTGGTACCAGGACGGACTCGTCGACCCGGCATCGGTCGGGTGGAAGAACGCGCAGGCCGTCGCCGCCTTCGCCGAAGGGAAGGCCGGCTTCCTGCCGATGACCTCGGCGAACTCCAAGCCCACGTTCGCTGGCTCACCTGTCGCCGACTCCTACGCCTACGCGCTCCTGCCGACCATCCCGCCGGGGGAGACCGAACTTCCGAAGGGCGGCAAGGAGGCAGCCAGCATCCTCTCCGGCGACAACCTCGTCGTCGCGCAGTATTCGCCGAACCAGGATCTCGCATTCGCGTTCATCGAGATGCTGACCAGCACCGAGTCGCAGCTCGACTACTTCGACACCTTCGGAGAGCTGCCCACCGGCGTGGAAGCCGCCGCGCAGGTCGAGAAGGACAACCCCGATCTGAGCGCCAACGTGCAGGCCGCCTCGCAGTCGGTGGCCACCCCGTTCACGGGCGCCTGGGGGGACACGCAGCTCGCCCTGACCAACGTGGTCGTCCAATCGCTGCCCGCCCTGCAGGGGGGATCGCTCAGCCAGAGCGCGATCGCCGCATCGATCGCCGAGGCTCAGGCGAGCGCGCAGTCGGCGCTCGACAAGTCCAAGTAGCGACGCGAGGACACTCACATGGCGATCGCCACCGACACGCGTCGGAAACGGACCGACGACACCCCGCCGAGCGAGCGGCCCCGCCCGCTGTGGATGCTGCTGCCCGGCGGGGTGCTGATGACACTGCTGATCCTGGTGCCGCTGCTGCTGGCCTTCTGGATCTCGATGCTCGACCTGGACCAGTACACGATCCGGCAGTGGCTGCAGGCGCCGTTCGTCGGATTGGGCAACTTCGTCGAGGCGTTCTCCTCCTCGCCGCTGCTGCGCGGGATCGGGCTGAGCGTCAGCTATGCGCTGATCGTGTCGGTGGCGGCGATCCCGATCGGAGTCACGGCGGCGCTGGCCACGCAGAACGCCTTCCGCGGTCGCGGGCTGGTGCGCTCCGTCTACCTGATCCCGTACATCCTCCCCGCCTTCGTGGTGGCCACGGTCTTTCGGGCGATGTTCCAGCCCGAAGGAGTGGTCGACGAGGCATTCGGCGTGTTCGGGGTCGACCCGGGGCTGTGGCTCAACGGGCCGCAGAGCTATTGGACCCTGGTCATCGCGCAGCTCTGGGTGAGCTGGCCGTTCGTGTACCTGTTGACGCTGGCCGGACTGCAGGCGGTGGATGCGGAGGTGCACGAGGCCGCGGCGCTCGACGGCGCGGGGTGGGGCATCAAGCTGCGCAAGGTCATCCTCCCGTATCTGCGCGGATCGATCCTGCTGGCATTCATCCTCACCTTCCTGCACAGCATCAACGCCTTCACGATGCCGTTCGTGCTCTTCGGGATACCGGCGCCGGTCGATGTCGAGGTGCTGCCGGTCCTCACCTACGTCACGGCGTTCCAGAGCTTCCGGTTCGGCCTCTCGGCGGCCATGGCGGTGGCCTCGCTCGCGATCGTCGCGATCCCCCTGTTCATCTACCTGCGCGCCGTGCGCCTGGACACCGGAGAGGACGCGAAGCGATGAGCGCCACCACCACGATCGCGCAGGTCAACCCGCGCCGGAGCCGCCCCGGCGGTCACAGCCAGGTGGATCGGCTGCTGCCGCGCCCGCTTCTGGCTGCCGCGAACATCGTCCTGTGCCTGCTCGTGTTCGGGCCTGTCTCGTACATGCTGTTCGCCTCGATCAATGCGGATGTCGCGGTCGCCGGCGGCGCGTACTGGCCGACCGAGCTCCGGCTCGACAACTACGTCAAGGTGTGGCGCAGCGTCGATCTCGCGGGAGGGCTGGCCAACAGCCTCCTGATCTGCGGCGCGGTCGCCGTCGTCTGCGCGGCCGTCGCGGTCTCGATGGCGTGGGTGTTGGTGCGCTTCACCTTCATCGGACGCGTCACGATCCTTCGAGGACTGCTCGGGCTGCAGTCGGTCCCCGGCACGCTCATGCTGCTTCCGGTGTTCGTGATGTTCTCGACGCTCTCATCGGTGCTGCGCATCCCCACCATCGGCACCCACTGGTCGGTGTTCGTCACTTATCTCACCTTCGCGCTGCCGTTCTCGACCTGGGTGATGGTGACGTACATCCGCGGACTGCCGCGCGAGCTCGAGGAGGCCGCGCGCATGGACGGTGCCTCGAACTTCCGGGTCCTCACGCGCATCGTGCTGCCGCTGAGCTGGCCGGGGATCGTGGTCTCCGCGATCTTCGCATTCCTGCAGGGCTGGAACGACGTGCTGTTCGCCTCGGTCATGACCAACCGCGACAGCCGCACCGCCGCGGTGGCCCTGCAGATCTTCGGCGCGACGCAGGAGACGGGAGCCGTGCCCCTGTACGGCCAGATGATGGCGGCCTCGCTCATCTGCGCGATCCCCGTCGTCGTGCTCTACCTCGTGTTCCAGCGTTATCTCGTAGGCGGTCTCACCGCAGGAGGAGTGAAATGACCCCGTGGAAGCTCTCAGGATTCGGTGACGAGATCGATCCGGACCCGGCCGTGCAGATCGCCGTGCTCCAGGCGCTCGGCGCACAGCACATCGAGGTGCGCAGCGCGTGGGGGGTGAACATCGTCGATCTCGACGAGTCTCAGCTCACGCAGCTCGCGTCCGTGGTGCGCGAGCGCGGCATGGCGGTCTCGGCGATCGCGTCGCCGATCGGCAAGGTCGATGTGTCCCTGCCGGTCGAGCACGAGGTCGGTCGGCTGCAACGGGCGATCCGGGCAGCCGAGGTGCTGGAGACCCCGTATGTCCGCATCTTCTCGTTCTTCCGCGCGGAGCACCTCTCAGCGGACGACATCCGCGACGACGTGCTCGTGCGCATGACAGCGCTCGCCCGCACCGCCGAAGCGGCCGGGGTCACCCTCGTGCACGAGAACGAGAAGGACATCTACGGCGACATCCCCTCGCGCGTGCTCGACGTGATCGAGTCGGTCGGCTCCGACCGGCTGCGCGTCGCCTGGGACAACGCCAACTTCGTCCAGGTCGGCGTCCGGCCGTTCACCGACGGCTACGCCAAGCTGCGGCCGCACCTCGAGTATCTGCAGCTGAAGGACGCTCTCGCCGCGACGGGTGAGGTCGTACCGGTGGGTGACGGCGACGGCGAACTGCGCGAGACCCTCACCGCCCTGCGCGACGACGGCTACGCGGGGTTCGCCTCGCTCGAACCGCACCTCGCCGACGTCAACGCGCTCGGCGGCTTCTCGGGGCCCGAGGCCTTCGGGCGTGCCGGGCGAGCCCTTCGCACACTCACAGACGAGATCGGAGTCACCCTCTCATGACCGACGCAATCCTCGACGTCGCCATCGTCGGATGCGGCATCATCGGCGTCAACCATGCCAGAGCGATCGCGGTCACCCCGGGTCTGCGCATCGTCGCGGTCGTCGACGAAGTGCCGGCCGCGACCGATCGGCTGGCCGACCTCATCGTCGAAGAACTGGGCGGAGAGCGCCCATCCACGCACGCCGATATCGAGTCGATCCCCGACGACATCGATGTGGTCGTCATCTGCACCCCGAGCGGTTCCCATGTCGAACTCGCCGAGAGGGCGGTCGCGCGGGGGATGCACGTCGTGCTCGAGAAGCCCCTCGACGTGTCGATGGAGCGTGGTCGCCGGCTGGCCTCGATCGCACGGGACGCCGAGGCGCACGGCATCCGGATCTCGGTGATCAGCCAGCACCGCTTCGACCCGGGCGCGGTGGCCGTCGCTGAGGCCGCCCACACCGGACGCCTGGGGCGGATCACGAGCGCTGTCGCCTCCGTGCCCTGGTGGCGCTCGCAGGAGTACTACGACTCGGGTGCCTGGCGTGGCACGTGGGAGCTCGATGGTGGAGGCGCCGTGATGAACCAGGGCGTGCACACCGTCGACCTGCTGCTGTGGTTCCTCGGCACCCCCGTCGACGTGTTCGCCCACACCGCGCTGCTCGCGCATGAGCGGGTCGAGGTCGAAGACGTGGCGGTCGTCACGGTGCGCTTCGAGTCGGGCGCGCTCGCCGTTCTGCACGCCACGACCGCCGCCTTCCCTGAGCAGCCGGTACGGCTGGCCGTGCACGGCGCGCAGGGGACCGGCATCATCGAGAACGACCAGCTCGCCCGGTTGTGGGTCGACGGCGAGACCGCCGACCGCAGCGTCGACTGGGTGCCCGAGGGGCATCGGCTCGGCGACGACCGTGACCCGCAGGCGTTCGCCGAGGGTCACGCCCGCCAGTACGCCGACATCGTCGGGAGCATCCGTGAGGGGAGAGCCTCGCGGGTCGGCGTACCCGAGGCACTGCTGGCGCTCGCCGTGGTGCGCGGCATCTACGTGTCGGCGACCACCGGCTCTGCGGTACGCGTCGCCGACCTGATCGACGGCACCGTCGACGATGCGGACGTGCGGACGGGAGGCATCGCATGAAGTTCTCGGTGTTCACCGCGGCGACCCCCGACTGGGAGCCGGCAGAGGCGGCTCGCCGCATCGCCGCGATCGGGTATGACGGCATCGAGTGGCGCATCACCGACCAGGACGAGGCCGACCCGCCCGGATTCTGGGCCGGGAATCGCGCGACCTGGCCGCTCACCGGGCTCGAGGGGTCGGTCTCCGAGATCGCCCGCATCACCCGCGAGGCCGGGCTGGAGTTCAGCGGCATCGGCGGCTACGCGCTCGCACCCGACCACGACGATGTGCTGCGGACGCTCAGGGCCACCGCAGAACTCGGTGCGCGTCAGGTGCGCGTGCGCATCCCCTTCAACGACACCCAGGACTATCGCACGGTGTTCGCGCAGACCAGGGGCGACCTGGAGTGGGCCTCCCGCGAGGCGGGGGCACTCGGCGTGAAGGTGCTCGTCGAGCTGCACCATCAGACGATCTCGGCGTCGGCGTCGGCCGCCCTCCGCCTGGTCGACGGCATCGACCCGCGCACCATCGGTGTGATCCACGACCTGGGCAACCTCGTGATCGAAGGGCAGGAGGACACTCGCGCCGGCCTGCAACTCCTGGGGGAGTACCTCGCGCACGTGCATGTGAAGAACGCCGTCTGGCAGCGCACCGGGCAGACCGGGCTCGACGGCGATGTGCGCTGGGAGTCGGCATGGGCTCCGCTTCGCGAGGGCATCGCCAGCGTGCCGGACTATTTCCGCGCCCTCGCCGAGGTCGGCTACGACGGCTGGGTGACGCTGGAGGACTTCTCGACGGATGCTCCGCTGGAGGAGCGCCTGATCGACGACCTCGCCTTCCTCCGCGCGTCTGCCGGCGCCGCCGGCATCGGATCGTGACCGGGCCTGCGCGCACGCAGCATCCCCCGCTCCGTGCCGCTCATCTGGGTCTCGGCGCCTTCCATCGGGCTCACCAGGCCTGGTACACCCAGCAGGCGAACGAGCGTGCAACCGCAGACGACGGGTGGGGCATCGCCGCTTTCACCGGGCGTGCCCCTGAGGCCGCAGAGCTGCTGTCGCGCAACGACGGCGTGTACACGGTGCTGGAGCGCTCCGCCGAGGGAGACCGGGCGACGACCGTGCAGTCGATCGTGCGGGCGGTACCCGGATCGGATGAGCGGGCCTGGCTCGACACTCTCACCGATCCTCGGGTCGCGGTTCTGACCGTGACGGTCACCGAGGCGGGGTACTCGGCCGGTTCCGGGGTTCCGCGGCGCATCGCCGACGGCCTCGTCGCGCGAGCGCGGGCCGGTGCAGGACCCATCGCGGTCGTGAGCTGCGACAACCTGCCGCAGAACGGTCGGGCGCTGCGGGACGTGGTGCGCAAAGCCGCCGGGCCCCAGGCTGTGCGACTCTCAGACATCGCGTCGTTCGTCGACACGGTGGTGGACCGGATCACCCCTGCCGTCACGCCGGCCGACATCGACGCCGTGCGGAAGCTCACCGGCCTCGACGATCCGTCCGCGGTG
Source organism: Microbacterium sp. R1 (assembly GCF_015159725.1). Lineage (NCBI taxonomy): Bacteria > Bacillati > Actinomycetota > Actinomycetes > Micrococcales > Microbacteriaceae > Microbacterium > Microbacterium sp. R1. The sequence goes on along the minus strand of NZ_JADDUD010000002.1, from coordinate 9,063 downwards.
GTCACCGAACCGTTCGCGGAATGGATCCTCGCGGGTGAGTTCCCGGGCGGTGCTCCGGAGTGGGCGCAGGTCGGAGCCAGATTCGTCGCCGATGTCGGGCCGTACGAAGCGCGCAAGCTCTACCTGCTCAACGCCGGGCACACCTTCCTCGCCGCAGCAGGGCGGTTGCGGGGCTACGACACGATCGCAGAGGCGTTCGGCGATGCCGACCTGCGCGCCGACACCGAGGCGCTGTGGGCTGCGCAGCGCACCGCGGTCGACCTGCCGGTCGCGGAGCTCGACGGATGGCTCGACGATCTGCGCCTCCGCTTCTCGAATCCGCGCATCGCCCATCGGCTCGACCAGATCCGTCGGGACAGTCCGATCAAGGTGGCGCTTCGCCTCGTCGCTCCCCTGCGGAGACGCCGAGAGGACGGCGATGCCGCCGACGACGCGCAGCTGCACGCCGTGGAGAGCTGGATCCGCTCCCTCGTCGAACTCGACCCGACCGACCCCGCGACGGCCGTGATCGCCCGCACCATCTCCGCCGTGCCCGCGGCTGACCGCGCACGCACCGTCATCGACCACCTCACTCCCGAAGGGACCCTCGCATGAGCATCGACAAGGCTGAGGTCATCGTCACCAGCCCCGACCGGAACTTCGTCACCCTCAAGCTCACGACGGCCGATGGCATCTCCGGTCTCGGTGACGCCACCCTCAATGGGCGCGAGCTCGCGGTCGTCGCGTATCTCACCGAGCACGTCGTCCCGCTGCTGATCGGTGCCGACGAGGATCGCATCGAGGACACCTGGCAGTTCCTCTACCGGAGCGCGTACTGGCGCAGGGGACCCGTCACGATGGCCGCTGTCGCCGCGGTCGACATGGCGCTGTGGGATATCAAGGGCAAGAAGGCGGGGATGCCCGTCTACCAGCTCCTTGGCGGAGCCAGCCGCACCGGGCTTCTCGCCTACGGTCACGCGTCGGGCAAGGAGCTGCCTGAACTGTTCGACTCCGTGCGCGCGCACCTCGACCAGGGGTATCGGGCGATCCGGATCCAGACCGGTGTTCCCGGGCTCAAGGCCATCTACGGCATCGCTTCGCAGGCCGCCGACACCGGAGGGGGAGAAGCCCGCTATGACCACGAGCCCGCCCGCCGAGGCGCGAAGCCCGTCGAAGAGGACTGGGATACCCGCGCCTACTTGAACCACCTGCCGGGCGTCTTCGAGGCGGTGCGCAACGAGTTCGGCCCCGACATCCCGCTGCTGCACGACGGCCACCACCGGATGACGCCGATCCAGGCGGCGAAGCTCGGCAAGGCGCTCGAGCCGTACGACCTGTTCTGGCTCGAGGACTGCACCCCCGCCGAGAACCAGGAGGCGCTGCGACTCGTGCGCCAGCACACGACCACGCCCCTCGCGATCGGCGAGATCTTCAACACCGTCTGGGATTTCAAGGACATCATCCGCGACCAGCTCATCGACTACGTGCGCGGGGCCGTGACCCACATGGGCGGCATCAGTCCGCTGAAGAAGACATTCGACTACGCGGCGATGTACCAGATCAAGTCCGGCATGCACGGGCCCACCGACATCTCGCCGGTCGGCATGGCGGCGGCGATGCACCTCGGCCTCGCGATCCACAACTTCGGCATCCAGGAGTACATGCAGCACGGCTCGCGTACCGACCAGGTGTTCCAGCAGTCCTTCACCTGGCGTGGCGGACTGCTGCACCCCGGCGACAAGCCGGGCCTGGGCGTCGAGCTCGACGTCGACGAGGCCGGCAAGTACCCGTATGAGCGCGCTTATCTGCCCTACAACCGGCTGGCGGATGGAACGGTGCACGACTGGTGACCACCGAGTCTCGGCCGATCGTCGTCATGGGAGTGTCCGGGGTGGGTAAGACCACACTAGGTCGGGAGCTCGCCCGCCGGATCGGTGTCGCGTTCATCGATGCGGATGACCTGCACGGGCCGGCGAACATCGCGAAGATGGCAGCCGGGGTCCCGCTCGACGACGACGACCGATGGCCGTGGCTCGACCGGGTGGGGGCGGCGCTCGCCGCGGACCCCGGTGTCGTCATCGCGTGCTCGGCGTTGAAGCGCACCTACCGCGATCGGCTTCGGGCGTCGGCGCCGACGGTCGTCTTCGTGCACCTCGATGCGCCGCAGGAGCGGGTCGCGGAGCAGGCGACCGCACGGCGGGGCCACTTCATGCCTCCCGCACTGCTTGCGTCGCAGCTGCAGACGCTGGAGCCGCTCGGGTCGGACGAGGGCGGCCTCACTGCGGCGGTGGATGCCTCGCCCGCAGAGCTCGCGGAGCGCATCCGTCGAACCCTCGTCTGAGGACTTCCGGCGCTTTCGGACCGGCCTCAGGGAATCGGAACGGCCCGATCGGCGCCGAGCCGCTTCATCACCATGGTCGAGGTGAGGCGCTGCACGCCGGGGAGGGTTCCGAGCGTGTTGTCGTAGAGCTCCTGGTACGAACCCATGTCACGCGTGAGGATGCGCAGCATGTAGTCGGGGTCGCCGAACAGGCGCTGCGCCTCGACGACGGCGGGGATCGAGACGACGGCTTCCTCGAACGCGACGATCGTGTCCTTGTCGGTACGCCCGATCGTCACGAAGACGATGGCTTCGAAGGTGAGGCCGACGGCTGCCGGGGCGACCACCGCCCGGTAGCGTTCGATCGCTCCGGACTGCTCCAGCTCTTTGAGTCGGCGATGGCAGGCGGAGAGGCTCAACCCGACCTGCGCGGCGAGATTCGTGGCACTCATCCGACCGTCGTCCTGCAGTAGCGAGAGGATCTCCCGGTCAAGTGCGTCCATGGTGACAATTCTTGCAGGTGAAGCCGTCAGTCGCCCGAAGAATCGAAGCACCTTTCGCGTGATTCTTCGTAGTCTCTTCCTCGAATCGAGGAGAACCGATGGATATCGCGCTGGTCATGCAGTTCTGGGTGGTCGCCGTCATGCTCGCGCTGACGCCGGGCGCCGATTGGGCCTATGCGATCTCCGCCGGCCTGCGTGCTCGCTCGATCGCGCCATCGATCCTCGGGATGATCGCGGGTTACACGGTCGTGATCGTCGCCGTCGCCCTGGGGCTCGGCGCCCTGGTCACCGCGTATCCCGTCACTCTGACGACCCTGACGGTGGTCGGCGCGCTCTACCTGATCTTCCTCGGGGCCACGACTCTCGCCAGTCGTCCTGCCCCCATCGCGGAGAGCGGCGAGCCGATCGCCACGGGCGGGTGGGCGCAGTTCCTGCGCGGCTCCGGCGTGAGCGGCATCAACCCGAAGGGCCTGCTCCTCCTGCTCGCGCTGCTGCCCCAGTTCACGAGCGCGAGCGGATGGCCGTCGACGACGCAGATGCTCGCGCTCGGTGGCCTGCATCTGCTCAACATCGCGGTCGTGTACACGACCGTCGGGCTGCTCGCTCGCCGACTGCTGCGGACGAGGCCCCGCGCGAGCTCCGTCGTCACTCGGATCGCCGGCATCGCGATGACGGTCATCGGCGTCGGCATCCTGATCGAGCAGGTGATCGAGTGGCTGTGACGGCAGAGGTCTCTCACCAGGGCACAGGTCGTCACCAGCGCACAGGGCTTTTCCCCGGTGGATGCTGACCTCTCCCAGACAGCGCGGAGGTAGCGTCGAGGGGCGCCATCGACCGGCGGGACAGGAGGACCACGTGACGACGACGGGACGGACGACCACGGCCCTGCGGCTGCTGCTGCCCGCGTTCCTGCTCGGCGCGATCATCGCGATCTCGTTCCTCGAGGCGCCGCTGAAGTTCCTCGCACCCGGCGTCACGATCCCGATCGGGCTCGGCATCGGGCGACTCGTCTTCACCGCGCTGAATGTGCTCGCCGGCATCGTGCTCCTGGTGCTCACGTTCGTGAGCGTGCGAGCACGGGCGGGACGCGGGCCCCTCATGATCCTGGGCGGGATCTGGCTGGTCTTCGTCGTCGAGGTCGCACTCATCCGTCCCGTGCTGAACCGGCGCAGCGACCTCGTGATCGCGGGATCGGAGGCGCCGGGCACCAACGGGGCGCACTACGCGTACATCGCGGCCGACCTCACGATCGTCGCCCTCCTCGTGGTGCTGATCATCGTCAACCGCGCGAAAAGTGCTCCCTCCACCCGGCACCGTATCCTGACCGAAGCCCGTCGCGCGTAATGGTCCCGCGCATTCAACGTCTTCTCTGCGGAGGCAGCGCACCTCCACCGGTCATCTGATCGGGACGCCGCGACGACGGACCTCAGACCTCGTCGGTCGGCGAACGGCAGTGTGTTCGACCCGTGCCCTCCTCGGCGCGGTGCAACCGCCGGCCGGCGCACGAGGGCACGGCTGGGGAGTCGTGGCCCTCGGGGCGGGGTGTCCCGTTCGTTCCCTCGCGGACCGCACACCCCGCCCACTCGACCTCCCCGGAGGAATGGTCGCGAACGGCGGGGTGATGTTCCTCCGCTACCGGACCGCCTGAACTGCGGCCGCGGACCGGTCGGCGATCAGCGGGCCGAGGTCACGGTCGGACGCGGACGGTGCGTCCCTCGAACGACACGAGGTCGCCGTCGCGCAGCTGTCGTCCGCGGCGTCGATCGATCTCGCCGTTCACGGTCACGTACCCGTCGATGATGACCTCTTTGGCGTCGCCGCCCGAGTCGAGCAGGCCGGCGAACTTGAGGAACTGTCCGAGGCGGATCACCTCACCGCCGATGGAGATGTCGTCGATCGGGTCGGAGTTCGTCATCCTTGAATGCTAATCGGACTTGCGTGCTGATCGGCTTCGCCACCGCAGGACGCGATGGTGCCGCCGCCCCGGTGGGGAGCGGCGGCACCATCATGCCGGGCGTCTCGGGTCCGCCCGACAGGACGCGGCCCGCACCGACTCAGTCGATGTCGGTACCGACGACCGCGAAGTCGGCGTCGAACTCGATGTCGATCGATCGGCTGTCCGCAGTGAGCACCGAGGCGTCGTAGGGGCTCACGTCGTCGCCGTCGACATCGAGGTCGGTGATCATGCCCTCGGCCTCGGCGAGTGCGGCGGCGACCAGTGCGCGGATCGTCTCGTCGTCGAGGATGAGCGTCGGGCCGGTGTCGTCGCCGTCTGCCGCGTCGGTGGAGGCGACGGTCGCCGCGAGCTCCTTGTCGACGCGGATCTCGGTCTCATCTCCCGCCGCTGTGCTCAGCTGCACCTCCCAGGTGCCGTCACGCTTCGCGTCGATCGAGGTGACGTCGCCGTCGGCCGCGCCGCGTGCGGCATCCGCGATCGCGATCAGCTCGTCGGCGGAGGCGGAACCGATGCCCGTCACCGGGCCACGACCGTTCGAGGGGGTGTCGCCGCGGTCGTCGCTCCTGGGGCCGTCACCGGGACGACCGTGATCCTCGCTGTCGTCCTTGCGGGGGCCGTCCGACACCGAGGAGCGGTCGTCGTCGTCGAACTCGTCGCCGATCGCCGCGCCGATGGCGATGCCGCCGCCCGCGAGGACCACGGCTGCCGCGATGCCGCCCCCGATGACGAGCGCGCGCTTGCGGCCGGCCTTCGGGGATGATGCCGTGGCACCGGGGGTCGGCTCGGCCGCCGGGAACGTCGGGTGCTCGCCGGCGCCGGGCGCGGGTGCCGTCCCGGCCGGGGGTGCAGGGGCCGTCGGCGCCGCTGCGGCATCGGGAGTCGGGGCCACCGGCACGGTCGGCGCGTCCGGCGTGCTCTCGGGCGTCTGGTCGGGAGAGGGTGTCTTGTCGTCCATGACTCGATGCTCTCCCGCGGGCGCTGAAGCCTCCCTGAAGCGTCCTGAAGGACTCTTCAGGAACCCGTCGCTCAGGCGCCGCGGGGGAGGGTGAGGACGAAGCGTGCGCCGCCCCATCGGGAGTCGTCGACCGTGAGAGACCCGCCGGATGAGGCGGCGATTCCGCGCGCGATCGCGAGCCCGAGGCCGCTGCCTCCGGCGTCACGGCTGCGGGCCTCGTCGAGCCGGACGAAGCGCTCGAAGATCCGCTCCCGCTCCTCGGCGAGAACCCCGGCTCCGTCGTCTTCCACCGTCACGAACACGTATCCGTCCGAGGGGATCACCGCGATCGCCACCCGACCTCGACTGTGGCGGGCGGCATTGTCTGCGAGGTTGCGCACCAGCTGGCCGAGCAGGCGCGGGTCGCCGTGCACCCGTGCGGCATGGATGCCGGTACCGTCGACGTCGAGCCCGGCCGCGCGGAGTCGGCGCACCTCGCCGAGCGCGATGTCGTCGAGGTCGACCGCCTCGTCGAGCGTGCTCGCACCCTCGTCGAGGCGGGCGAGAAGCAGCAGCGATTCGACGATGCCCTGCAGTCGGAGCCCCTCTTCCGAGACGACCTCTGCGAGCTCGCCGATGCTGGTGACCTCGGGGTGGGCCTGGGCGAGCTCTGCGTGCTGGCGGATGGTCGCGAGCGGCGAACGCAGCTCGTGCGAGGCATCCGATACGAATCGGCGTTGCGCGGTGGCAGATGCATCGAGCCGGTCGAGCATGCCGTTCATGGTGGTCGCGAGTGCGGCGATCTCGTCTGCTGTCTCGGGTACGGGAACGCGCTGGTGAAGGCGCTCGGCGGTGATGCCGTCCACTTCCTCACGGATGCGCTCCACCGGTCGGAGCGCGCGGCCCACGACGAGCCAGGTGGTCACGGCCACGAGCAGCAGCAGCAGCGGGACCGCGATGGCGAGCAGCGTCGCGACCGTCGCCAGGGTCTCTGCGTCGTCGTCCATCGAGACCGCGAGCACGAGCGTCTGATCGCCGTCGATGTCTTCCGAGACCACCAGGACGGTGTCGCCGTCGACGGTGGTCGTCTGCGGGTCGTCGTCTGCGGGGAGCGGGGTCGAACCCAGTTTGTCGCGAGCCTCCTCGCTCGCGGCACGTACCGAGCCGTCCGGACCGAGGATCTGCAGGATCTCGTCTTCGAGAGCGTCCACCCCCTTGCCGCCCGGCCCGCCGGCACGTTCGGCGAGCTCGCTGAGCCGCTGCTCGGCCGCGCGCTCGGTGCTGTCGTGGACGCTCGCGCTGAGCACGCCGTAGAACGAGAAGGCTCCGATCAGCAGGGCGACGGCGACGACGACGGTGGCGCCGAGCGTGGTCCTGCCGCGCACGGAGCGCCAGCCACGGCTAGCCACCGTTCGCCGCCAGCCGGTAGCCCGCACCGCGTATCGTCTCGATCGCCTCGCGCCCGAACGGCTTGTCGAGTTTGCGACGCAGATGCCCGACGTAGACCTCGACGATGTTGGGGTCGCCGTCGAAGTCGTCGTCCCAGACGCCGTCGATGAGGGCGCGTTTGGACAGCACCTGTCCGCGATGGCGCATCAGGTACTCGAGCACCGAGAACTCCCGCGCGGTGAGGCTCACCGGGGTCTCGCCGCGCCAGACCCGGTGGGCTGCGGGGTCGAGCCGCAGATCGCCCGCCTCCAGGATCGCCGGGCGGGCGACGGCTCCACGGCGCACGAGGGCGCGGAGCCGTGCGACGAGGATCGCGAACGAGAACGGCTTGGTGACGTAGTCGTCGGCCCCGGTCTCGAGTGCCTCGACCTGGTCCCACTCGCCGTCCTTCGCCGTGAGCATCAGCACGGGCGTCCAGTTCTCCTCGGCGCGCAGTGCTTCGCAGACCTTCCATCCGCTCATGCCCGGCATCATCAGGTCGAGCACGATCGCGTCGTACCGCGTCTCGCGTGCACGCCAGAGTCCGTCGACGCCGTTGTGCGCGACGTCGACCGCGAAGCCCTCGGCCTCGAGCCCGCGGCGCACGCCTTCGGCCAGGCGCACCTCGTCGTCAACCACCAGGATCCGCATTCCTCCAGTGTGGTCGGTCGACGCTGAATCCGGGCTGAAGCGGTCGAGGATCAGGTGGAGAGGTGTGCCTGGATCTCGAGGATCACTTCGCCGAGGGCTCCGGAGGAGAGGAGCCCGGGCCCGAGGGGTCCGGCTGTATCGGTGCCCAGCGGTGGGAGGGTGCGCAGGGCTGCAGCGGCTTCGGGAGAGAGGTGTGCGAGTTGCCATCGCACCTCTGCGGCACGGGCGTCGGATGCACGGGCGTCGGTGGCGTCCGGGTGTGCCCGCTCGACGGCCCGCGCGGCGTAGGCGGCTGCCCCGAGAGCATGCGCACCCATGTGCGCGACCCCTGCGGCCTGTGCCGCGGAGCGGGCGGCGGCGGTGCCGGCAGGGGTCACGGCGCTGCGAGCAGCCCTGCCCGCGACGAAGCGACGACGGATCTCGCCCGCAGCCGTGAGCTCGCCCCGCGCGAAGGCGCGCGTCCTGGCGATGGCATCGCGCGCACGGTCGTCGTCCGGGGCCTCGGTCTCGAACAGCGGCAGCACGCGCTCGGCGCAGTCGGCCGCCCACACCGCGACGATCCGACGGTCGGTCTCGGTCATGCCCTGAAGAGTCATGCCCTGCGGAGTCGACATGGGGTTCACCTCGTCCGTCGTCCGGTGCGAGCGCGCGCGGCCTCGTGCGCCTCGCGGAGAAGGGCGAGCACGGCACCCTCCGTCGCCGCTGCGGGGTTGATCACGCACACCCAGCCGGCGGTGCCGTACAACGGGTGAGGCCGGAAGACGTCGACCGCCGTCGGGTCGGTGTCGCCGCCCGTGAGAGACCCCGCCGCGATGATCGACTCCGCGCGCTCGCGTCCGACGTGGATGTTCACCCGGAAGCGCCCTGGAGCGTCCAGCGCGGAGGACGTGTCGTCGGGATAGTCCTTCGTGATGATCGTCCCGTACGGCTGCGTGCGCTCCGGCATCCGGCCGTCGGGCGCGTGGTAGAAGTATGCGTCTCCCCATGACAGTTCGGGGAAGTCGCTGCCTGCCTCCGGGGCGACGACGAGCACGCCGTCGAACGAGCGGACCTCTTCGATGATCTCCTGCATTTCCATCCTTCAATGCTGAGGCTGATGTGCTTATGTGGGCTCAAGGGCCGGAAAGACAAGGAGGCACGTGCAGAACCCTCAAGAGCAGGTGATGACCACTGCGGCGCTCGGACGGCTGGTCGGCTACTCGACGCAGCAGGTGCGCGACCTCGAGCGACTCGGTGTGCTCCCCGCCGCGGAGCGCGGTGCGAACGGGTACCGGCGGTATCGGATGCCGCA